>CAZXBD010000369.1:0-3553 GCA_964638305.1 uncultured Geobacteraceae bacterium | reverse complement strand
TGGCGGATCAGCCTTCGTGATGGATGATGGCAGAGCCCCAGCTTCAATTGATCTCTGAGAAAATCGGCAAGGATTTCCTTGCTGGTCGTGTACACGACCCCCTTTTCGTAGTTTATGCGCCGTTCTTTTGGCTCCATCTCGCTGTTGACCCATCCCACGGAAACACCGCAAAACGAATAGAGGGGTCTCATTTCATCGGCATCCCTGCCGGCAAGGTAATCGTTGGCGGTAATGATGTGGCAGGGCACCCCTGTCCAGGCAGCAAGAATTGCACGTAAGCACGCCGTGAGGCTTTTCCCCTCTCCTGTTGCCATTTCGGCCAGATATCCACGGCAGAGGGCCATGGCGCCCAGAAGCTGGACCGGATATGGCCGGAGACCGAGTGTCCTGTCAGAGATCTCGGTCATGATGGCCAATGCATCAGAGAGGTTTTTTTCATATCCCTTTTTCTGACGTCGATAACATGACTGTATATGCCCGAGACGCTCACGCAGTTTCCCATCAGCAACATGACGAAGCGTTAAAGAACTTTCAACAATCTGCATAGCCTCTTTGTGCATTGTGTGTAACACACTGGAGCGTCTGCGATAGCGGCCGACAGCAGAGTGAATAATCCGATCCAGTCCCTTATGGAGCTTTGGGGGAACAATAACATGAGTGGCCCGGTAATCCCGTGCTGGTAGAATCAAACCTGATACCTCTTCTGAAGGAGCTGTCGAAATTTCCGAAACCACTGCTCAAGAAGCGGCTCCGGATGGAGGGAAAAACGAATCTGGCCCGACCGGCCGTGAAGAAAGGATACTGACGGCATCTGATTGAGATGGGCATAGATCTGAAAGAAAGGTTCGGCAGCCTCAAGACCGGTATCATCTTTAACTGGCACTTCACCTCCTGCACGCCACCCGAGAGCAGCGGAGGGCAATTTTTCGTGCTGGAAAGGAATGAATTGATAGTCATTCACTTCAAGGGTTTTCCCTCCCTGCCCAAACAGACGGACCTCTGCGTCCTCAATATCGCCATCAAAGAGCCTTGATGCCTCGTCCTGAGAAACAACAGCCGAAAATCTGAATGCGTCGTGATTGACAATCACTCCCACCTCCGATCCTCGCGCAATCCAGGTCCCCATCATATCTTTGTTCCGGGGGGAAACCCAGGTTCCGTTCTCACGTGCCCTCACCACCAGGGCCTGCTGTTGTTCTTCGAGATTTTTCAGTTTCTTTTCAATTGATACAAGACGATTGCGGAGCGGTTCGAGATCAGCCATTTGCTGGTTAACTGCCCGCATCTGTAACGTCAGCGTTTCCTGACGCTGGGCCCTGGCAGCCGCGATTTCAAGTGCCAGCTCATTGTTGGACAATTTCATCAACGGTGTTCCGGCAACAACATCAGCTCCTGAGGGGACAAGAACAGTTTTCACGTAACCGGGCGCATCATTGACGACCCTGATATATGCCTCTGCTTCCAATACACCTGGTGCCCGGAAACGGCTGGGAAAGGGACAGATGGCAAGAAAGAACATCACTGCACCAATACATCCAAGGCTTGCTGCGACAGCCCGTGACCTTGTTCTCGCAAGACGCGGGTCAGATAAAAGATACGTTACGAATCGCAATAACGGTACCACTCCCCAGGAGATCACACAGATGCAGCCCATAATCAATCCTGCCAGCAAAAAGCGATCTGCAACAAAAAGTATGATAACCGTGAAGACAATAACCCTGTAGATCCCGCTCAGGACACCAAATACAGTCAGCCATGAAGCTTCCTTGAGGGTCTGGGCCGGACTGGAAGAATCCCGGCAGCCAAAGAGGTACCGCTCGGCGATATGCCGCAGATGCATCAGCGATCGTGAGTGGAGATTGGGGATATCAAGCAGATCAGAGAGGATATAATAACCGTCATAACGGAGGAGGGGATTGACGTTAAACAGCACCGTCGACACCGAGGCAATGAACATCATGTTGTAAGCGATGCTGTGGACAATGCCCGGCCCGGTGTATGCCCATACAAAGGCAGCAAAGGACGCAGTGAATATTTCAAAAATCATACCGGCCGCACCAACAAGCATCCGGTCCCACCTGCTGCGGAACGACCAGCTCGATGTTGCATCCATGTAAGGAAGAGGGGTAAAGACCAGCAACATCACCCCCATAGTATGCACCTCACCCCCGAAACGCTTGCAGACAAAGGCATGCCCGAACTCATGCAAAGTCTTGATCAGGACAAGACTGGCATACAAAAAAATGAGGTTACCTGGCGCAAGGACGCCCTGGGTCTGCGCTACCACTGCATCAAAACGATCAACGACGACCTTGCCCGCCAATATTACTGTTGTCAGCCAGATGACAGCGCCCAGAGGGCTCACCAGTAGCCTGATGACAGGCATGATCCTCTTCAGCAGGTTTTCAGGATCAAACAGGGGCAGCCGTATAAACATAATGCCGAGCAGCCTGGACTGCAGTTCTCGCTGTTTACGATGGCTGTACCGTTCAAAAAGTTTCGCGCTGTCCGCCGGCAACTCGTGATAAAGAAGGTTGGCGAAATAGAACTGGGCAAGCAGCTTAATTACATCATCCTGTCCGGGAGCACCATCAGGATTCTTTTCGAGACACTCTTCCCAGACCTGCTCCACGGTCCGGTCTGGCCGCAGGCGTACCACAAATTCGTGCGCCTCGGGACTAAGGCGAAAAAACCGGTTATTAAAGGGATCATGAAGGACATGCCATTTTTTGCCCCGGAAAAGCTGTTTTCGCACCGTTACGGTAGAACGCAGGCTTATCCTCTGATCAGCTATACGGTGCCAGGATTCGCTGAATGTCCTTCCTGTGCCGGACATATTACCACCAAAGCCTTATCCTGAAGAAATCAACGGTGCGATGTGTGAGTATCCAGAGGACGTTTCGTTTTCCTACAGTGACTTTTGCCACACCGCTCATTCCCGGTCGCCACCAATCTGCCATTTCTTCCGAGAACAGACAACGAACAAGAAATACGTTCCCTTCTTCTTTTTTGGCAATGGCCACAGGATCGATCCGTTCAACTTTAATGGGAAACTTCAGCTGCGGCTGGCTCACAAAGGCCATATCTCCGGAGAAACCTCCAGCCAGTTCATGGATGTCCAGCTCACTGACTTCAAGTTCTGCATACATTTTCTCGATTCGCGATACCTTAAACAAGACATCCCCTTTTTTGACTGACGCGCCCTGGAGTTCTTCAAGGTCTCCCTCGACAACGATCCCGCTGAAAGGCGCTTTCACTTCGGCGCGGCCCAAATGATAGCGGACGAGATCGAGTCGGGCCTTGGCCTGGTCCGCCAAAGCAAGGGCAATTTTCATTTCGGCCAGCGTATTTTCTGCCCTGGCCTTTTCCGCCTCCCGCGAATAACGGATCTGATTGGCAATCGCTGCCGACTCTTCCAAAAGAAGGTCCCCCGTGTCGAGGGTCAGAAGGAGGTCGCCTTCCTCTACCTTCTCGCCAACTTTTACCCGTACTTCATCGATGTATCCTTCAAAGGGGGCGGGAAGGTATCTGACATTATCACTTCTGAGGATAA
>CAZXBD010000368.1:0-2654 GCA_964638305.1 uncultured Geobacteraceae bacterium | reverse complement strand
AGAAAATTGCACGTTGGTGGGCACAGCAGCTTATGGCGCCAAATCTTATGCGGGTAACCGATTGTTATATATACCATTTGGCCTATTTCTATAGGCATTTCGTCGTATTAACTGCCGGACTGCAAAACGGTTATTCTACTTCATTGGCGTGGCCAGAGCTGACCGAAGCAAGCGATCGGTCATCGACGGTCTCGTTCCTCGAAAATCTGTTGATGAATTCACCATAGCTTTAGTATAGGGTCAGCCGCTGACTATTGAAACTCCAGACAATTATTTGATACGTTTGATCTTCAATAAAGGCGAATGTCCAATAACATCCAGTCGAAAACGATCGATTTCAAACGCACCAAGACCGCCTACGAGTATATTCCATGAGCGACAACAGACGTCGAATAATCCAAACCTCTGTCTTATCCATGCTCTTTCGGCTGCACCGCACGCTGCTGGCGCTGGCACTGGCAGTCGGTTCCGGGGTATCGTCAGCAGCTTCACCAGAATCCTTGCGCATCGCTCTGGACGACATTCCCGGCGTAGAAATGCTGATTTTCCTGACCGCCGTGGAACAAGCCAAGGAACGCGGACTGGATATCACCGTCGAATACCTGCGCTCAGAAGACATCGCAGTACAGGCCGTTCTTCAAGGACAAGCGGACATGGGCATTGGCACGCCGTATGCGATAATTCAGAAATCTGACGCACCGGTTCGCATGGTTTACCAGCTAAATACGCTACGCTTCTTTCCCGTCGTCAACACGGATTTTCATACCACCTGGAAGGATCTCGACGGCGCCGATATCTATACCCATGGGCGTGGTTCTGGCACCGAGGCGATTATGGAATCGATGGCGAAGATGCACGGCATTACCTATAAAACCATGAACTACCTCCCTGGTTCCGAGGTCCGTGCGCGAGCCATGTTGCAGGGGCGAATCAATGCCAGCATCGTGGATTCCAGACGTCGCAATATGCTGCTAGAGACTGGACGGAATCAATTCGCTTTTCTGCCTATTCCTGACGTCCACGCAAGCGACGAAGCCTTATATGTTCGCAAGGCTTACCTGGAAGAGAACAGTGCCACGATCGTCGTTCTCTTGGAAGAGCTCTTGAAGGTCTGGCGAGAGGTAAACCAGAATCCGGACTACATGGTAGCGACCTGGAAACGATATGGGCTTCTGCCATCGCATGACGGGAAGGACCTTGAAGGCGAGATCCGTCGATATTATTCGGAAATGGTGGAGGTTGGAGCCTTCCCAAACAACGGTGGAGGCCTGCAAGCCGCCTTAGCCGATTTCGAATTCTACGGGTTCGCCGGCAGTCTTGAAGGCGATGTCACAAAGTTAAGGGTTGAAGACTACTGGGACCTCAAATACCTCAAGCAGGCGCTGTCAGGTGTTCGCAAAAACAAGAAGTAGCGAACGCGAACAACGCCGAAGGGTTCGGCGACAGTTCAATCGATTCCGCATCATTTTTTAACCGATGCGAAAATCGATGCGACTTGTAATCGCACCCCATTCGAACCTAACTGCTGGTTTTCCGTGGACATACCCACCTCAACCATTTATAACTGACTGTAATTATTAATGAAAGCATGGGTAACCCATTGACTTACAAGGCAAGGAAAAGGTTCGGCCAGGACCGCTACCCGACTCTGATTCCCCACATTACTCACAAAGTTACAGGCTTATATAACTCGACCGATGCCACTTTCGAGGACATTTATCAGATACCGGCGGTGATTCTATATTTTTGATTACCAGTTAATCCCCCTTCATTCTCGTTTCTTCAGTCAAATAAAGCTGATAGTCAGATCCATCTCCGCCGGTGTATAGCCTGCAGCGCTGTGCAATCCCGATTACCGGGTTGGAAGACAACTGAGCGCAGGGTTGGAACACTGCCCCGGTTGGATGCATATGGTGACAGCCGCCGTCCTGCTGCGCGACTTCGCCGATGGATGTGATTTCACAAAAGTTTGCAGAATCATTTCGTGCAACTAGTTAAGCTTTAGTTATTGTCATGATCTTGAAAGTAGGTTCGACTTTATACGTACGCCTTTATAGGAGTCTTAACCATGGAACTCGGGTCGTCGGTGGAACGAACTCTCGGGGAATGTCCCTTCGAATTCACCCGTTACCCTGTACGAGCATGCACAGTGTTGTTGGTGATCGGTCTGAGTTATGCGGTCGTGTTCTCCAGACGAACAGTAGAGAATCCATCTCAGCACATCCTCCTTTCCTGTCTCATCAACTCATAGAGCAATTCAGCTACATCTCAGGATTATCTATATAGGTTATCGCAGAGACAAATGCCCCCTGTGGGTCGCGAATAACGCAGAACCGACCCACCTCTGGTATGTCGCGCGGCTCTACCACGACTGTAGCACCCAATTGCAGCGCGTGCTGGGCGATACTATCCACGTCGTCCACCGTCACGTAGGTACCCCACATTGGAGGCGACCCTTCCGCCTCGGGTGGTGTTGCCATCATGCCGCCGACTTCCTTATCGCCCGCCTTGATGACGGTGTAAGTCATGCCCTCCATCGGCATATCCTCAAGTGTCCACCCAAACAACTTGGCATAGAATGCCTTGCCTGCCTCAATATCTGTGGTCATGAGCTCGGACCAGCTGAAAGCCCCATGCTGCTTAAACTGTTCATT
>CAZXBD010000367.1:0-7598 GCA_964638305.1 uncultured Geobacteraceae bacterium | reverse complement strand
GATGTACGCAATACCGACGCCAACCAAGCCTAGGGAAGCAACAGCAAGACCCATAACCGCGCCGCCGTTGAAGGAGACCTCAAGAGCCTTAGCTTGACCCGATGCGCGGGCAGCTTCAGTCGTTCTGACGTTAGCGCGAGTCGCTGCCTTCATACCAATGAAGCCGCATGTCATCGAGCAAAGAGCACCACCAAGGAAGGCCAATGCCGTCTGGATGTTCATGCCCACAGCAATCAAGCAAAAGACGATGACAATAAAGATCGCCAGCACGCGGTATTCACGGCCAAGAAAAGCCATGGCACCGTTATAAATGTCGTCGCCGATCTCTTCCATTCTTGCGTTGCCAACAGGCTCGGCCTTGACCAGGTTGTACAGGACAATGGCGATCACAAAACCAACCACACCGAGAATAGGTGCAAACATCTGTAGTTCCATCTTTTTCGTTCCTCTCTTAGGCTTTTTTTGAATTAAGTGGTTATGTTCAGGTTAATACTTCACGATTGTTATAACTGTTCATAGCTTCCTGCGCCCCTTCTCTCAAGAGCAATTCCAGGGCATCAGCAGCCGTCTCTACATATCTTTCCAACTGGGCTCGTTCTGCTGCATTAAAGCGACTCAGAACATGCCCGGAGACGTCTCCACCTTCCGGCGGTCGGCCAACTCCCATACGCAAGCGGTTGTAGCCTGCTTCACCGTAAGCCGCGCCAATACTTCGCAAACCGTTGTGGCCACCATGACCACCGCCAAGCTTGATGCGCAGACAACCAAAACCCAGATCTATTTCGTCGTGAACCACAATCAAATCCCCCGGTAAAACACCGAGGGATTGACAGGCAGCAGCAACGCTTGTGCCACTACGGTTCATATATGTCTGTGGCAACAGGATCGTTGCCTCTTCACCGGCCACACGACCGACGCCGTAGAAGCCCTGGTACCCTTTGCGCTTCAGAGCAATTCCAGAGCGGTCGGCCACATGAGCGGCGACCATAAAACCAATATTGTGGCGAGTCTCGGCATATTGTATGCCTGGGTTGCCTAACCCAACGATCAGCTTCAAAAGAAACCTCGATTACTCGTTTACTCTTCGGTCTCTTCACCCTCAGCATCTTCTTCAGCCGCCTCTTCACCTTCGGCAAGAAGCTCATCCTCTTCAACTTCTTCAACTTCTTCGGCCATGCGACCGACAACTGTCAGAACCGTAAAGTTGACATCGTGCTGGGATTCAATGTCTACAGGGAGGGTCACTTCGTCAATATGTACCGAATCGCCAACAGTCAGCGCGGTCACATCAATTTCGATCGAAGTCGGAATATTCGTCGGCAGGCAATAGACTTCCAGCTCGTGACGAACCAGCTGTAGCGTTCCGCCTTCAATCTCACCCTGAGACTTGCCGATTGGCTGCACAGGAACCATAACAGCAAGAGTCTTCTTCAGGTCGATTGCATGGAAGTCAACATGCTGCACATCACGACGGATGGCATCGATCTGCATATCCTTGAGGATCACGACCTTACCGTCGAACGGACCGTCACCCTTCAAGGTAATCAGGGTGTTCCAGCCAGCTTCAGTGGCAACTGCCTGTTGCAGTGCCTTCGGGTCCAGGCGAAGGTTGAGAGCTTCAATCCCTTTACCGTAAACAACTGCCGGCACCAGGCCGTCCTGGCGGACTTTGCGAGAGCCGCCTTTGCCAATGCGAACCCGCGGTTCGACGTTCAGTACCGATTTGGCCATTTATCTATCCTCCATCCTTAAACTACTTATTGAGGTTAATTTATTTATTCTGCAGCAGCTCAAACAAAGAGAGAGCTGACAGATTCATCACCATGAATACGACGGATCGCTTCCGCCAAAAGATCTGCTACTGAAACGATCCGCAGTCTTGAACAAGTCTCTACCTTCTTCTCAACCGGAATTGTGTTACAGACCAGGACTTCCTTGAGAGAACTTTCGTTGATTCGATCCAACGCGGGGCCAGACAGAACCGCATGAGTTGCCGTAGCGTAAACATCACCAGCGCCATGCGCTTTAAGGGCCGCAGCAGCCTGACAAAGAGTACCGGCCGTATCGATCATGTCATCGACGATGATGCAGGTTTGACCGTCGACATCACCGATAATGTGCATGACTTCGGAAACATTGGCGGCACTGCGACGCTTGTCGATAATTGCCAGCCCGGCGTTCAGACGTTTGGCAAAGGCTCGCGCCCGCTCAGTTCCACCAGCATCCGGCGAGACCACAACCAGTTCCCCTGAAAAACGGGACTTTATATCTTCGAGGACGACTGGAGCCGCATAGAGATGATCAACAGGGATATTAAAGAAACCCTGAATCTGGCCGGCATGCAGGTCGACGCACAAGACTCTCTGCGCGCCTGCAGTCGTGATCAAGTCGGCAACCAGTTTACTGGTAATCGGTGTCCGTGGTGCAACTTTGCGATCCTGACGAGCATAGCCGAAATACGGGATAACCGCCGTAATACGATCTGCTGAAGCACGCTTTAGAGCATCAATCATGACAAGCAGCTCTATAAGGTTTTCGTTGGCCGGCTGGCAGGTCGGCTGAACAACGAAAACATCCCGACCGCGAACATTTTCGTTAATTTCAACCATAATCTCGCCGTCGGAAAAAGTCTTGACGGAGGCCTTGGCCAGAGGCACTGACAGGTGACTGCAGATTTCCTGCGCCAGGGCCGGGTTTGCGTTTCCGGAAAAAATCTTTAGTTCTTTAAGCACTCATATCACCTGTTTTTTTGGAAACTTCAGTCCATGACAAAACATGGCCTGCATCAAATCAATTCGACTATCAAAAATCGCCCCCGGTATAAACCGAGATACGAAGAAGTTGAAAGTGGCTGGGGCGACAGGGATCGAACCTGTGAATGCCGGAATCAAAATCCGGTGCCTTACCGCTTGGCGACGCCCCATTATCTACTTTTCAGTGATGTAAATCCTTAAAGTGGGCTGACAACTCTAACCCACCAATCAGTTTCCATGGAAAATCTTTGAGCGGCCTGTTCTGCATGTGTGTACTCGTCGAAGACACCGAACACTGTCGACCCGCTGCCAGACATAAGAGCCCCAGCGGCCCCGCCGGCAACCAGACGTTCCTTGATAGTAGTGATCACAGGATGGCGTTCGCAGGTGACAGCTTCGAGATCGTTATGCAGCAGACGCACTAAAGCGGTCGTTCTTTCGGGAAACCTCGGGATTTTAGCGGTTGACTTTGAGCGTGTCAACCCCAAACTTTGGAAAACCATCGCCGTCGAAACGGCGACTCCAGGATTGACCAGAACCAGAGTAATCGGCGGCAATCCTGGCCAGGGCTGCAGACACTCGCCGATACCGGTTGCCCAAGCGGTTTGATCATACAGAAAGAAAGGAACATCGGCACCAAGACGCACCCCCAGGGCCATCAACTCAGCCTGGGACAAATCCGTATCGAGCAGATCATTCAAAGCAAGAAGAACCGCCGCAGCGTCTGAAGACCCTCCTCCCAGGCCGGCCGCCGCCGGGATTTCTTTATCAACAAAGATTGATACAGCATGCTCTGCCCCAATGTGTTGCAGAAACAATCTTGCTGCACGCACAGTGATATTATCAACCCCTCGCGGAAGAGTTACAGCAGGACAATACGCTGTTATATCTGTGCCACTTGAGACTATCACCTCGAGCCGGTCCTGCAGATCAATCTTCTGCATCAAACTCGCCAGTTCATGATAACCATCCTCGCGTCGTCCCAGAACATGCAGACAAATGTTTATCTTGGCAGGTGCGTAAACCACTTTCTTCATTTATCTACCTATAGAATTGTCGACCTACCCAACCGGCCAGCCTTATCTACGCAAACAATATCCATCATTTTCATGCCAAACAAGAGGCAACCTCATACCAGCCACAGCCTGACTGAGAGCACGAAACATCACCTACAAGCACACAGTATCTATTTAAGATGATGACTACAACCCCTAACATTGACATGTATACACAAGGAGTAAACGCGTACCTTTATAAACAACAGCAACAGATTGTGGCTGATTTTCGCCACAAAACATCACTATTCGCCACCGCTGCCGTTACTAACAAATTTATGAACAATAGACAGCTCCTTGCAAAGACGCTGTTTTATGCTTGAATGTACTAACTGCAAACAGCTTTTTAAACTGGCACTCTACTTGCGTAATGAAACTGTAGTAATTTTAGGATTAAAAGTCAAAAGCGGCACTCGCTTAACGTACCTGTAACCCCAAACAATAGAGGAGGCAACACAACATGAAAACAGCAAAACGAGCACTGTCACTGATCAGCGCAATCGCACTGGTCGCAGCATTTGCACTGCCCACCACGGGTCTCGCAGAGAAAACCCGTCTCGGCTTCGGCGGCGGCCCCGAGGGTGGTACTTTTCAGTACTTCTCCAACGGTATCGCTTCCCGTCTTTCCAAGATGCTACCAAACGTCGAGGTCTCCAACATGGCTTCGGCTGGCTCGGTTGAAAACGCTCGCCGCGTCAACTCCGGTGAGATCGATTTCGGCATCTCCTACTCCGGCGACACCTACCTTGCTCGCAATGGCCGCCTGACCAATGACACTAACAAGTATCCCAACGTTTACGCCATGGCTTTCCTTTACGGTGCCCCAGCACACCTGATCGTTCTCGAGAAGAGCGGCATCAACTCGGTTGCTGACCTCAAAGGCAAGCGCATCGCAGTTGGTGGCGCTGGTTCTGGTGCCGCTGCAGCCGCACAGCGTTATTTCGGCGCTCTCGGCCTGTGGGACAAGATGAATGTTGAGTTCATCGGCTACAGCAAAGCTGCCGCTGCTATCGGTGACGGCCTGATCGACGCGATGTGGGTTTTTGCCGGATTCCCCAACAGCTCGGTTATCCAGGCCGCTGCCAGCAACAAGATCAAGATCCTTTCCACCTGGGAGGCTGGTGAAAAAGGTGGTGCCTTCGAACAGTATCCTTTCTATGCCAAGCTCACTATCCCTGCAGGCACCTACAGTGGTGTTGACTATGATGTCATGTCTTTTCAGGATTCCGCTCTTTGGGTCGCCAACAAGGACGTTGCTCCTGAGCATGTCTACAACGCCTTGGCAAACATTTACACCAAAGAAGGTCTCTCCTATATGGTCAAGGTCAAGAGTACGGCTAAAGCCATGTCGGTCAAAGGCGCCCTCTCCGGTATCGTCACTCCGGTTCACGCAGGCGCCCAGAAATACTGGAAAGAGCAAGGTCTCAAGCTGACCATGGAGCAAATGGGTCACTAAGCACATTACGTTAAAGCCGTTCACGAAGCGAGGCCGTATGGCCTCGCTTCTGTACTCAGAAACAATTTTCACCAAACAATCACGTTTCGCTTTATATCTCTATCCAGACAGGTTGCAAGCATGGCAGAAGAGCTGCAGGAAGAACTCAAGGATCTCTCTCCCGAAGAGCAGGAGAAGCTCAAGAAACTGATGGAAAAGGACTCCAAGTCCTACCGTTCTCCAACCGGATTTTTCAAATGGTTAGTTGCAGCACTCGGTGGCGGCATGGTGCTCTTTTATTTTTACACGGCCGGCCTGGCTGCCGTAGCAACCCAATACCATCGCGGGGTCTACGTTTTTGTCACCTATGTACTGGTCTTCCTGCTCTACCCTGCGGGCAAGACCCGGATGCGCATTCCGCTTTCGTTGATCATCGGCGGGATCATATCCTGCACCATTGCCGCCTTCGGTTTTTTCCCCTCGATTGACGCATTCCACGCTGAAATAACCAGTGGCAGCATGAGTCTGATCGGCACTTTAGTGCTGGGAGCCGCTGTTATTGGTGCAGCAGCAACCTTTATCGACAACTGGCTGATGCAAAAATGGCCAGAGAATCCTACGTTATCGGATATCCTTTACGCCCTGACATCAGTAGTGGTTGTATATTACTGGATTCACGAATTCGAAGTCCTCAATTACCGGGCCGGAGCGGAGACGAATCTCGACGCCATGGTCAGTATTGTTGGCATTATTCTTTCCCTTGAAGTCTGTCGCAGGGTTCTTGGTTGGTCGATGACCTTTATCGGCATCGGCATGTTTCTTTACGGTTATCTCGGACCGATTTTCCCGGACATTATTGCCCATCGTGGTTTCGGTATTGAACGACTTTGCACCGCCCTTTACATTACAACCAACGGGGTTTTCGGGGTCATGGCCAACGTGCTGGCGACCTACGTCATCCTCTTTATCTTTTTTGGCGCCTTCCTGCACAAATCTGGAGCTGGCAAATTTTTTATCGATTTTCCCCTCGCCCTGGCCGGGCGCACGACCGGCGGACCAGCCAAGGTGGCCGTTATCGCATCAGCATTTTTCGGTTCAGTCTCCGGTAGCGCTATCGCCAATACTGTTTCCACCGGAGCATTCACCATTCCACTTATGAAACGGGCCGGATTCAAACCCCATGTTGCCGGTGCAATTGAGCCTTCCGCTTCAATCGGCGGAATGTTCCTGCCTCCGGTTATGGGCGCCGGTGGCTTTCTGATGGCCGAACTCACTGAAATGTCATATGCCTACATCATGATGATTGCCATCTTTCCGGCATTGCTCTACTTTTTCTCGGTTTTCTGCATGATTCATTTTGAAGCCAAGAAGCAGGGGCTCAAAGGGATTGAGGACGATGAATTCCCACACTGGAAGGACGTCTTAAAAAAACAATGGTATTACGCCCTGCCGTTACTCATCATCACGATCCTCATGATTATAGGAAAATCCCCTGGGATGGCTGCTTTCTGGTCTGCATTATCATGTATTGTCGTAAGCTGGGTGAGGCAGGACAGGAAAGTCTCGTTCAAGGACAGATTGATTTTTGTACCGTTTACGATCCTGTTTATTATGATTGTTTCTCTCGGTTATATCGAACTTCCAGTTAAAGAATTGTTCGGGTTTAAAATCCAATTTTTCATTACTTTATCGGCAACAATCTGGTGCCTTTTGATCAGTGCTCTCCGTAAAGACATTGCAATGGATTTGAAAGGTATATGGCAGGCGATCCTGACCGGTGCCAACAACACCCTGATCATCGGTGCGACGCTCGGCGTCATCGGCATCATTGTCGGCACCATCTCTCTGACCGGGGTAGGACTCAAATTCTCTGACATCATCATCTCCCTGGCCAACGGCAACCTGCTTGCAGCCATCTTCCTGGTCGCACTGGCCTCGCTGGTCCTTGGCATGGGCGTTCCGGTCACTGCGGCGTACCTGATCACTGCCGTATTGGCTGTCCCGCCCCTTATGGACATGGGTGTGCCGTTGCTCTGCGCCCACATGATCGTCTACTGGTTCAGCCAGGACTCGAATATTACGCCGCCAGTCTGCGTAGCGGCTTACGCAGGAGCTGCGATCGCCGGTTCGGATCCGTGTAAGACCGGGTGGACCGCTTTCAAGTTTGCCAAATTACTTTACGTTATGCCGATCCTGTTTGCCTTCACCCCGGCAATCCTTTTCCAGCCTCACACAGCGAACGTTAAGGTTCCCTCCCTCGCCAACGACTTGCCCTTTGCTACGGTCATGTCCGTTGAGGTAAAAGAGGGACAAAGTTTTGTTGCTGGCGATGTGGTTGCCAAAATCATGGTCGGA
>CAZXBD010000366.1:0-7468 GCA_964638305.1 uncultured Geobacteraceae bacterium | reverse complement strand
CTTCAAATGTGCGTATCTACCAATTCCACCATTTCGGCAAGCGATGCATTTATACTGACATGATGCCTCGCTGTCATTAAAATTGATGCGTTATTTTGCCTGTTCGGCAGGTGCTGCTGGCGGCATGCTCTGTGCGGGCATCGACGCTGGTGCAGAGGTCGGTGCAAGCTGCTCGGGCATGATGCTTGAAGATCCAGGCTGACCCCAGAAAATGGCCAGTGCCAGGCTGGTCAGCATGAAGATGAGTGCAGCGCCGGCAGTCATTTTACCGATAAAAGACTGGCCGCCGGATGCGCCGAAAATCGTATTGCTGGCGCCGGCCCCAAAGGCTGCGCCAACTTCGGCACCCTTGCCGCCCTGAATCAGAACAATACCGATCAGAGAGAGAGAGACCAGAATGTGTATAACCAAGAGTACATTATTCATATTATCCCCTTAAAATGACGAGCTCTTTTCAGAAGGTCGGCACTTTAACATATTAGTTTTTGAGAGAAAAGCCTGAATTTCACTTTTTTGCTCACGGAACCTGAAAATTTGCAATCCTGGCAAAATCTTCAGCTTTCAGGCTGGCACCACCGACCAGGGCACCATCAACGTCAGGTTGGGTCATCAGGCCATCGACATTGCCCGGCTTGACGCTACCTCCATAAAGGATGCGCGTGGCGTTGGCTGTCTGCTCGTCGTAGAGCTCGGCCAGTAACGCGCGAATGAAGGCGTGGGCCTCCTGGGCCTGCTCATCACTGGCGGTTTTACCGGTACCGATCGCCCAGACCGGTTCGTAAGCGACCACGATCGCCTTCATTTGCTCGGTGCTGAGGTTCTTCAGGCCGAAGCGTACCTGGCGGCGCAGCACATCGAGCATCTGGTCACTTTCGCGTTCTTCCAGCGTTTCACCAATACAGAGAATGATGCCGAGACCGGTTTCAGCAAGGGCGTGGGCTTTTTTGTTGATCAGCTCGTCACTCTCAGCAAAAATCTGCCGACGCTCGGAGTGGCCGATAATCACGTAATCACAGCCGACATCCTTGAGCAGGGGCGGCGAAACCTCGCCGGTAAAGGCCCCTTGCGGCTCAGGGTAGCAGTTCTGGGCGGCCAGCTTGATGTTGCTGCCGGAGACGGCTTCTGCAACCTTGCTCAGAGCGGTGTAGACAGGGGCGACCACGACTTCAACCTGCTGATTCGCAGCAACGGCGGGAATCAGTTCGGCGATCAGGCTGGTCGATTCTCCCAGCGTCTTGTGCAACTTCCAGTTGCCGGCGATCATGGGTGTGCGCATTATAAGCTCCTTGAAATATCGGTACTACGACTCGAATAAAATTTTAACGCGGAGGCGCAGAGGCTGCAGGGAAAAGCTTTTGAGTCTGCCCCCAATGAGGACTACGTCTTCCGTGACTCCGCGTCTCTGCGTTGAAATGCCTTAAAAGCTTTTAGCTGTATAACTTTATAACTCTATATTTTAAAACATCCAGTTATAAAGATCAGGCATCCGTCAGTGCCGCAAGACCCGGCAGCTCTTTGCCTTCGAGAAACTCCAGAGAAGCACCGCCGCCGGTTGAGATGTGGGTCATTTGCGATTCGACGCCGGCTTTCTTGACCGCGGCGACCGAATCTCCACCGCCGACAATCGAGCGTGCATTGGAGTTGGCGAGGGTCTCGGCGACGGCCATGGTGCCACGGGCGAAGTTGTCGAACTCGAAAACACCCATTGGTCCGTTCCAGAGCACCATGCGGGCATTGCGCAGGGCGCCGGTATAGGTGGCGATGGTCGCTGGTCCGATATCGAGGGCCATCCAGTCGGCCGGGAAGTTGGCGTCGCTGCAGATCTTGTGCTCGGCGTCGGGGCTGAACTCTGCCGCTACCACGTGGTCCTGCGGCAAGAGCAGGGTGACGCCTTTCTCTTTGGCTTTCTGCAAAAGCGTCTTTGCCAGCTCAATGCGATCCTCTTCGACCAGCGACTTGCCGATTGGGCGCCCCTTGGCGCGCAGGAAGGTGTAGGCCATGCCGCCGCCGATGATCAGGGTGTCGACCTTTTCCATCAGCTTCTCGATAACCGCGATCTTGTCACTGACCTTGGCCCCGCCGATCACCGCTGCAAAAGGGTGGTCTGGGTAGGCCAGGGCCTGGCCGAGGTACTTGATCTCTTTCTCGAGCAGGAAGCCGGCCGCTGCGGGCTGCAGGTAGTCGGTGACACCGGCCGTCGAAGCGTGGGCGCGATGGGCGGTGCCGAAGGCGTTATTAACGTAAATATCAGCATTGGCAGCAAGGGCTTTGGCAAAATCGGGATCGTTCTTGGTCTCGCCGGCATGGAAGCGTACGTTCTCCAGCAGCAGGACATCGCCGTCGACCATCTGGTTGACCATCCTGGCGACATCGGGGCCGATACAGTCCGGTGCCATCTTGACCGGCTTGCCGAGGTACTGCGACAGGCAGGGTGCGACGGAAGCGAGGCTGAACTTGGCTTCCGGACCATTCTTGGGCCGACCGAGGTGGGAGGCCAGAATCAGGCGTCCGCCATTGTTGATGATGTGGCGGATGGTCGGCATCGATGCCTTGACGCGCGTATCATCGGTGACCTGGTTCTTGTCGTCGAGGGGGACGTTGAAATCGACCCGGCAAAAAACCCGCTTGCCCTGGAAGTCGATATCTCTGATAGAGAGTTTCTTTAACATCTAATTGCCTTGTATTTTCGTTATTAACCCAAAAAAGGTTTCAACGCGGAGTCACTGAGACACAGAGTGTAACAGCTGAGTTCGCCCGTTATTGAAACGTCGTGTTTATTTTCTGGCGTTTCAGCGTCTCTGCTTCTCTGCGTGAATCCGATCTTAAAGGTTTTTAGCTTTGTTTGGTTTATTTTAAAATAAAAAAGGGCAGGTTATCAACCTGCCCTTATGATCTCTCGTATTAAGCTTTGGCCATCAGTTTAACCAGATCGACGATACGGTTTGAATAACCCCATTCGTTGTCGTACCAGCTCATGACCTTGACCATGGTGCCGCCAATAACGGTGGTGGTCGCGGCGTCAACGGTAGAAGAGGCAGGGTTGCCGTTGAAGTCACAGGAAACCAGCGGCTGGTCGCAGTACTCGAGGATGCCTTTCAGTGGACCGTTGGCAGCAGCCTGCAGTGCGCCGTTGACTCCATCAACAGAGGTCGCTTTCTCGGTTTCGACAACCAGGTCGACCAGGGAAACGTTCGGGGTCGGTACGCGCACAGCGAGACCGTCCAGCTTGCCTTGCAGTTGCGGCAGGACCAGGGCGACGGCCTTGGCAGCGCCGGTGGTGGTCGGGATCATCGACAGCGCGGCAGCGCGAGCCCGGCGCATATCGCTGTGCGGCAGGTCGAGAATGCTCTGGTCGTTGGTGTAGGCGTGAACCGTGGTCATGAGACCCTTGACGATGCCGAACTGTTCCATCAGCACCTTGGCGACCGGCGCCAGGCAGTTTGTGGTACAGGAGGCATTTGAAACGATGTTGTGTTGGGCGGCGTCGTAGAGGTCGTCGTTGACGCCCATGCAGACGGTCAGGTCAACTTCTTTGCCCGGGGCGCTGATGATAACCTTGCGGGCGCCGGCCTGGATGTGCTTGCCGGCATCCTTGCCGTTGGTGAAGAAGCCGGTTGATTCGATGACGATGTCGACGCCGAGCTCTTTCCAGGGCAGGGCCGCCGGGTCGCGCTCGCTGAAGACCTTGATCGACTTGCCGCCGATCTGGATGCCGTCTGCGGTTGCCGCAACGTCAGCTGCAAGGATGCCATGAATCGAGTCGTATTTGAGTAGGTGAGCGAGGGTCTGAGGGTTGGTGAGGTCATTGATGGCAACGATCTCGAATTCCGAAGTGTTCTGTGCCGCACGCAGCACGTTCCTACCGATGCGACCGAAGCCGTTGATGGCTACTTTTACCGACATGTACTCGTCCTCCAAAAATATGTGGTTTGAAGCGTTCTGACCACGTTGTTATGAGCGGGGCCAGGGCTAAAGAAAGATGCCTGACGGAGAGCCGTTCAGACAGAAAAAATCTCGACGGTGGGATGATAACGAATCACCCTTTCATGGTCAACCGTTTTTAATCGTTTTTCCTGTGATGTCGGTTGCCCTGATGTCGCTATTTATGATATGTGATTATCGGTTGAGTCTGTGTCTTGTGACGCTTCGTTCAGAACACCTCTTCTCCCTCGATTAAAGGATGCTCGGAAGCTTTTTTACAAAGTTATGAAAACTTCTCTGGAAAGACGCATCCTGATCTTCAGCCTGCTGGTGTTGACTCTCACCGTTACGGTTAGTACCGCTTTCAATGTGGACAGTTTTCGTCGCAGCTATCGCGACAGTATCCTCCACCGGTCCCAGACCTTTGCGACTGCTTTGAAGGTCCAGCTTGAAGCGGTTGTCAACCTGGGGCTGCCTTTAGAAGAAATCGATGGTATCTCCGCGCGCTGTGAGGAGATCGTACAGAACGACCCGGAAATTTCCTACTGCCTGATTGAAGACCCTTCTGGTCGAGTCCTTTACCACAGCTCAGGTGATTATCCGGTTTCATCGACCGTAGACTATACCGGCTACCTTACACCGGATGTCTCAGTCCTCGAATCAGCCGATATGGGTAAGCTTTACGACTACGCCACTCCGATCTACGATTACGAGGACAAGGTCGCCGGTCGGGTCCGCATCGGCTTCAGCGATGAGGTCCTCGACGACCTGGTTATAGACCACTTTACATCGACGGCCATGGTCCTTGTCGCCGCCTTTGCCGTTGTGTTTGGTCTTATTTACCTCTTTTCTCGTTATGATCTCATCCTACCGATTCAGCGTCTCTGTGGTATGGCAGAAGACCTTGCTGCCGGCAACTTCGAAACCAAGGCACCGGCCCTGCAGACTCGTGAGTTGGCTTTGTTGGGGACAACGCTCACAGGTATGGCGACGGCCTTGCGTGAGCGCGAAAAGGAGTTGAGTCAAAACTACGAAGACCTGGAACAGACCAACCTTGAATTGCAGTCGTCTTATGAAAGCCTCGAAAGCATCAGCTCGGCGTTGGGGCACAGCCGCGAAATGTACCGTTCCTTGCTCGATGGAGCCAGTGATGCAATCCTTGTTTGCAATGAAGACGACACCCTCATTATCGCCAACAAGGCTGCTGAGCGCTTCTTCGGCCTGACAAAAATACAGATGGAGGAGAAGAATTATTTTTCCTTTCTGGAACAGATTAAATGTCGCGATATTGAACATCAGTTTGAGCATCATCAGAACATTGAGCCGGGCCAGTCGAGCGAGATTGAAGTCCGGTTCTGGCGTGAAGAAGATCAGCGTAGCCTGCTTGGCCGGGCTTCGACCTCTGCAATCATTGATAAGGATGGCCGCCGGCTTGTACACTTAATCATTCGTGATGCGACCCGTGAAGAGGAAATTCGCCTGGGCCTGGAAAAAACAGCCAGTGAGATGGAGCGGCTCAGCCAGATGAAAAACTCCTTCCTCGGGCTGGCCTCTCACGAACTGAAAACACCATTGACCATTATTATGGGGTATGTGGAATTGCTCCTGACTGATCAGGCCGAGCATCTCGATGCAGAGACTCTTGACCTGATTCGACATATATCCAAGGCCGGCGATCGCCTCTCCGAGATTGTCCGCGACATGGTCGATATCTCAATGATCGACGGGCAGACCATTGATCTTACCAGCCAGGCAATTGATATCAATGTTCTGGTCCAGCGTGCCGTTGACAGGGCGGAGTCTTCTCTCCAGCAGCGAAAACAGCAGTTAAAGCTTGCGTTGGCAAAAGGTCTGCCGCTCGTTAAATGTGATGTCGATCGGATGATCCAGGCGATTGATAATGTGATCGGCAATGCCATCAAGTTTACGCCGGACAAAGGGAAGATTGTTCTGGAAACCAGACTGGTCCATCACCCGAGATTGCCTGAAAAGTTCTCCAGCGGCGGTATTGACGGTGCCTGCGCCCTCAGTAATGGCCCGATTCCCTATGTAGAGATTACTGTCTGCGACCAGGGTATCGGTATTGCTGAAGATGAGCAGGAAGCAATCTTCGACAAATTTTACGAGGTTGGAGAGCTGGAAGAGCATTCCAGCGGCAAGGTTGCTTTCAATACCCATGGTGCCGGGCTCGGCCTGAGTATTGTTAAAGGAATTGTAGACCTGCATGGCGGCACGGTCTGGGCGGAAAGCCCTGGACATGACCCTGAGGCCATGCCCGGGAGTACCTTTTATATTCTTCTGCCTGCAATTGAAACCAAGGTCTAGATTGAGCGCTTCTCACTTGCATCCTGCGCTCTGTTGCGTTATGTATCCGGCCACAAATTATAACAAAGGTAAAAGATGAAAATCTGCCTGCTGGCGAGTGGTAGCAAGGGAAACTCCCTGCTGATTGAGTCGGGTCGGACACGCATTCTGGTTGATGCCGGAATCTCTGCGCGAGAACTGCGCAAACGTCTCGATCTTGTCGGTGTCGATGCCGCCAGTCTCAACGCTTTACTTATTACGCATGAACATACGGACCATGTGCGCGGCCTCGGCCCCCTGGTGCGACAGCTTGAGTTGCCGGTCTACCTGCAGACCGACCTGGCCCGCAAATTGCCGGACGTCGGCAAGCCGGAGTGTGTGCATGAGTTTGTCGACGGCGAAGAGTTCTCGATCAACGACCTGACGATCAGGCCGTTTGCCATCACGCACGATTCTCTGGCCCCGGTCGGTTTTACGCTTGCCGGTGAACACGGCAAAATCGGCGTCGCTACTGACCTTGGTGTCGCGACGCGCCTGGTGTCGGAGTGTCTGCAGGACTGCCGCGCCCTGGTCCTGGAAACCAATCACGACGAAGAGATGCTGCGTGATGGCCCTTACCCCTGGAAGCTGAAGCAGCGCGTCAGAAGCAACCATGGACACCTCTCAAATCGGGCCGGCGGTTCGCTGTTGCAGGATCTGCTCTGGCAGGGGTTGGAAAGCGTTTTCCTCGGCCATTTGAGCGAAACCAATAACTGCCCGAAGCTGGCACTGGCCGCGGTTAACCAGGTCTTGGACCAACAGAACGTCTGCGCACCCCAGGTCATTGTTGGTCGACAGCATATGCCGATGATGTGGGCGGCTTGATAGCAGGGACGCGAGGTGCGAGGTGCGAAAAAGCTAAAACCTAGAAAGCATCCAACGCAGAGAAACGGAGACGCGGGGGATATATACTGTAAACAGTTGCAAATGATTTGTCTTTCAGCGCCTCTGTGACTCCGCGTTGAATAAGTTTTAAAAAGTGAAAAACCAATACAGAACGTTTGCGCACCCCTGGTCATTGTTGGCAAACAGCATATGCTGATGATGTGGGCCGCATAAAAAGGGCGAGGGGCGGGTACGGGTGGCTCGTGGCTCGTGGCTCGAAAAAGCTAAAACCTGGAAAGCATCCAACGCAGAGAAACGGAGACGCGGAGGATAGAGACTGTAAAACAGTTACAAATGATTTGTCTTTCAGCGCCTCTGT
>CAZXBD010000365.1:0-10133 GCA_964638305.1 uncultured Geobacteraceae bacterium | reverse complement strand
GAATCAGGCGGCTGAACCCCTGCCGGAAATGAATCACTGCCTGGGGAACCGTGTAATCCATGAACGGGTCTCCTCCGGCCCGGGTGATGGCTTCAGCACGCGCCTCGAGCACCGGTTCCGTGGGCACCTTGAATGGCAGTCGGGCAATAATGACCTGCTCCAGTGATCTTCCGGGGACGTCGACCCCCTCCCAGAAGGAGTCGGTGGCAAACAGGATGCTGGTCGGGTCCTGACTGAATTTCTGCAACAGGCTGTGTCGGGTCGCTTCGCCCTGGCGTAGCACCTGGTAGTTGCGCGCCGACAGTAATGGTGATAGTTCCTCATGAATGCGCCGCAGCAGACTGTATGCGGTAAAAAGCACAAAGCTGCGGCCATCAGCGGCAAGCAGTGCCTGCTCGGTCAGATCACGAACGGCTTCGGCATAACCGGGCCGCCCGGGCTCTGGAATGTCGGTGGGGATTGCCAGCAGGGCCTGCTGTTTGAAGTCGAAGGGTGACGCGAGCAGTAGTTGGTCAACTCGGCCGGGTTCCAGCTCGTTGAGACCGATCCGCTGACGCAGGTAGTCAAAGCGCTCGGCGACGGTCAGGGTTGCGCTTGTCAGAACAACAGTCTGCATACGCTCCATCAATGTCTCGCGCAAAAGTGGTGCAACGACCAAAGGTGCCGTACATAGGCGGGTGATTATGCCTTCACTCCGGCCGATGCGGCCCTTGGCGATTTCAAACCAGGTACACGATCCCGGGTCATTGGCGACAAAGAGCTGCAGGTGTCCGGTGATATGCTGGAGACGCAGAGCGACGCCAGACAGGTCAGTGCAGAGAGAGCGTGTCTCTTCTGCCGCTTCGTCGGGAAGCTTGCGTAACTTTTTGAGCAGGTTTTGTAGCTCATTACCGAACTCTTCAGTTACGCGAGCAAGGCTGCGCAACAGACCTTCCGCTCTTGCCCACGCCGGCTTTTCCAGAAATTCCGGAACTAATCGCTGGCGTATCTCTGCTCCTGAACGAATTTCAGTGTCGAGCGCTTTCGCAAGATCAATTCCGGTCTGCTCCAGTTCGGCCTGGGCCCGGTCCAACAACTCCTGGCGTTGGCTGATGAGTGACTCAATGCGTTCATGCAGCTCCCGGTAAAGAGCTTCCTGACTGTCGTTGAGACTGCGGCCCAGTTGCGTTAGCAGGCGCGGTAAAAGACCTCTTTGCGGTTTACGCGGGTGACGCAGTCGGTTGAGCACGCGGGCAAAGGCAAAACGGGTGACCTGGGTGCTGAAGTAACGTGTTGCGACTTCTTCGAGATGGTGGCCCTCGTCGATGACCAGCCGGGAAAATGGCGGCAGAACCGCCATGGACGAATAGTTTTCGGTCTGCTTGCGTAACGACAGATCGGCCAGAAGCAGGGCGTGATTGACTACCAGGATATCCGCACGGGCCGCACGCCGTCGGGCCTGATGAAAGAAGCAGTTGTTGAAATAGAGACACTGGCTGCGGCTGCATTGGTCCGCCTCGCAGCAGACCTCATCCCAGAGGGTGCCCTGGGGAAGAAAGGAGAGGTCTTCTCGTGACCCGTCACTAGTCTCGGCCGCCCATTCGCGTACGGCATTCAACTCGCCTATGTGCTCCGCATCAAAAAGGCCCGGCTCCGCCGTAGCACTTTCAAGACGGCGCTGGCAAAGATAATTTGAACGGCCCTTGACCAGTTCAACCTGGAAGTCCAGGCCTGTGGCGCGCTGCAAAAATGGCAGATCTTTGCGGATCAACTGCTCCTGCAGATTGATCGTGTTGGTCGAAACGACCAGTCTCTCGCGGCTCGCAAGAGTCCAGAGGATGGCAGGTACCAGGTAGGCGAGGCTCTTGCCCGTTCCGGTGCCGGCTTCGATCAGGGCGATCTTGTGATTATTTAGAGCTTCAGTTACAGCAAAAGCCATGCGTAGCTGTTCGGGGCGATCTTCAAAACCGGGCAGGTTTTGACAGACTTGTCCGCCTGGACCGAGGAGTTCACTGACCTGCTGGTGCTCTACGGTTGTACTTTGCGGTGGCCGGAAAGCGTCGACGACGCGATAGATCTGTTTGACCGGGTTGTCGACAATATAGAAACCAACGCTGAGAGAACCGAGACTCCCGGCTATGGCCAGGTCGGGATCGGAGGGCTCGAGGTGGCCGCTGGGGTGGTTGTGGATGACCACATCTCCGGGGCGGCAGGCCTGGAGGATCGCGGGAACCGCGCCACGGTTGCCACGGGCAAGGACTTCCAGGTCGATGACGACTTGATCCGGGTCTGTCTGCCCGATGCAGAAGACCTCGTTGCCGTTGGCAGCCTGAATCTCCTGACGCAGCTTGAGCTGAGATTTTTCTGAGAGAAATTCATCCATAATCGCCGGGCATTATAGCCGTGACGGTCCCTTGTGGAAAGTCTTTCTCGCGCAAGCATGGTGGGTTGATCGATTATGCCTGGACGAAGTGCCCATCACGGCATGATCGATGGTGTCGCGGTGGTGGTTAGGAGTCTCATCGAAAAAGCGTGTAGGTTCGATGAAAGGCTTGCTCAGGTGCTCGCACTAAATCATCACAAAAGAGGCTCGAGTTCAGATTGCATGCGTTTGACAAAATTCTTGGCCCGCCCCGATGGTGCAATGATGCCGTAGGCCATTGCTTCACGCAGTTCATCTTCTGTTGCTCCCGCATTCTTCGCGACCGCGAAGTGCTTGGTCAGTCAGTCGGGGCAGTTGACTGCGACAGCGCAGGCAACCCTGATCAGTTCGCGAGTTTTGACATCAAGAACTTCTGTAAACTCGAAATCGAGAATTTTCTTACGGGTTTTCATCGGGTATTCCTTCGTCTGGTTTCAAGAGTTCGTAATATTTGTAACAGGTTATGATTGTTCTGCATGTTTGCTGGAAGCTTTTTTTTGGTTTTTGGGGCAGCCCTTGAAAAGATGGGCAGGAGGAGTAAAATTATGTAGCAAGTCATGTCGCAAGCTATTTGAGGGACAGGGTCATGTCAGAACCTGAAATAATCATCGATAATAATCTGCCGTTGCGTGCTCCTGACCTGGTTGTGGTGGCTGGTCCTGCCGGAGGTTGGATGGTTCAGCATGTTTCGGAGAAGCTGTCGGCGTGGCTCGGCCTCGGGGCTCTCGATGTTTCGGGGTATCTTCTGCATGATATGTTTGACGACGTCTCTCCCGGATTGGACTACCTTGCCGATGAGGTGGCCAGTCAGGACGCCGGGCTCACCGAGATCGATGTTCATTTTCGGGGAACTGACGAGCGCAGATTGTTTGCCGATATCCTGCCTTTCGGGGTGAGTGGTGAAGGCTGGCTTCAGGTTGCGTTCTTCTTTCGTCAGCCACCGGCCGGTCTTGCCAGAAAGCATGAGCCCCGCAGTCGCTTTGGCCTGGTCGGTAACAGCCCGGAGATGCAGGAGGTGTTTCGCAAGATCAGCCTCTACGCCGAAGCCGATGCCTCGGTTGTCGTGACCGGGGAGACCGGCAGCGGCAAAGAGTTGGTTGCCAGGGCCCTGCACGACCAGAGCCTGCGGCGGGAAAAGGCTTTTGTCGCCGTCAACTGTTCGGCAATCTCTCCGGAGCTTCTTGAGTCTGAACTGTTTGGTCATGAAAAAGGTGCCTTCACTGGCGCTGTCCGTTCCCACAAAGGACGTTTCGAAAGAGCATCCGGGGGAACTATTTTTCTTGATGAGGTTGGAGACATGCCTGAGTCGGCGCAAGTCAAGTTGCTGCGGGTGCTGGAAGAGGGCATTCTGGAACGGGTTGGTAGCGAACGTCCTTTACGGGTTGATGTGCGGGTCGTTGCCGCCACCAATGTACCGATGGAGCGCGCCGTGCAACAAGGACGCTTTCGAGCCGACCTTTATCATCGCCTGGCCGTGCTGCGCATCCATCTGCCGCCCCTGCGTCAGCGTGTTGAGGACATCCCTTTTTTGGTCGAACATTTCCTGACTATTTTCCGGCGAAAATACGGCCGTAACGTCGAGCGGTTGACCAGTGAAGCCATGGCCCTGTTACAGGCTTATCTCTGGCCGGGGAATATTCGTGAGCTGCGCAACGTCCTGGAAAGGGTGTTCATTGAAGGCCGGTCCGAGGTCATCGGTGCGCGGGCTTTTCGTGAATGGGTTAAAGAACGACAGGATTTTTCGCCGGGGGACTGGGGTCCCGGTCAACTGGAAAATGGAGGTACCGCTCTGGCGCTGCCTTATCCCCTGGCCAACGAACGTGTCCTGCTGTCCCGCCCGGACAGACTGGCGTTGACCGCGCCGCGCACCACGCAGCCCGCCAACCTTACCGTCGAATCAATCCGGCACGCCTGGGCAAGTGCAGACGGCAACCTTGCTTCGGCGGCCCGCCTCCTCGGTGTTCACCGCGCCACCCTCTATCGTTATATGAAGAAGCTTGATCTCTCTCGGGATTCCTTCGATTCCTAGCCCCCAGCCCCCAGCTCTTTGTATTAGATTTTCAGGCCAGCTGCGCTGTTAACCACGCAAGCCGAGTAGACAGACACATCAACCACAACCGTTAATAGAAAAATCAAGACAGCAACATCTCTTCCCCTCATAACCAGCACCAATTAACACCACCGACTACTGGCGCACAACATGCCTAGCGCAGCGCAGGTCCTTTCTTTGGTGACTTTCTTTAGACCAGTAAAGAAAGACTCCCGGCTGCCGGGCGGGACCGGCGGGTTATCTCTTGTGCTCATTGTTTGATTCCAAGGTCAGAACCGGCGGGTCTCGTCCCGCCACACGACATACTTTTGCCCGGCAGCAAAAGTAGGCAAAAGCGCCTTCTCCTGCGGAGGGCATGTTGTGTGCCAGTAGTTTGTGGTGTTTATAAATTACGGTGGGTAAGTTTGTCCGACAGAGTATTCGACAGGATTCGGGCCTCTTGAGAGACCCTTGCTTTTGTACTGTTCTCTTTTGTAGTGGCTGCCCGAGTTTCCAGCCTTCACCAGCTCCCATCTTACGACACAATTTGTGTTGCAAGTGTCGCTTGCGACATCCTCCTGCGACGCTGCAAGTTGTTGTGGTGCTTGTCCATTATTCTATAAGCTCTTGGAATTGTGAGTAAATATTATTTTCCTCTGTTGGCACGTGGTTTGTAGTGTCTAAGGATAGCAAATATGGTCAAGCTCCATAAATAAAAACAGCGAAGGAGAAAAAAATCATGAGAACCTGGGACCTTTTTAAAGAAATGGATCAATTGCAACGAAGCATGGACAGCCTGTTCGGCGGCTGTAGTCAGGGCAGCCTCTTTGCCCCTGCTTTTGAGCCGGAGCAGGGGTTGCGGCAATATCCCAAAATCAATCTGCTCGACGATGCGGAAAATGTGTATGTCGAAGCGTTGGTGCCGGGGGTCGACCCGGACGAGATCGAGATGAATCTTCTGGGTAATACCTTGACACTCTCCGGCGAACGACAGCTCACTGATCCTTCCGGGGAACAGCGGACCTGGCATCGTCGAGAGCGCGGCAGCGGAAAATTCTTGAGAACCATTGAATTGCCGGTAGAAATTATTGCCGACAAGGTCGAGGCAGAATGCCGGAATGGCTTGTTGCGCGTCACCTTGCCAAAAGCGGTCGAGGCAAAGCCGAAAAAAATCAGTGTCAAAGTAAGATAACTTAAACGCCAGCGTTTGTTAGAGATAAGGAGCTGAATCGCCATGAAAGAGAAAAATCTTAGCCACTTGGAATCGTCGCCTTTGTCCCGCGAAAACAAGCAAAAAAATGATCAATATATCAGTGCCTCTGTGGACATTTTTGAAACTGAAGAAGGCCTGACCATGATTGCTGATATGCCGGGCCTGGACGACAAGAGTCTGGATATCAGCATCGACCAGGGTGTTCTGACTATCAAAGGTGACGCGCCTGCTGGAGCTGGCGATTGCCATCATCGTGAGTTTGCCATGGCCGGCTACTGGCGGCAGTTCATGTTAACGGATACCTTTGATGCCGGGAAGGCGGAAGCCTCCATAAACCAGGGTGTCATGACCCTGATAATTCCGAAGGCCGAGGCGGCCAAGCCGAAGCGGATAGCAGTGACGGTGCATTGACCGGCGCAGCGTTTCAGGTCAGGAAGGGGCCGGTACAAAATCGGCCCCTTCCCTGCTGTTAACCTTTGTCTGCGCTTTTGTATATGATTCTTTACGAACAACGAAAATAAAAAGAAAAGCTGGTAAAATCTTGGAAACATCAAGAGAGGATGATCATGGACATTAATCGCATGACACAAAAGACTCAGGATGCGCTGCAGTCGGCTCAGAGCCTTGCTGTGAGTTCGGGGCATGTTGAAGTCGATGGGGAGCATTTGCTGCTCGCGTTGCTGCAACAGGATGGAGGCCTGATCCCGCGCCTGGTTACGCGGCTGGATATAGATTTGCACAATCTGATCGGTGCTGCCCGGCAAGAGGTCGAGCGGATGCCCTCTGTTTCCGGGCCGGGCGTTGAGGCGGGCAAGGTTTATGTCACCCAGCGGTTCAATCGTTTGATGGTCAAGGCAGAGCAGGAGGCCAAGACTCTAAAAGATGAATTTATCAGCGTTGAACATCTTCTCCTGGTTTTGATTGAGGAAAGTAAGACCACGTCAGCCGGGCGCATCCTGCAGCAGTTCAATATCACCCGCGACCGTTTGTTGCAGGTCTTAAGCGATGTGCGTGGGCATCAGCGTGTGACCAGCGCTGACCCTGAGGAGACCTATGAAGCCCTGGAAAAATACGGTCGGGATCTGGTCAAGGAAGTTCAGAAGGGTAAGCTTGATCCGGTCATTGGCCGTGACGGCGAGATTCGTCGTGTGATCCGCATCCTGTCGCGCAAGACCAAAAACAACCCGGTCCTGATCGGCGAACCAGGCGTTGGCAAAACGGCGATTGTAGAAGGCCTGGCGCAGCGCATCGTGCGAGGCGATGTCCCGGAAGGGCTCAAGGACAAGACGATCTTTGCTCTCGACATGGGCTCGCTGCTGGCCGGAGCGAAGTACCGCGGTGAATTCGAGGAGCGTCTCAAGGCCGTATTGACCGAGATTCGTGAGAGCGACGGCCGGGTTCTGCTCTTTATTGACGAGCTGCATACTATCGTCGGTACGGGCAAGGCTGAAGGCGCCATCGACGCGGGGAACATGCTCAAGCCAATGCTGGCCCGCGGTGAACTGCACTGTGTCGGGGCAACGACTCTTGATGAATATCGTCAATATATTGAAAAGGACGCCGCGCTGGAGCGCCGTTTTCAACCGGTGCTGGTCGAACAGCCTAACGTCGAGGATACCATCAGTATTCTGCGTGGTCTCAAGGAGCGCTTTGAGGTGCACCACGGGGTTCGTATCCAGGATAACTCGCTGGTGGCTGCTGCCACCTTGAGTCACCGTTATATCTCCGATCGCTTCCTGCCGGACAAGGCGATTGATCTGGTTGATGAAGCCTGTGCCATGATCCGGACGGAAATTGATTCGCTGCCGGCGGAACTCGATGAGGTGACCCGACGGGTCATGCAGCTTGAAATCGAGGAAGCCGCCTTGAAAAAAGAGAAGGACAAGGCCAGCCAGACCCGACTGGAAGTTCTGCGTAAGGAGCTTGCCGATCTGCGTGATAGGAACAAGACCCTCCGTACCCAGTGGGATACCGAGAAGGATGGGATCAAGTCAATTCAGGATCTGCGTGAGGAAATAGAAAAAGTGCGTCAGCAGATTGAAGTCGCCGAGCGCGAATATGACCTGAACCGTGCCGCTGAGCTCAAGCACGGGCGCTTGCCTGAACTTGAGGGAAGGTTAGGCAAGGCGGAAGCAAAACTTGCCGAAGCGGAAGAGGGCACGCGCCTGTTGCGTGAAGAGGTCACCGAAGACGAAATTGCCGATATCGTTGCGCGCTGGACAGGCATTCCGGTGACCCGACTGGTCGAGGGTGAAAAAGAAAAGTTGCTCAAGCTTGACCAGATTCTGCACCAGCGTGTGATTGGTCAGGATGAAGCGGTGCAGCTGGTCGCTGATGCCGTGATCCGCGCCCGTGCCGGGATAAAAGATCCGCGTCGCCCGATCGGCTCTTTTATCTTTCTCGGCCCAACCGGAGTCGGCAAGACAGAGCTGGCCAGAGCCCTCTCTGAGGCCTTGTTCGACAGCGAAGAGAACATGATCCGCATCGACATGTCGGAGTATATGGAGAAGCATGCGGTCAGCCGTTTGGTTGGAGCGCCTCCGGGTTATGTTGGCTTCGAGGAGGGCGGACAGCTGACAGAGGCTGTCCGGAGGCACCCCTACAGTGTGGTCCTCTTCGATGAGATCGAAAAAGCTCATTCCGATGTATTCAACGTGCTTTTGCAGGTGCTTGATGACGGGCGCATTACCGACAGCCACGGACGTACCGTCGATTTCAAGAACACCGTTGTGATTATGACCTCGAATGTCGGCTCACAGTACCTCCTCGATGGAGTCTCCGCCGACGGTGTGCTCAAGGAAGAGGCACGTAATGCTGTGATGCTTGATTTGCGTCGGGGCTTTCGCCCGGAATTTCTCAACCGGGTTGATGATATTGTAATGTTCAAGCCCTTGACCATGGCGGAAGCGGAGCAAATCGTAGATCTCCAGGTTGATGAATTACGGCAACGATTGAGTTCACAAGGATTTACTCTTGTTATGACCCCGGCAGCGCGCAGTTTTGTTGCAAGTTCAGCCTACGATCCTGTGTATGGTGCGCGGCCGCTCAAGCGTTATCTGCAGCACCACCTGGAGACCAGACTTGGACGTGCCATCATCGCCTCGGAGGTCAGAGAGGGCAGCAGCATTACGGTTGATGTCGATAGTGGCTCCCTCGCCGTCCTTTTTTCTTCGCCTGCATCAACAGCGCATGTTGCCGAATAAATCCCTTTGTTGTAATGTAACAAGAGTTGTTTGGTTACCGTTCTGAGTTTCTGGCAAGAAACATGCTGGTTTTGTTGCTATTGGTCGCTGGAGGGGAAAAATCAAACTTGACGAGGTTTTATGGCTAAGCGAAAGCGTTTTGGCGAGATTCTAATTGAAGCTGGAGTCATCAAAGAGGTGCAACTGGAACGTGCTCTTGAGAAGCAAAAAGAGACCGGACGGCGTCTCGGTCAGGTTCTCGAGGAGATGCGCGTGGTCACAGAGCGTGACATCGCAGTAACCCTTGCGCAGCAATTTGGTTTCAAGGTCGTATCCAACATAGCCCGGGCAACCTTCAGTGAAGAATTGCTGGATCTTTTCGATAGCGACACAGCGTCTAGAAAGATGTTGTTCCCGTTGAAAATGGAGGGCAAAAAGCTCTTTCTGGCAATGGTCAACCCGCTCGACATCGAGACAATTGATAAAATCGCTTTCCAAATGGGCTTACGGGCTATCCCGACCGTCACCACTCCAACAGAAATTCAGGCGGCGATTAACCGTCACTATCTCAACATTGTTGAACAGGATTATGAACCGGAGGTCTGGTGGAAAATTCTGGTTGTTGACGATCAGGCCCTGGTCCGCTCTGCGGCAATGGCTACTTTGAAAAAAGAAGGCTACAAGCTGGTTGAAGCGGTGAATGGTTTGGACGGCCTTAAAGTTACCGAGAAAGAAAAGCCACATTTGATCATAATCGATACCGTCATGCCGGGGATGAGTGGCAACGAAATGTTCCGTGGGCTTCAGGCTAATCTGGACATCAAGCATATACCAGCAATAGCGCTCTCTTCAGATGGCAGCGCGGAGGAAGAAGCAAAGTTGCTGGAAATGGGCTACTTCGATTTTATCACCAAACCGATTAATCCAATCCGCCTGGTGTCGCGAACCAAGCATGCCTTGCGAGTTATTTATGGAGGCAGCCCACCTCCTATTTGATTCTTCAATCGTTTGACACCCTTCAAGGCAAGCAGAAAATGCTTGCCTTTTTTATTTAGAGTCATATAATTGACCAAAAAGGTCATGATTGACGGAAAGGAATTCACCATGCGAATAGATATTCTTTGTAAACCTGAAGGCGGACAGCGCGGTGAACGTGTCCTAGCTAACGTCCGTAAAGCTCTTACCGAGATGGATGTCCGCGCTGAGGTTCATCTCTTTTGTGATCGTCGCAAGATGGTCGATAATCGTGTTTATGTTGCTCCGGCTCTTCTGATTGACGATATCGTCCGCATTGCCGGACGAATTCCC
>CAZXBD010000364.1:0-1803 GCA_964638305.1 uncultured Geobacteraceae bacterium | reverse complement strand
CCTGCTGGACGAAGCATTCAAAGACACCCTGCCGATTTGGTTTGATTTTCTGGCTGTGACCGATCCTCAACAACCGGTTATCACGGACGATTCAGAAGAACGTCAACGGAAATTGTTCGCCCTGATCCAAAGTCTGATTCGGTCGATGTCCAGACGAGAGCCGCTGATAATTCTAGTAGATGATCTCCACTGGATCGATCCATCGAGTGATATCTTCATCACCCGGCTGGTCGATGCGGTGAAGGAAACACGAACGTTGCTGTTATTGAATTATCGCCCTGAGTATCACCGCCGTTGGATGAATCGGTCCACATACCGCAATCTTTCGCTAACGGCTCTGGACGGCGCAGGTGCCCGGCAACTGCTGGACGATCTCCTTGGAAATGATCCGTCGATTCAAGACCTCGCGCAAAAACTTGTTACTCGTGCGCTTGGTAATCCATTTTTCATTGAGGAACTTGTCCGTAATCTGGTGGAGACCGGCAATCTTGCAGGCCAGCAAAGTGCCTATCGGTTGGCGAAACCGGTAAAATCGCAAACGCTGCCGCGCACCGTTCAGGCCGTGCTGGCGGCTCGCATAGACCGACTCGGAGAAAAGGCTAAACAGCTTCTTCAGACGGCGTCGGTCATCGGTCAGGAGTTTGAAGAGAGGATTCTGCGCCGGGCGGTGGATTTATTTGCTACTGAACTCGAAGATAGTCTGCATGAACTAACTGAGGTTGAGTATTTCTATCAAAAGGCGTTTTACCCGGAGCCGGTTTATGCCTTCAGACATCCGATTGTGAGGGAGGTGGCCTACAATTCCCTGCTTACCAAACCGCGTGAAAAACTTCACCGCCGTACAGCACTGGCTATCGAAACGATTCATTCCACCCGTCAGGATGAACTGGCCGGGTTGGTAGCGTACCACTGGGAAAAAGCCGATGATCCTCTCAAGGCTGCCCACTGGCATCGACGTGCGGCCCGGGTGACCGGCTTTGCTGAAATTCAAAGAACATTTTTCCATTGGCGTCAGGCGCTGAGCCTTGCACAACAAACACCGGAAACCGATGAAACATTGAAATTGCAGATAGAGGCTTGTTGCGGAGCCCTGGATATCGGAGGTCGCGTTGAAATCTCAACCCGGCAAGTCAGGGACACTTTTGAACGGGGCCGGCAATTGGCCTTAAAATTTGGTGATTATCAATCCCTGTTGCGTCTTCACGAGGACATGGCTGCACGCTTAGGGTGGTCGGGCGATTTCGCGGGTCAGCGACGGTATCTTAATGAGGCAACGATTATTGCTGAGAAAGTGCCCGATCCTGAGGTTAAGCTAGGTCTTCTGCAACGCCGGTACGTCGCAGAATTCCATCAAGGCGACTTGAGATCGGCTTTGAAGCTGATCGAGGAAGGAATTGCCGGCTGTGAAGCCTCGGCTTCTGCACTGCCACGCCCGGTTTTTAATCGTCTTTTGCGGTCCTTTTTGCTCGCCAAAGCAAATGTCCTGTCAATGATGGGCAAACTTAGGCAGGCTAGGACACTCATAGATAAAGCAGCGGTTCTTGTGCTGTCAGCCGAAAAATCTAAACAAGACTCACGCACAACCCACACCGAAGCGCTGGTCCGAGCGAATCTTTCCATCTATACCGGTGATATCAAGGCTTGTTTGCGTGATGCCCGCGGTTTCGTAGAACTGGCAGAACGCTCGGGCTCGACATGGGCTATTGGCGTTGCCGCTTCAACCCTTGGAAGGGCGCATCTAATAGGCCGGCGTTGGTCGCAAGGTCTGGAGTCACTTGATTTTGCGCTGACCCAGGCCAGGCA
>CAZXBD010000363.1:0-4051 GCA_964638305.1 uncultured Geobacteraceae bacterium | reverse complement strand
CGCAGCTATGGTCATGTTGTCACTGGTGAGACCTTCAAGGGCCTCAGCGGGATCGGTAAAAATCGGTTTCATTTCTTTTCTTCTCCTTTGTTTGCACTTTCAACAGACTATCGTGCTTTGCCGTTATTCCAAGTGGCCGGATTTTTTTTGCCTATCTTTTTAGGTGTTAACGGCGTTTATGAAAACATCAGGTCCCGTGAATTATTTAAATCGGAATATGGTTTGGTAGTCAGGCTTTTGTGGAAAAGACATTTTTCATGCATTGCACGCCAACATTTTAGCTGTGAAGACTGCCGAGTTCTGCTGGTCGCTGGCGTTGTTCCTCTCAAGATCACAAACAAACGATGTTCTGTAAGTATGCTTTCTTAATTAGCAAAGCTCATGCCAGCCCCCAAAACATCTTTTAAACTCCGAGTCAAGAGGGAAAAGATTAACAAATGCGGATAGTTGTCAGCTAGTATTCGAAATAAGAAGGTGGCTCTTCGGAGCCCGGTGATGACGCCCTGAATGCGTATGTGTAGGCGCTTGACTACACATACGCAAGGCGCTAGGCTTGAGAAGAATAGAATCGTGTTAAAGTGAAGCCGGGTTCTGTCTGGAGGCCTCGGACAAAAAACAACAGAAGATCAGACGATTAGCTGTGACAGGACTGTCGGTCGGATCTGTCGCAGAACCTGACCAGGGTGAGTTGTCGTTAAATGGCTACATGTAGTCAAACGATGACACCTTGAAAGGATTCCTCATGAAGATCCCCGAGCCGGAATCGCCCCACGAACCCCGGCAAAAGTCCGTACAGTCGGAGAAACTGTTGCAGGCGATGAGTCGCCGCCTGAAGCTGGCTGATCTTATCTTCGACCATATCGAAAATGGTGCCCTGGTCACCGATGCTGATGGCTATATCCTCTATTTCAATCGGCCCTACGCTCGTTTCCTAGGCATTGAGTCAGACCAGGTGATCGGTAGACATGTCACTGATGTTCTCGAAGATAGCCGGATGCATATCGTCGCCCAGACCGGCAAGGCTGAGCTCAATAAACTATTCACTGCCAAAGGGCGGGATATGGTGGTTCAGCGCATCCCCATCTTTGACGAGGGCCGGGTTGTCGCTGCTTTCGGGCAGATCATGTTTAAGCAGGTCAGCGATGTCGGCCGGCTTGCCAACAACCTGAGCGTTCTGGAGTCGAAGCTTAAACTGTATGAAAAGGAGCTTATCTCGCTACGTTCCACCCGCTATAATTTTGACAGCATCCGTGGGAGCAGTGCCCCGATTGTTGCTCTGAAAGAGGCGGCACGTAAAGCGGCGCTTACTGACCTGCCGATTTTAATCACGGGTGAATCGGGTACCGGCAAGGAGCTGTTTGCTCAGGCAATTCACCAGGCAAGTTCGCGGCACAAAAACCCTTCTATCCATATAAATTGTGCAGCGATCCCCAAGGACTTGTTCGAGGCAGAACTGTTTGGCTACGCCGAGGGGGCCTTTACCGGCGCTAAGAGCGGCGGTAAGCCGGGTAAGTTCGAGTTGGCTGATGGCGGTACCCTGTTTTTGGACGAGATCGGTGAGATGCCACTTGAGCTACAGCCCAAGTTGTTGCGGGTTTTGGAAGACCGGCTTTTCGAACGGGTAGGGGGAAACCGGATGCTCAAAAGTGATTTTCGAATTATCGCTGCAACCAACCGTGACCTGCAGGCGATGGTCAAAGAAAAACAATTTCGGGAGGATCTCTATTACCGCCTGAATGTTGTTCCACTCGAAGTCCCGCCTCTGAGGGGACGACTGGGGGACCTTATCCCTCTGGCTCGGCATCTGCTGGACAAGGTTGCCGAAAACTATCCGGGCTCCCGTTATCACCTGACACCGGCCGCAGAGAAGGTGCTGGACGGTTATCATTGGCCGGGTAACATCCGTGAACTGCTCAATGTCTTGGAGCGGACTGCCTATACTATTGAAGGCAGCTGCATCGATGCCTGCGATCTCCCTTTTTACCTGAGTCGGCCGGTAGCCACTGCATTAAAGGGTGGGCAATGGTACCTCAATACTGTGGTGGCCGAGGCCGAACGGGAGGCCTTGCGCAAGGCGCTGGAATTAACTGGCAACAATAAAGCCAAGGCCGCTAAATTGCTTGGTATTCATCGTACGGTGCTCTACAAGAAAATGTCGAAATACCAGATTCCATTGGGCTAGCAACCTGTATAAATACCCATGAACTGGTTGCACATTCGTCCGTTTGGCGCATAATTTAAGTTTAATTTCGACCAATATCTATGGCCACTCTTTTCAGATGAGGCAAAATCTCATCTAAAACGGCCAAATTTCACTATGGGTCGAAGAGCCCGACAGGCTAACAGAAGCCGTGAGAGGTTATCGCAACTTCTGATCGGCAGAGAATATTACTGTTTCGCCCGGAGCGGCTTGAAAGACTGTCAGGGTAATAAAAACGGTGTTTTGCTTTTTTCTTGACTTGGACCGGAGCGGCCAATACGATAAACCAATAAATGGTCAGACCAATTTAAGGGGAGTGTGCTCATGCAAGAAGAAAGGCTGATCACAGTTTTTACTGAAGCTGCCAGTGCCGTCGGGGCTGAGGTTGTTTCTGTCTCGGGCGTTGAAGCCGTTGTGGCCTATGTCAAGCGGTTCGCGACCGGTCCAGTAGTTGTGCCTCAGTTTGCCTCGGGTACGCGGCTCGGACTGACGACTGCCCTCAAAGCAGGCGGAATCGAGCTGGTGCAATCCGATCTACGGCAAGGGGCGGCCACGGCCGCAGCCGGCGTGACCGGGGCCAATTTTGCTTTTGCCGCCACCGGCACTGTGGTGCTGGAAAGCACTGCCGAGGATATCCGCCTGGCTACAACCCTACCGGAGCATCATGTGGTGTTGCTCGATCCGGCCAAGATTCTTGCAGATGATATGGCCGCAGTCCCTCATCTGCGATCCTTCCATCAGAACAGCCCGCGCAACTATCTGGCCTATATTACCGGTCCGAGCCGCACTGCGGATATCGAGCGGGTGCTGACCATCGGCGTTCATGGGCCGAAGCAACTGCACATTCTACTCTTCTCCGGTCTCTCTGACGATCCGTTGGAAATGTAGCCGGTCACCTCTGACTGTTAAGGGATGAAATCATGAGTAAAGTTCGCGCCAAGGAATATCAGGTCCGCATAGATCATGCGCTGGCAACTCCGAAACTGCAGGATGCTCTGCACAAGTTCGGAGACGCTTTTCTGCTCGCCCGCGAGAAGGCCTTCAGTCAATATGATTTTGAGGCTTTGCGTCAGGAGATTGCCGACTGCAAGGATGAGGTGGCAGCGCATCGTCAGCAGTACCTCGAGCAGTTTATCGCTAATGCTGAAGCAGCGGGTACCACGGTCTATCTCGCCAAAACCGCCGCCGATGCCAACAATTACATCACCGATCTGGCCGAGTCCAGAGGGGTCAAACTGGCGGCCAAGAGCAAGAGCATGGCGAGTGAGGAGACCCATCTTAATAATGCTCTTGAGGATGCCGGCGTAGAGGCGCTCGAGACAGATCTTGGCGAATGGATTATCCAGCTCGCCGGTCAGCGTCCCAGTCACATGGTGATGCCGGCGATCCACATGTTCAAGGAAGAGGTCGCTGAACTGTTCAGCAAGGTGACAGGTAGCGAGGAACCAGCTGAAATTGAGCATCTGGTGCAGGTCGCTCGCGAGCAGTTGCGCCAAGGCTACCTCGATGCCGACATGGGGATTACCGGGGCCAACATCGCAGTGGCTGAAACTGGCGGGATTGCCCTGATTACCAATGAGGGTAATGCCAGGCTGGTCTCGACCCTGCCGAAGATTCATGTCGCCCTGCTCGGGGTGGAAAAGATTGTGCCGACTCTCGAGGATGCGGCAACGATCATTCGCACCCTGCCGAAAAACGCCACCGGTCAGCTGTTGACCTCCTATGTCACCTGGATCTGCGGTGCGGTCCCCTGCGGTGACGGCGAAAAAGAGCTGCACCTGGTGCTGCTCGACAACGGCCGTAGTGCGTTGGCAGAGTCCCCGCAATGTCGTGATGCTTTGCGTTGTATCA
>CAZXBD010000362.1:0-5057 GCA_964638305.1 uncultured Geobacteraceae bacterium | reverse complement strand
GGAAATGTCTTCGGACGACGCAGCCGATATCATCGGCAACATGCCGGATGAGCTGGCGGATGAAATCCTCAACATCATGCACGACGAGGACTCCGAGGAGATTGAGCACCTCCTGCAGTATGAAGAGGATACGGCCGGCGGTATCATGTCGACCGAGATCTTCGCCCTGGACGAGGACCTCAAGGTCAAGGATGCCATCGAGGCGATTCAGCAGGCCGGCGACGTGGAGATGGTCTTCTATCTCTATGTGGTCAACGAGGCCGGGCAATTGGTCGGCGTACTCTCTCTGCGCCAGCTCTTGACGGTTCTGCCGTCGAAAAAACTCTCGGATATCATGATCACTGATGTTTTCAGCGTGCGCACCGACATGGACCAGGAAGAGGTCGCCCGGGTGGTCGAGAAGTACAATATCCTCGCGGTCCCGGTTGTCGATGAGATGAACAATCTGAAGGGGATCATCACGGTCGATGATATCATCGACGTTATCCGCCAGGAGGCGACCGAGGATATCTACAAGATGGCCGGTGCCAGCGAGGAAGAGCTCCTCTATGGTTACAAGTCATTCAAGATCGCTCAGCTGAGGCTGCCCTGGCTGCTGGTCAACCTGTTTGGTGGTGTGATCACCGGCTACCTGATGTGGCTCTTCAAGGTGACCCTCAAGGAGGTGATCGCCCTGATCTCCTTCATCCCCGTTATCACCGGCATGGGCGGCAACGTCGGCGGCCAGTCGGCGACGATCATGGTGCGCGGTTTTGCCACCGGGCGGATCGATTTCACCATGCTGCGCCAGGTCTTTTTAAAAGAGGTGCGGGTCGGTATGATCATGGGCAGTGTCTGTGGCGCGACCATCGGCCTGGTCGCCTGGCTCTGGCACGGCAATCCCTACCTGGGCATGGTCGTTGGTCTGGCGATGGTGGTGGCGATGACCGTCGCTTCATCGATGGGTGTGATTGCTCCGGCCGCTTTCAAAAAGCTCGGCATCGACCCGGCCATTGCCTCGACTCCTTTTGTTCAAACTGCCAATGATATCACAGGTATCCTTATCTACTTTGCTACTGCGACAGCGTTCATCTCTTATCTGCGTTAGATTGTGAAAAGTGAAAAGTGAAAGGTAAAAGGTAAAAGGTAAAAGGTAAAAGGTAAAAGGTAAAAGGTAAAAGGTAAAAGGGCAAAAGAAGAGGACCGCAAACGGTTTCACATTTCACATTTCACATTTCACCCAGACGTACTCCATGAACCCAGCTATTTCCCAAGCCATCATACTCCACCACACCAATTACGGCGAAGCCGACCGGATTGTCACTTTCCTGACTCCTGATCATGGTCGTCTCAAAGGCTTTGCCCGCGCCGCCCGCAAGAGCCGCAAGCGTTTCGGCGCTGCTCTCGAACCGTTCGCCGAGGTGCAGTTGCATTGGGCCGCGCGCAGTTCGGGGGACATGGTCAGTCTACGGGATGCAGAGTTGGTCAAGTTGCGCTCCGGGCTGCGTCGTGACCTGGAGACTTTGACCCTGGCCGGTTACGGTTGTGAACTGACCGAGGCGCTTTTCGACGAATCGGGAGTCGGCGTCGAGGTCTTTCAGCTGCTGCAAGCCTTTCTCGATCATCTCGACAGCGACGGATTCTCGGTCGAGGCTCGGCTGCTGATGGAAATCCGTATGCTTTCTGTGGCCGGCTATGTTCCCCATCTGCAACATTGCGCCGATTGTTTCGGACCTCTGCCCGGTGGCCCGGTCAGTTTCTCGGCGGCCGCTGACGGCAGCCTCTGTCCGGACTGTGACAGTGGCCGCAAAACCCTGAAGATCGATCGCATGACGCTCGGCACCTTCGGACGGATTCTGCAGACGCCCCTGACCAGCTTTGCCGATTTCAAGCTCAGCCCGCGCTCCCGGCAGGAGGGGCAGCTGCTGTTGAATGATGCCCTGAGCTGTCATCTGCAAAGGCCTCTGAAAAGCCTCGAGATGCTCAATCGATTCAGTCCGGATGAGCCGATAGAAACAGGCTCTTGAACCGGTATTTTCAAGGGGGAATTCCTTGACAGAGAGGGGTCTCCAAGCTAACATGCCGAGCTGTTGTTTGTTTGCAGTAGGCGGTTTTCAGGTTGCCTGAATCCAGTTAAGTTTGGCTAAAGTAGAGGATATCTCAACGCGGAGCCACGGAGTCGCGGAGACTGAAATATTGGTGACCCGAGTCGCCTCACTCTCTGCGCCTCAGTGCCTCAAGTGAGCAAAGCGAACGGGCGTTGAGTGCTTTGATTATTGTTTGACCTTGTGACCTTGTGACCTTGTTGACCTGATTGGCGTTACACTTTCGGAGGTATTGTGACTTTTCAAGAATTGATCATGGCGCTGCAGAGCTACTGGGCCAATCACGGCTGCATCATCCAGCAGCCTTACGACACGGAAAAGGGCGCCGGGACTTTTCATCCTGCAACCTTCCTGCGTGCGCTCGGCCCTGAGCCATGGAACGTTGCTTATGTCGAGCCGTCGCGTCGCCCGACCGACGGCCGCTATGGTGAGAACCCCAACCGTCTCCAGCACTACTACCAGTTCCAGGTTATTCTGAAGCCTTCGCCGATGAACATCCAGGAGCTCTACCTCGATTCCCTGAAGAGCTTCGGTATCGATCCTGCAAAACACGATATCCGTTTCGTCGAGGACGACTGGGAATCTCCGACCCTCGGTGCCTGGGGGCTTGGCTGGGAGGTCTGGCTGGACGGCATGGAGATCACCCAGTTTACCTACTTTCAGCAGTGCGGCGGCATCGACCTCAAGCCGATCCCCGGCGAGTTGACCTACGGTATCGAGCGGATCGCCATGTACATCCAGGGTGTCGACAATGTCTACGATCTCGATTGGGGCGGCGGCATCAAGTACGGTGACGTTCACCATCAGACCGAGGTTGAATTCTCCACCTACAATTTTGAAGAGGCCGATACCGGCATGATGCTGCAGCTTTTCGACATGTTCGAAAAAGAATGCATCCGCCTGGCGGAGAAAGCGTTGGTTTTCCCCGCCTACGATTATGTTATGAAATGCTCGCACTCCTTCAACATGCTCGATGCCCGCGGCGCCATCTCGGTGACCGAGCGCGCACATTACATCGGTCGGGTGCGCAACCTGTCGAAACTCTGCGCCGAGGCGTATGTCGCACAGCGTGAGAAGATGGGTTTTCCGTTGTTGAAGAAGTAAAGTGTGAGACATCTGAAACAAGATAATCATTCAACGCGGAGTCGCGGCGTCGCCGAGGGGTTCAATATTATGAATAATTTTTTTGTCCTCTGCTTCTCCGTGCCTCGAGTGAGTAACACGAACGGGCGTTGATGCAAGAGCTGCAGAATTGGAGCAATAAATAATGTCTAAGGAAATTTTTCTTGAAATAGGTACCGAAGAGATTCCGGCGGGTTTTCTGCCCAAGGCGATGGCTGATCTGGAGCGGATGATCCGCAAGGAGCTCGATGCAGCGCGCCTGGAGTTTGGTGAGGTCAAAACATTTGCCACGCCACGCCGCCTGGCGCTGTCCGTAAGTGATGTCGCCGAGGACCAGCCGACCTTGCGTATCGAGGCGATGGGGCCGGCCAAGCAGATCGCCTACGATGCCGAGGGCAATCCGACCAAGGCGGCGATCGGTTTTGCCCGCGGTCAGGGTGTCGACGTTGCCGACCTGAAGCTGGTGACAACAGACAAGGGGGAATACCTCTTTATCGAGAAGGAAGAGGCGGGGCGCCCGACTGTAGAGCTTTTGCAAGAGGTCCTGCAGCGTCTGGTCGCCGGCCTGTCCTTCAAGAAGTCGATGCGCTGGGAAAACCAGGATGTTCGCTTTGCCCGTCCGATGCACTGGATCGTCGCTCTCTTCGGCGGTGAGGTGGTGCCCTTTAGCCACGGCAATCTGAACAGCGGCAACAAGTCGCGCGGCCATCGTTTCATGGCGCCTCAGGAGTTTACCGTGACCGGCCTGGCCGACTGGCTGGACGGTTGCCGCAAACATTTTGTCACCGCTGATCATAACGAGCGTAAGGAAACGATCCGTGAACAGGTCGTGGCAACCGGCAAGGCAGCCGGAGGCAATACCGTTGTCGATGAAAAACTGCTCGAAGAAGTGACTTACCTGCTTGAGGACCCGACACCGCTTTGCGGAACCTTTGAGGAGAAATACCTGCAACTGCCGCGTGAGCTGCTGGTCACCTCGATGCGCGAGCATCAGCGTTACTTCACTGTCGAGGACGCGAGCGGGAAACTGCTCAACAAATTTATCACCGTATCAAATACCCGCCCTGAAGATGAGCAGGTGGTGATCAAGGGCAATGAAAAGGTGATCCGGGCACGCCTGGCAGACGCCATGTTCTTCTGGGAGGAAGACCAGAAAGACAAGCTCGAGAGCAACCTGGAAAGCCTCAAAAATGTGATCTATCAGGCCAAGCTCGGCAGCAGCTACGAAAAAGTCGAACGTTTCACGCAAATAGCCAAAGGGCTGGCTGAGCGTTTTGAGCCTGCAGCTGTTGCCTTGACCGAACGGGCGGCCAGGCTGGCCAAGTGCGATCTGGAATCGAAAATGGTTTACGAGTTCCCTGAACTGCAGGGGATCATGGGGCGTGAGTACTCCCGCATCGAAGGTGAGGACCCTCGCGTTTCGACGGCCATCTTCGAGCACTACCTGCCCACTGAAGCGGGTGGTGACCTGCCGTCAGACAACCTCGGTGCGTTCGTCTCTCTTGCAGACAAGATCGATACCATCTGCGGCTGCTTCAGCGTCGGCCTGATCCCGACCGGTTCGGCTGATCCCTACGCCCTGCGGCGCAGCGCTATCGGTGTTCTCAACATCATCCTCGATCGCGGCTACCGGATCAGTATCCCCGCGCTGGTCGAAGAGAGCCTTGGCTTGTTGGAAGCAAAACTGACCCGGCCGCGCGCCGAGGTCCAGGCCGACGTGGTTGAATTTATTCGTTTGCGCCTGGTGAACATGCTGACCAGTCGCGATTTTGCAACAGATGCTGTAGACGCCGTTCTCAGCGCGCGTTTCGATGAGCCCGGCGACGCCGTGGCACGAGTCGAAGCGCTTGC
>CAZXBD010000361.1:0-12495 GCA_964638305.1 uncultured Geobacteraceae bacterium | reverse complement strand
TTCAGTGGTTTGGCCACGGTCTTTTCACTGCTTAACGTTTCACAACTGTTTTCCGGCAATTTCCCCGACATGGACGAAGAAGGGATGCCATTTAGCCTCATCGAAGGGAGCCTTAAACTGTCCGGGGGGCGGACCAAAACTGAAGACTTACACGTTCACAGTGAGTCGATGAACATGGCGCTGGTCGGCGGCCATAACTTAATCGATGACACCCTCGACTACGACCTTGCAGTCATGCCATTGCGCACCGTCGATAAAGTTATTACCTCGATTCCTGTAGCGGGCTGGGTATTAGCTGGCGACAAAGAGGCGCTACTGACCGCCCATTTCAAAATAGAAGGTCCAGCCGGCGAACCCGAAGTCACTTCCGTCCCGATCGATACAGTTTCAAAAACCGTCTTCGGCATCTTCAAGCGCACCCTCGGCCTACCGGGTAAGCTGGTCAAAGACATCGGCTCACTGTTCGAATCAAAACCACAGAAAAAGAAAGAGTCGCCCGAATAAGGCTGAGCCTTGCATAAGATGTCATTTCCGAGAAACACGCCCCTTCCCTTTTAGTTCGGCTACCTCCCAGCAGAATAAGTCTGCTCTTCCCCCTGCGGTTCAGAGCGTTCGCGAGCCAGCTGCCAAAAGGCATGGACACCGGGGCGTTGCAGGTTACGTTTGCTGGTACAAAGACCGACCTGATACGAGCCCAACTGCGGTGCCCGATCGACAATGACGACATCATCTCGAAACGGGCTGCGATCCACAACCAGTTGCGGAACAATGCCGATGCCACAACCCAAACGGACCATTGGGATGATCGCTTCGTTGCCGGTGACCTCGGAGGTGATATTCGGTGTTATACGCTTCTCCTTTAACCACTGATTCAAACGGCGGCGGGACAAACCGGTCTGCGGAAGAACCAACGGCGCTCGAGAGAAGTCGAGTTGCCCGTTGGTTGTTGGTATATCTGCGACATCGCCTTTTGAAGCGATGAACACCAGTGGCGTTGTAGTGATCGGTAAAAACTCGATTCGCGAGCGGTGTCGGTCGGGCAGAGCGGCAACGGCAAGATCGATCTCCCCACTCTGTAATCGTTCTACCGCCTGTTCGGCGACCCCGGTGCGCAGCTCCAGCTGCACTTCAGGATAAGCGCTGCGATAGGCTTCCAACAGATGTGGTAGCAGGCTGTAGACGGCGGTAATCGAAGCATAGATCGACAGAGTTCCGGCAATCGCCTGCTCTTTTTTCAGCGTCGTCTGAAAATTCCCCCAGTCTTGAACCGTCTGCCGGGCATAACTGCGGAATCGTTCACCCACCGGTGAAAGTCGGACAGTGCGGTTATCGCGCAAAAACAGCGGTTGCTCGACCTGCTCTTCCAGGCGTTGAATAGTTCGCGTCAGGGCAGAGGGACTCAGGTTGCAGGCCTGACTCGCCTTGCCAAAGTGGAGCAACTCAGCAACGGTAAGAAATATTTTCAGTTCACGAATATCCATTTTCTACCCTTCATTCCCACTCGGCAATGTTGCGCCTAACGCAACACAATATACACAACAAATCAATATACGCAATACTGTTTATCAGTTATCTTGCTCAAATCTAAAAAAGCCTATTTTTCAACAACATCCAAATAAAAGGAGAAACATCATGGGTCAGAACTATTTCAATTCATTGTCGTTCAGTCGCAAATTACAGGAGCTGGGTAACTGTCGTTTCATGGACAGCAGCGAGTTCAACGGCGTTGACTACCTCAAGGGCAAGAAAATCGTCGTCGTCGGTTGCGGCGCTCAGGGCCTGAACCAGGGCTTGAACATGCGCGACAGCGGCCTGGATATTTCCTACGCCTTGCGTAAGATTGAGATCGACGAGAAACACATCTCCTGGGAGAATGCCACTCAGAACAACTTCGTGTTCGACACCATTGAGAATATGGTTCCCAAGGGCGATCTGGTTCTGAACCTGACTCCCGACAAGTACCATACCCCGATCGTTAACCATGTTATGCCGCTGATGAAAAAAGGAGCCTGCCTTTCTTACTCTCACGGTTTCAACATCGTTGAGGAAGGAATGCAGATCCGTGAAGACCTGACCGTCATCATGGTTGCCCCTAAGTCCCCAGGTTCTGAGGTTCGTGCCGAGTACCTGCGCGGCTTCGGTGTTCCGACCCTGATTGCTGTCCACACCGAGAACGATCCAAACGGCGATGGCCTGGATATTGCCAAGGCTTATTGCTGCGGAACCGGTGGTGACCGCGCTGGCGTCCTGTTCTCCTCCTTCACCGCTGAAGTTAAGTCCGACCTTATGGGCGAGCAGACCATTCTCTGTGGCGTTCTACAGACCGGCTCCATCCTATTCTACAACAAGATGATTGAGTCTGGAATCGAGTCCGGCTATGCCTCCAAATTGATCCAGTACGGTTGGGAGACTGTTACCGAAGCCCTCAAGCATGGTGGTATCACCAACATGATGGACCGTCTCTCCAATCCGGCCAAACTGGTTGCTTTCGACCTGGCTGAGGAATTGAAAGAGATCATGACTCCGCTGTTCCAAAAGCATATGGATGACGTTCTTTCTGGTGCTTTCTCCGAAACCATGATGAAAGACTGGGCTAACAACGATGCCGACCTGTTGCGCTGGCGCGAAGAGACCAACAATGAGCCTTTCGAAAAATCCGAAGCTCAAGAAGCCGCCATCCCTGAGCAGGAATACTTCGATAACGGCATCCTGATGGTCGCCCTGGTCAAAGCTGGTGTTGAGCTGGCCTTCGATACTATGGTGGAAGCTGGCATCAAAGAAGAGTCGGCCTACTACGAGTCGCTGCACGAGACTCCGCTGATCGCTAACGTTATCGCCAAGAAGAAGCTCTACGAGATGAACAAGGTTATCTCTGATACTGCCGAGTACGGTTGCTACCTGTTTGCCCATAGCTGTGTACCGTTGCTGACGGACTTCATGGCCAAGGTGGATACCCGCGTTATCGGCAAAGGCCTCGACCTGAAAGAAAACGGAGTCGACAATCAGATCCTGGTAGCAGTCAATTCCGCGATCCGCAATACTCTGGTCGAAGAAGTGGGTGAAGAGCTGCGTGAGGTTATGGAAGGAATGGAAGCTATTGTCTAGTTGACAATATTTTTACAAGAAAAACAGAAAGGGCAGACACCTTATGGCGTCTGCCCCTTTTTATGCGCTACTGATTCTCTGTGAAGAAGAGCACTCACGGTGGCAAGAACAGGCAGAGTAAGGGACACCCTTTTGGGACAGCCATGGGGGACAGCCTCGCGTGCCTGTCTCCGAAGCCGCGAGCAAATCTTGTCATCTCACATGAGTGCCCGTGCTTTTACACATCTATGTGCTTGTATCACTGAGAGGACATTATTAAATGAAAATTCTCCTTATTGTAAAAGTTCTCTTATGTTTTCCAAAAGGTTAGGTTGTCGTGTAAGAAAATTGTGAGAAAGTGAACGTGTTTATTTGTAGTTCTCTTTTTATTTCGATATGTTAGGAATATCTATTGCAATGCTCTTACTGTAGCGTGGCTGTGATTCTTTGCTGCACAAACCTATGTAAGAGTAAAAAAATAATCACGCTTTTAGTGCTAAAGAGTTATGCTTGGTTTTTTCGACAGAAGGTGTTTGACTGCGGTATGATGGCTGTGTAAGTTTGACTTCAGTGCTTTCGTCAAGTCCCTGGTGAAAACTAGGGGCTTGGTTGGTTATGCAGGCACACCTTTGCTTCCCTAGTAGTGACAGTGTTTACGTTTCAACCAACGAATTAGAGTCGTGTTTTATGAAAGTCCTGATCGTCAAAGTCAGTGCCCTTGGTGATGTTGTTCACGCCCTGCCTGTTCTTTCTTATCTGAAAAGTGCAGATGCCGAGATGCAGATAGACTGGCTGGTTGAGCAATCCTTCGCACCCTTCCTTGAAGATCATCCTCTGATAGACAACCTTTACCGAATCGATACCAGGGCCTGGCGCAAGTCGGGCCCGCTGGCTTCCGTACGCGGTGTGTTCAAGACCGTCAAAGCCATCAGAAAAGTGAAGTATGATTGTGTCCTCGATTTGCAGGGTAACGCCAAGAGTGGCTTGTTTACTCTGACTTCCGGCGCGCCTCTTCGTTTTGGCTTCGATCAGAATGCGACCCGCGAGAAACTGAATCTTCTGTCGACCAATCGCAAGGTGAACCTTGGCGCGTTGAATTTTCACGTCACCGATCGTTCCCTGGCGATTGCAAAAATGGCGTTTCCTGAAGGCAGGGAACTGCGGAAGGCAGGACCTCTGCCAGTCAACGAAGAGGCTTCCCTCCAGGTCGAGAGGATTCTAGTTGAGCAGGATCTTGCCGATGCGAGGGTGGTTGTCCTCCACTATGGTACGACCTGGCTTACCAAACACTGGCCGCTTGTCTCATGGCAGGGCCTGGCAAAAAGACTTGTTGAAGAGTTGGGGCTGCGGCCGATATTGACCTGGGGTGATGAAAAAGAGCTGGTTGCGGTGAAAAGCATCCGGCAACAGTGTGTCGACAGGGCTTTTCTCTGGCCGAGAGGAAGTCTGAAAGAGCTCACCGCACTTTTGGCAAAGGCCGAATTGGTGGTTGGTGGAGATACCGGGCCGATTCATATTGCTGCTGCTGTTGGTACACCAACAATCTCTATCTTCAGGGTCACCGATCCCAGCCGCAACGCACCTCGTGGAGAGGGTCACTCTTATCTAACAGCCGAGATGGATTGCACCCCCTGCCTGCGTAAGGAGTGTGATCGCGACCTGGAGTGTGGTTTGAGTATTCCGGTTGACACGGTTTTCAGCAGAATTGTTTCGCAATTGCAAAAAGATAAAAAATGATGGTCAGAATATCTGGTACGATCCTGAAGCCTGGAGATGGGAATGCTTCTTTTTAACTACGATAGTTGGCAGATCGAGGAAAGATATCGTGACGCTGAAACGCTGCAGAACTTTGCCTCATTGGAGGATGTTTTTTCCTGTCGCGGGGAGTTGATTGTCAAGGACAAAACCAGCGAAGTCATCAAGTTTGTCGGTTCGAACAAGACCTATTATCTTAAACGTTACACTGACCCAAGGAGGAAATATTTCCGCTTTTTCAGGAGCAGTATTGTTAAAGCAGAGTCAGAAAACCTGCTTTCCATGGCGGAGATTGGCCTGCCTGTGCCGAATGTGATTGCCCACGGTGAGAGGCGCGAGGGCGGTCTCTTTGTGATTGGTGCCCTGATTACCGAAGAAGTGAAAGACTCCGCTAACCTTGCATTTTATTTGAAAAACAACACCGAATTGTTAAAGGACAGAAAGTGGTTGCATACGGTTATAGATCAGGTCGCTGACTCTGTTCGTGAAATGCATGAACATAAGTTTGTCCATCGGGATTTGAACCTGCGGAATGTTCTGGTACGAACTCAGGGTCCTCCTGTCATTCACTTTATAGATTGCCCTGCCGGTGGTTTCAGGTCAGGCCCTCTCCTGAAAAGGGAAATCGTAAGAGACCTTGCACATCTGGATAAAGTTGCGCGTTATCTTCTGGGTAAGAATGATTTGTTGAGGTTCTACAAGCAATACAGGAGCATAAACAAATTGACACAAGACGATAAAAAGTTAATAGAACAAATCCGTCACTTTCACGATAAGAAGCGTGTTAAAAAGAGCCAAAAGACAGATGATCCATATAGGGTTATTTGACCGTCTCTGAACATCTTGACTTTTCGGCAATGCGATGTTAAAAGCGCGGGTCTGATTAACAATAATTGAAACTTCTGGAGGATAACATGGAACGCACATTCGCAATCATCAAGCCTGATGCTTTCGCTGCTGGCGATGCCGGCAAGATACTGGCCCGTATTTACGCTGAAGGTTTTAACGTCGTTGGCCTTAAAAAATTGTACATGAGCAAGGTTGAAGCTGAAGGCTTTTATTACGTACATAAAGAGCGCCCATTCTTCGGCGAACTGACCGATTTCATGAGCAGTGGTCCCTGCATCGTCATGGCCCTTGAAGCTGAGGGTGCTATCCTTAAGTGGCGTGATCTGATGGGTGCGACTAACCCTGCTGAAGCTGCAGAAGGCACACTGCGCAAAGAGTTTGGCAACAGTATTGGTGAAAATGCTACGCACGGTTCAGATGCTCCGGAAACAGCGGCTTTCGAAATTCCTTACTTCTTCTCGGGGTTGGAGTTGCTTTAAAAACCTTCGCCGGGGAAAAACTTGAGTCACCAAAGGCCCTTCGGTACAATCCGTGGGGCTTTTGTGTTCCTCAGGTCTACTAGTCCCCAGCAGTACTGAATTTTCAGAAAAACAATTCTAAGAAGGTGTGATGAACTCATCAGCAAAAATTGATTTGAAAGATTTGAGTCCTGACGCTCTTGTCGACTTCCTTGCAGGAATGGGCAAGGAGAAGTTTCGTGCTGTTCAGATATTGCGCTGGATTTACCAGCGTGGCGTCATAGACTTCTCTGAAATGACCGATCTGACTAAGTCTTTTCGTGAAGAACTGGATCGGCGTGCGACGGTTTCCTGTTTTACTCAAGAAACGATCGAAGTCAGTTCGGACGGGACACGTAAATTCCTCTTTCGCCTTCATGATGGCAAAAGCGTCGAAACGGTACTGATCCCGATGGAAGGAGGTCGCAACACTTTATGTATTTCCACCCAGGTTGGTTGTGCCATGCAATGCTCCTTTTGTCTTACCGGAACCTTTGGACTGGAGCGCAATCTTGCCACCAGCGAGATCGTCAACCAGGTGTGCGCCGTACGCAAGGACTTCACTATCAACAATATCGTCTTGATGGGTATGGGGGAGCCACTCCATAACCTGGATAACGTCGTCGATGCTTTGAAGATACTATATGCCCCAACGGGGTATGATTACGGCCCGCGCAAGGTAACGCTTTCCACCTCGGGACTGGTCCCGGAAATGCGAGAACTCGGACAGCGCATCAGGGTCAACCTGGCTGTTTCCCTGAATGCGACAACAGATGAGGTGCGTAATGAATTGATGCCGGTTAATCGCCGCTACCCCCTGGCTGAACTGATGAAAGCGTGCCGGAACTTTCCCATGCCACCCAGTCAACGGATTACCTTCGAATACATCCTGATCCGTGGTGTCAATGACAGTCAGGCTGATGCCAAACGCCTGGTGAAATTGCTCCACGGGATCAAGGCAAAGGTCAACCTCATCCCCTTCAACGAGCATGCAGGGTCAGAGTTTGCCGCTCCGGATGACACCGCCATCAGGGCTTTCCAAACCTACCTTCTCGACCGGCAGATTGTTGCTATCCGCAGGGCCGGGAAGGGGCAGGATATTTCTGCCGCTTGCGGACAGCTTAAGGGGAAGTTGGAGAACAAGTCATAAACCTGAAAGTTTAGAGGCTGTTCGGGAAGGGGCTGTTTGCCTCTTGAGTTGATTCTGCCTGTTTTTGGGAAACCAAGCATTCCGGCACAACTTCTTATAGATTAGTGAGCGTCTTGAATTGCAGGGTTTCTAGGAATTGCCCAGAACAGCCAATTTTGACCGGCAAAATTCTCTGACACAACTTATAGGACACTGCCTGTTTTGACGTTTTCGATCAAAGAGCGTATATTGCAGGTGTCTCAATTGTTTGGTGCATGAGATTTAATACTTCTGCAAAGGCAAAATCAGGGTAACTTGATGACGCAAAGCTACGGGTCCTGAAAATGGATCGCCGGGTTGCCAGGGGGAGAGATGAAAGCTGATGACAGGTCATCCACATAGATTGCGGATGGCCTGTTCTGCTATGTACGGCTGTAAATTGTAGATAGTTCTTTAGGGGAGGCTCTGTTGAAAGACGTTATTTCTGTTGTTGGCAAGATTGTCGCTTGTTTCTTTGGTTCGGTCTCTTGGCAACCTCCATCATGGTTGTCCGAAATCAAAAGGACCCACAAAGAACGTCCCGCGCTATTCTGGTGCATTTGTCTGGTTCTTGCGGCAGTTATCGTTGGATCCGTCTTTGGTTACCAGTACTACCAGGGACGTCCAAAACCGATATTGATCACTGCCGAGATCGACATTCCCAACTTGACGCCGAACGTCGAGAAACCAACACCAGACGAACTCCGTATCGACTTCGTTTACGATCTCGAAAACCTGAATCCGGAACAGGATCGGCCGGATGGTTGGCCATCCGTGGCGAGAATCGACCTGGTCGACCAGGATGTCAAGTCCGGTGTGACCATGTCCCCGGCACTGCCTGGCAAATGGTCGTGGGAGGGTGATCGCACACTGATATTCTCCCCGCAACAGGAATGGCCTGCTGGCACAGAGATTACGGTCTCATTCGATCAGTCCATTTTTGTTCAAGAAGCTGTCTTCAAGGATTTGGAATACCAGTTCACGACAGAACCGTTCACTGTCTCGATAGGGCAAGCGGAGTTCTATCAGGATCCGAAGGAAAAAACAGTCCGGCGAGTCGTTTCGACACTCTATTTCTCACACCCGGTTGATAAACAGAGCCTTGAACAGCACCTCTCGATGTCGATGCGTCCCTCCGGTGCTTCTGCTGATGTCCAGGCGAAGAAGTTCACGTTTAAGGTGGCGTATGACAATAACCAGCGTGAAGCCTATCTTCATTCGGAGCCGGTTAGCCTTCCGGACAAACCGAACTACATGCAGGTTGCCGTTGCGCTCGGTGTTCGGCCCGTCACCGGAGGGGAGCCGACCGAGGAAGCTTCTTCGGAACAGGTGCTCATTCCAGACGTGTATAGTTTCCTGAAGGTTTCGGATACCCGTTCCCAGATAATCCGGAACGAAGAAAAGGAACCTGAGCAGGTATTGACACTTCAATTCACCGACGATCTCCAGGAAACGGAACTACTATCGAAACTCACTGCATACCTGTTGCCGGAATACAATAAGAAGAAAAAACGTAAATATTGGCGTAGCCCACGGGAAGTGACGCCGGAGATCCTGAAGGAATCAATACCTGTCGAACTGCAACTGGTTCCGAACCCTCAGGATTCTTCGAAGGTTTTTAACTTCAGCTATGATGTCCCGGAAGAACGTTACGTCTATATCCATATCCAGCCGGGTCTGGAGTCTGTCAATAAGTTTGTAAAGTCTACCCTCTACGACAATGTCATGCGTGCTCCCCGATATCCCAAGGAGATAGACATTATGGGGGAGGGTTCAATGCTCTCGCTGAACGGGGCACACCAGTTGAGTCTGCTGGCCCGCAGTATCGAGGCATATAAAGTTAAAATCGGCAAGCTGCTGCCGGGGCAGTTGAACCATCTGGTCAGCAAGACCGATGGGGATATCAAGGATGTCTACTTCAAAGGATACAGCTTCGATGAGGATAACATCGTCGAATACCGTGAAGAGATCATCGACCTGAAGAAACTGCACCCAAAGAAGGCCAATTACACATCGATTGATCTCACCTCATACCTGCCAGTTCGCAAGGATCGTTTCGGCCTGTTCTTTGTCTCGGTAAAAGGCTGGGACAAGGAAAATGAATCGGAGATCAGTCAGGCGCGTGACAAGCGGGTGATCCTGGTGACCGATCTTGGTCTCCTGGTCAAGGACCAAGCTGATGAGAGCCATTTGGTTTTCGTGCAGTCGATCAGCAACGGCCGACCGGTTGCTGGTGCAAAGGTCGAACTGCTGGGCCGCAATGGAATCCCATTGTTCACTCGAAAGACAGATGCCGATGGTCGGGTTGCATTTCCGAGCACCAAGGGTTTTGAAGATGAGCAATTACCGAATGTCTACGTAGTCAAAACAACAGATGATGTCTCGTTCATCCCGTTCGAACGTTCGCAACGGCGTGTCAATTACTCACAATTCGAAGTCGGTGGTGTACGTGGCGAGAATCAACACCGGGACAACCTTAATGCTTTCCTCTTCTCAGACCGCGGGATCTATCGACCCGGCGAGGTCGTCGAGTTGGGCTGTATCGTCAAAGACCGCTCGCTGGGCAACGTCGAGGATATTCCCGTTGAGATCGCGATCCGTACACCACGCGGATCCGAGATTACGAACACCAAGCTGAGGCTGCCGGCGAAGGGCTTCTTCGATCACCAGTTTGCCTCAGAGGCGACTTCGGAAACAGGAACCTATCAGGCCTCCCTCTACCTGGTCAGAGACGATAAGTACCGGGATCGAATGATCGGCTCGACGAGTTTCCGTGTCGAGGAATTTCAGCCTGACACCCTCAAGATCGAGAGCAAGCTGCTCGACCTTCCAAAGCAGGGTTGGGCATCGAAGAAGGCACTCAGCGCGGAGGTGCGTCTGGAGAACCTGTTCGGGACAGCAGCGCAGGAACGCAAGGTCACAGGTCGGATCAGCGTCAGTGCGACCCAGTTCAAATTCGCCGAGTATGAAGGCTATACCTTTAACGATCCCTATTACGATCCAGAGAAGAGACCGCTTCAGTTGCAAGAAGAGCTTGTCTCGCAGAAGACCGATGCCAATGGTGTCGCGTATTTCGACATCCCTCTGGACCGCTTCGATCGCGGGACCTATCAGCTTAATCTAAATGTCGAAGGTTTCGAGCCAGGTGGTGGCCGGAGTGTAGCGGCCATGAACCGGGCGCTGATTTCACCGTTGTCTGCATTGATCGGATACAAAAGTGATGGTGCGCTCGACTATATCAACAAAGGCGCTAAGCGAAACGTGGCGCTGGTAGGGATCGATTCAGCACTACAACAGGTCGCCCTGGACAACTTGAGTGTTCGCCTGATCGAAGTGCAGAAAGTATCGACGCTGGTCAAGCAGCAAAATGGCACATTCAAGTACCAGACTGTCAAGCGCGAGAAGCCGCAGGAGCCGAGGCCCATGACGATCGGCGCAGATGGTGAGACTTATCGTCTGCCGACGGATATGCCCGGTGAATACATCCTTGAGATCATGGACGAAGGGGAGTTAAGCCTGGCCCGTATCGGTTTCAATGTTGTCGGTCACGGCAACCTCCTCGGTAAGGTTGAAAAGAATGCGGAACTCAAGCTGAAACTGGACAGCAAGGATTACAAGGCTGGACAGTTGATAGAGATGAGCATTACGGCGCCCTATACGGGTTCCGGATTGATCACAATAGAAAGCGATCGAGTCCATGCCCACAAGTGGTTCCAGACGAAAACCAACAGCACTCTCGAAACGATCCGCATCCCGGAGCACCTAGAAGGGAACGCTTATGTCAACGTGTCGTTTGTGCGTGACGCAGGATCGAAGGAGATCTTCACCAGCCCATTGAGCTACGCTGTGGAGCCATTCACTATCGATCGCAGTAAGCGTAAGGTGGATGTCGAACTCGAAGTAGCACCTCTGGTGCGGCCCGGTAAGACGATGCAGATCGGTTACCAGACATCTGCCCCGACAAGGCTGGTAGTCTTCGCGGTGGACGAAGGCATACTCCAGGTCGCCGGCCACAAGACCCCGCAGCCACTGGACCACTTCCTTAGAAAGCGCGCCCTTGAAGTCGATACCTTGCAGATCCTTGATTTGATCCTGCCTGAGTTCGATCTGGTCAAAGAGGTGTCGGCCAGTGGGGGTGGCTTTGCTGAGGCCATGAGAGCTGTTGCGGCAAACCTGAATCCATTCGCCCGCAAGACTGATAAGCCGGCTGTTTTCTGGTCCGGAATCATCGATACCACCACAGAGAATGGCAGTGTTGATTTTGAAGTTCCAGACACATTTGCCGGGAACCTGCGGGTCATGGCGGTTGCGGTTGCCGTCGAGGCGATCGGGGTGGCAGAGAAATCAACGATAGTCCGGGGGCCGTTTGTCATCACACCAAGCGTATTGACCCAGGCTGCACCGGGTGATCGTTTCAAGGTGTCGGCCAGTGTCGCCAACGTCATCGACGGCTCAGGCAAAGATCTTCCGGTTACGTTGAGAGTGAGTGGATCTGAACATTTGGAGATCGTGGGTGACACGGAAAAAGCGCTCAAGGTTGATGAGGGCAGCGAGCAGTTGGCAGAGTTCGAAGTCATGGTCAAGGATAAACTCGGCCCGGCAGAACTCATCTTCTTCGCCTCGTCTGGTGACGAGGACGTGCGCCGCACCGCAGGTTTGAGTGTAAGGCCCTCTGTTCCTTATCAGACGACCCTTGTCAGTGGTTATTCAGACGACGGGAAAGAGAAAGTTCTGGTCGAGCGGGACCTCTACGATGCCTTGGCAGATCAGAAAGCTTCGGCATCGTTCAGCCCGCTGGTGCTGGTTGAAGGTCTGTCCTCATATCTCGAGCATTTCCCTCATGGTTGTACCGAGCAGGTTGTTAGCCAGGTGTTCCCGTTGGTGGGCTTGATGACTCATCCGGCCTTCGCTCCAGAGTCAGAGGGTGTCCGTGATCGTTTCGAACATCTAATCAAGAAACTCCGCGAACGTCAGTTAAGCAATGGCGGGTTTAACTTCTGGCCTGGGAGTAATGATGTTGCGGAGTTCCCGAGTGTCTACGTGATGCATTTCCTCCTTGAATCTCAGGAGCTCGGTTACAACATACCGCGTGACATGATGTCAAGAGGGCGGGATTACCTGCGCGGCTTTGCTCGCCAGAAG
>CAZXBD010000360.1:0-32203 GCA_964638305.1 uncultured Geobacteraceae bacterium | reverse complement strand
CTCGGGTTCGGCGATATCACCTTCCAAAGCGATCTGGGTCGCCTGTTCAGCGTTGTGGTTCTCCTGTCTGGCGTTGTGCTGCTCCTGATCGTGTTGCCGTTCGTATTCATCCGGTTCTTCTACGCACCGTGGATGGAGTCCAGAATGCGGTTTCATGCACCCAGGGCAGTCCCCCCCGGTACTCAAGACCATGTTATCCTGTGCGGCCTCGACAGTCTGGCCACAGCGCTGCTGGCGCGGTTGCAACTTCACGGCATCCCACACTTCGTAATCGAACCGGACCCGGTCAAAGCCGTGCAACTGCACATCGACGGCGTGCCAGTGGTGACCGGAGGAGTGGAGGACCGGGCCACCTACGAGGCATTGGAGGTGGCGCAAGCCAGGCTGGTGGTCGCCAATTGCGTCGATACGATCAACACCAACATCACCCTGACGATCCGGGACCTCTCTCCACATGTGCCCATCGCTGCGTTGGCGGAGCACGAGCAGTCCATCGACCTGCTGGAGCTGAGTGGTAGCAATCACGTTATGCCACTCAAACTCCAGCTGGGGGAGCACCTTGCCAACCGTGCCAACGCCGGGCACCTCCACTGCCATGTGGTTGGGCGGATGGGCGATTTTCTGATCGCTGAGTTCCCGGTACACAATACCCCGCTGGTCGGTCGTTCCCTGCGGGAAATGCAGTTGAGGGATACCTTAGGCATGAATGTGGTGGCGGTGTGGGAGCGGGGACGCCTGGTCCCGGTCACGCCCGATACCATCCTTGCCGACGGGAGTTTCCCGGTGGTGATGGGGTCCGAAGAGCAGATCACCAATCTCGATACTTATCTGGTGATTTACAACACCAATTTCAACCCGGTGCTCGTGATTGGTGGTGGCAATGTGGGCTGTGTCGCCACCCAGACTCTCCGGGATCGTGGAGTGACCGTTCACATGATCGAGCGCGAGGAGGGCCTCCGGAGTTCACTGGAGGGAGTTGCCGACCAGTTGTTCATCGGCGATGCGGCTGACCTGGAACTGCTCATGAGTGCGGGGTTGGCTGATGCCCCCAGTGTACTGCTCACCACGAATGATGACGCCATGAACATCTACCTGTCGGTGTACTGCCGTCGCCTGAATCCGGATCTCCGGGTGATCAGCCGTATCACTCACGAGCGTAATATTGAAGCGATTCACCGGGCTGGCGCCGACTTTGTGCTGAGCTATTCTTCCTTAGGCGCCGAGAGTGTTCTGTCGCTGTTGCAGAGTCGGGAGTCAGTGATCCTGGGTGAGGGGTTCGACCTCTTTTATGTCCCCGTGCCTGCGAGCTTGGCTGGACAGACCCTGGCAACCAGCCATATCCGGGCGCGGACCGGTCTCAACGTGCTGGCGCTGCGCCTGCTTGGCGGCGAAGTCGTTCTGGCGACGGCCTCGATGGTCCTTGAGAAGAATTGTGAGCTGGTGATGTTGGGGAACGAACCCCAGCGCCGGGATTTTACCGAAGAGTTCAGGTGAGGTGCTGGTGAAACCCCGATTGGCAGCGGCGCCAGGCGTAGGGTTGTTGTCGGTGGATGGCAAGACCATCTGCCAGATGAAAGATTTTCCCCTCCGGTGTAGACCGGACGGACAGCTGTAAGGTTGAAATCTTGCAGCCTTACAGCTTTACAGCCTGACTCCTAGATTGTACTATGGGCGAGTCTACGAAGAAGTAAACGATTACGCAAACATGGTGGTTTGAATGAGGTACTCACGAGTCTATATTGAATCGGTTGGCTACGAGTTGGCACCGATTGTCGTCACGTCGACCGAGCTGGAAAGTCGCTTGAAGCCGATGTATGACGCCCTGCACATTCCTCCCGGGCAGCTGGAAGCTTTGACCGGGATCAGGGAGCGTCGCTGGTGGAAGCCGAACACGCGCATCTCGGAAGGCGCGATTGCTGCTGCGAAAAAAGCGCTGCGTGAACGGAACATATCACCCTCTGATATCGGTGCTGTTGTCTATGCCGGTGTTTGTCGTGAGCACTTCGAGCCTGCCACGGCGTGTCAGGTCGCTTCGGCCCTTGGCGTGCAGGGGGAGGTTGCAGTTTACGATACTTCCAATGCCTGCCTCGGTGTTCTAAACGGGGTCCTCGATATAGCCAATCGCATCGAACTTGGACAAATCCGGGCTGGTCTTGTGGTTGCATGTGAAAGTTCCCGTGAAATTAACGAGACCATGATTCAGCAGATGCTCGATAAGCCGACAATGGAAAACTTCACCAAATCTCTGGCAACCTTGACCGGTGGCTCAGGCGCTGCGGCTGTCCTTTTGACAGATGGCTCTTTTACCCCTTCGCGGCGCCCCCGCCTGCTCGGTGGCGTCAACCTGGCTGAACCTCAGCATCACACCCTCTGTCGTTGGGGGATCAAGTCAGATGATCCTGAAAATCATGTTCCTTATATGCAGACCGATGCGGTTGCCGTTATGAAGTACGGTGTGGAGTTGGGCAAGAGAACCTGGGATGCTTTTGTCAAAGAGCTGGATCTATCGACCGACCGGGTTAACAAGGTGATCTGTCACCAGGTTGGCGAAGCCCACCAGAAACTGATCCTGCAGACAATTGGTATTGATCCGGAGAAGGATTTCTCCACATTTGAATTCCTCGGTAACATGGGCACTGTTTCTCTGCCGGTGACTGCTGCGATTGCCAAAGAACGTGACTTCCTCTTGCCTGGTGATGTTGTCGGCTTTCTCGGTATCGGTAGCGGATTGAATTGCTTAATGCTCGGTATCCAGTGGTGATATTAAAGCGTCTGTAACTCAAATAGAGATCCATTATCTTCAAGATTTATTTTTATCCTGCCCATCCCTGTAAATACAGGTTTTTTATTCCAATGGCTTAACTAACAGGGATATACAGGATATGCAGGATGGTTAAACCCAAACAATTTCAAGTTTTTTGATGAGTACATAATGAGTGATCTCTATCCCTTTGAAAATAACTTCCTCGAACTGAATGGTCTGCAATATCATTACCTCGATGAGGGTCAGGGTGACCCGGTGGTCATGGTGCATGGCAACCCGAGTTGGTCCTTCTACTATCGCAATCTGGCCAAGACCTTGCGCGATCGTTATCGTGTGATTGTCCCTGATCATATCGGCTGCGGTCTTTCGGAAAAGCCGGGTGACGAGGACTATTCCTACACCTTCAAGCAAAGGGTCGATGATCTCGACGCGCTGCTTGAACACCTTGAAGTACGCGAGCGGATTACTTTGATCGTACACGACTGGGGCGGCATGATTGGTATGGCTTACGCTTCGCGTTATCCAGAACGAATCGCGCGCCTGGTGATCCTCAATACGGCGGCTTTTCACTTGCCTGCGGGTAAAAAGCTCCCGTTGGCCCTGAAGATCTGTCGCGACACGGCTGTCGGCGCGTTCCTGGTTCAGAAACTTAACATGTTCGCCCTGATGGCCGCCCGGGTTGGCTGCAAACGCAACCCGATGTCTGAGGCACTGCGTGGTGCCTACTGTGCTCCTTATGATACCGCCTCCGATCGCATTGCCACCCTGCGTTTTGTCCAGGATATCCCGCTTAAGCCGGAAGACCCCGGCTATGACCTGATCAGTGAAGTTGAGGCCGGTCTGGAACGTTTTGCCGATTTGCCGATGACAATCTGCTGGGGCTTGAAAGACTTCGTGTTCGACAAGCACTTTCTCAAGGAATGGCAGCGCCGTTTCCCGAATGCAGAAGTCCATGCCTTCGCTGACTGCGGACATTACATCCTCGAAGACGCCAGTGATGAGGTGATCCCGATCATCGAACAGTTCCTCGCAGCCAACCCTCTTGACGAACCGGTCACAGAGAATGAGCAATGAGCCAGGCGACCTCTGCCAACGTTGCTGCGCATCTTCCCGAGATGGCACGCCTCCAGCCGGAGACGCCGGCGATCTTCATACCCCAGGGCATCAACGACCAGCAGCAAACCCGTTACGAACAATACACTTTTGCTGAACTCGACCAGGAGAGCGGCCGTATGGCCTCAGCCCTCGAATCGATCGGTATCCGGCGGGGTGTGCGCACAGTTCTTATGGTGCCCCCCGGTTTCGAGTTTTTTGCCCTGACGTTTGCGCTCTTCAAAATCGGAGCCGTGCCGGTTCTGGTTGATCCGGGCATGGGCGTCAAGAATCTAAAGACCTGCCTGGCTGAAGCACAGCCGCAAGCCTTCATCGGTGTTCCCAAGGCGCACCTGGCCCGCGTTCTGCTCGGTTGGGGGAAACCAACGGTCAAGATGTTTCTGACGGTCGGGAAAAAGTTCTTCTGGGGTGGCCCGACCCTCGACAAAATTCTGAGTAGAATTCCGCAGGGCCATGACTACCAGACAGCACAGACTGCCGACGACGAGACCGCTGCGATCCTGTTCACCAGCGGCAGCACCGGTGTGCCGAAGGGAGCGGTCTACAGTCACGGTAATTTCTCTGCCCAGGTAGAGATGCTGCGCCAGGTCTACGATATCCGCCCCGGCGAAATCGACCTGCCGACTTTCCCCCTTTTTGCTCTCTTTGCCCCGGCGTTGGGAATGACTTCTGTCGTTCCGGAGATGGATTTCACCCGGCCGGCCGATGTTGATCCGGTCAAGATTGTTGCCGCTATTGAAAAATTCCAGATTACGACCATGTTCGGTTCTCCGGCCCTGATTAACCGGGTTGGTCGTTATGGAGAGGCGCAGGATATCAAGCTGCCGAGCCTGAAGCGGGCGATCTCGGCCGGGGCGCCGGTGCCGGCTGTCGTGCTGGAGCGTTTTGCCAGCATGCTTTCTGAGCCGGCCCAGGTGTTTACTCCTTATGGAGCAACCGAAGCCTTGCCGGTCTGCTCGATCGGCAGCACCGAGATCTTGAGCGAGACCCGGCATGCGACCGATCAGGGCCGTGGTGTCTGTGTCGGTCAACCGGTGCCGGGAATCAATCTGGAGATCATTGCCATCTCCGATGACCCGATAACGGCCTGGGACGACAACCTGAAGCTCGGTATTGATGTGATCGGTGAACTTGTCGTCAAGGGCCCGCAGGTGACGCAGAGTTATTTCAACCGCACGGAATCGACCGCCCTCGGCAAGATTGCCGACCCTGAGCATAGCGGTTTCTACCATCGCATGGGAGATCTCGGTTATCGCGATGAACAAGGACGTATCTGGTTTTGTGGCCGCAAGGCGCATCGGGTGGTTACCGCTAAGGAGACACTCTTCACGATTCCCTGCGAGGCGATTTTCAATACTCATCAGGCTGTCTTTAGAACGGCCCTGGTCGGTGCCGGTGAGCCGGGTCAGGCGCGAGCAGTGCTCTGTGTCGAGTTGGAAAAGGGTGCCGACACCTCAAACCTGAAAAAAATCCACCAGGAACTGGTGGCCATAGGTTCCGAGAACGAGGTGACACGCAACATCAAGACCTTTCTCTTTCACCCTGAATTTCCCGTCGACATCCGCCACAATGCCAAGATCTTTCGTGAAAAGCTGGCCGTATGGGCCAAGGGACAATTGTCATGAAAGCGTTGGTAACGGGCGGCGGCGGGTTTCTCGGCAAAGCGATTATCAAGTTGCTCGTTGAGCGTGGTGATGAGGTGCGTTCCTTCTCGCGCAATCCGCATCCGGCTCTGCAAGAACTGGGGGTTGAGCATTGTCGTGGTGAGCTGAGCGATGCCGAAGCGGTTGAAAATGCAGCCGAGGGGTGCGATATCGTTTTTCATGTCGCCGCCAAGGCCGGTGTCTGGGGGCCTTACGAAGAGTTCTACCGGGCCAATGTCCTTGGCACAAAACATGTCATTGCCGCCTGCCGCGAGCATGGTATCAAGCGGTTGGTACACACCAGCTCGCCAAGTGTGGTCTTTGATGGCACCGATATGGAAGGCGTTGATGAGTCGATTCCCTACCCGCAGCATTTTGAAGCTTTTTATCCGCAAACCAAGGCCGAAGCCGAACAGCTGGTGTTGCAGGCCAATGATCAGGAGTTAGCGACCGTAGCTTTGCGCCCGCACCTGATCTGGGGGCCGGAAGACAACCACCTGGTGCCCCGCATTCTTGAACGGGGAGCCAAGGGTGCCCTGCGTAAACTAGGTACACGTGAGTGCCTGGTCGATACGATCTATATCGACAATGCTGCTGTTGCTCACTTGCAGGCTGCCGATCACCTTGATATCAGTTCGGCTGTGGCCGGCAAGACTTACTTCCTTTCTCAGGGTGAACCCTTGCCGATCTGGGAGGTGGTCAACCGTATTCTCGATGCCGGTGGCATCCCACCAGTGACTAGAACGATCTCACCCGAACTGGCCTACAAGCTTGGCGCTATCCTGGAAAAAATCTATGCTCTCTTCAATCTTAAAGGCGAACCGCGGATGACCCGGTTTGTGGCCAAAGAGTTGTCCACTGCTCACTGGTTTGATCTCGGCGCCGCTCGCAAGGATTTTGGTTATCAGCCCGAGGTCTCTTTTGATGAGGGGATTGGGCGGTTGCGTGATTGGTTGACGACACGGAAACAACAGCCATAGAGAAGAGACTGGTATTCTGGACAACCTCCGTCTTTTCCTGTGTCTTCTATATCTCTGACGGAAAGCTTTTAAGAAAATTAGACTTTTCACTTGAGGGTTTTTATGGCGCTCACTCTGACTCCATGGCAGGACGCCCCGTCACAACCTGAACTTACTGCAGAGGCGGTACATCTCTGGCGTTTTCCTCTAGCTTGTCAGGAGCCCCTGGAAGCTCTCCTTGATGAAGAGGAGCTACAGCGAGCCAGGCGTTTGCGCGCGGCGGGCAAGGCGCGCGCTTTCGTTGTTGCCCGTGCTCGCCTGCGCCAGATTCTTGCTGGTTACCTTGGGCTTGCTCCGGAATCTTTACGCTTCAATTACGGCCCCTCCGGCAAGCCTGCTCTTGAAGGCTCGCTTGCCAACATTCTCTCCTTCAACCTGGCCCATTCCGGTCGCTGGGGTCTTTGTGCTGTGACCCAAGGAGTTGAAGTGGGGGTTGATATTGAGAGCCTTGATCGCCAGCTGGACTATGAAAGACTTGCCGCAGGTTTTTTCTCCGCTGACGAAAGATCCCGGTTGCAGGCCGGCAGCGCACACCGTCGGCGTAGACTTTTCTTTCGTATCTGGACGCGTAAAGAAGCCTGGCTGAAAGGCAAGGGTGGAGGTTTCTCTGATCCCGATCAGGATATCGGTTTCGCACATCTTGCCGGCTGCTGCACGCATGACGGGAACTGGTGGCTGCGAAGCTTTCCCGTTGCCCGGCATTATCTTGGCACAATCGCGGTCCGGCAGGAGTTCTCTCTTCTGCAACGCTGGAATAGTTGGCTGCTCCCAGGTTAAATGTCGAATAGTTTGTCATTTCAATGCTTTTGCCATGTTATCTCCTTGCTCGTCTTCTTCTGGTTGATATACTTAGCATCAGGCTGTTCAAAATATAAAGTTCCGACAGCGTTCTTCAGATGGTGCTGCAATCAGGAGGCTTCCACATAATGTATGAATTGCCGCATCAGTCGATCCCTGAAATGCTCAAACTGAATGCGCAACGGTATGCTGACCGGATTGCCATCAGTTATAAAAAAGAGGGCAAGTACCAGTCTTTAAGCTATAGGGCTTTCTACGAAAGAGTCCTGATGGCTGGTCGTGGACTGCTCAAGGCTGGAACGGCACCGGGTGACAAGGTGGCGATCTTTTCAGAAAACCGTGTTGGCTGGGCGATCTCTGATTTTGCGATCCAGTGTGTACAAGGCATCACTGTTCCCATATATGCGACCAATACTGGAGAGCAGGCCGCTTATGTCATCAATCATTGCGAGGCAAAAGTCGTTTTTGTCTCGAGCCGGATCCAGTACGAAAAGTTGCTGACAGTCCGTGAGAAAATTCCAGGTCTTGAGCAAGTCATTTCTTTCGATCGGTTTCTCGGTAATCCTGAGCTGCCCGTTTATAGCCTCTACCAATTGTCAGAAATTTCCTATCCGGTTTCCGAGCAGGAACGTAGCAAAATTGAAAGCTGTATCGATGCGGTCCAGTCTACGGACCTGATCTCAATCATCTATACCTCTGGCACCACGGGAGTGCCCAAAGGGGTTATGCTTACACAGGCCAACGTGCTCTATGATGCTCATTATGGTCTGGAGAAACTTGAAGCCTTTGGCATGAATGAGACGTTCCTCAGTTACCTGCCCTTAAGTCATATTCTTGAACGTACGGCAGGATACTATGCCCCGTTGATGACGGGGTGCCATGTGGCTTTCTGTGAAAGTATCGAAAAAGTTGTCGAGAACATGGGGGAGGTTGAGCCGACCGTTATGGTCAGCGTGCCGCGGCTTTTCGAAAAAATTTATGCACGAATTTACGATGACGTTCACCAGATGGCCCCGATTCGCAGTAAAATTTTTCATCTGGCTGTAGAGGTTGGCCGGAAGTATATTTCGCGTCGCTACATAAACCCGCAGCCGGTTGGTATGCTTGGTATTAAGTATCGCTTCTTTGATTGGCTGGTTTTCAGCAAGATCCGCAAACGTTTCGGCGGTCGCCTGAAATATTTTATTTCCGGCGGAGCACCCCTCGATAAACTCATCAACGAATTCATGTGGGTTATCGGAATTCCAACATTTGAGGGTTACGGTCTCACGGAAACAAGTCCTGCTGTTACTCTCAACAGTCCATGGCACGTTCGCTTCGGTTCGGTGGGTACACCCATACCTGGCACCGAGGTCAAACTTGCCGATGATAATGAGCTCCTGGTACGTGGTCCACTGGTGATGCAGGGATACTACAAGAATCCTGAGGAGACTGAGCGGACGATTCAGGATGGCTGGCTTAAGACTGGGGATATTGCCAGAATTGACGAGGATGGTTACGTCTATATTGTCGACAGGAAAAAGGAAATTATTATAACCTCCGGCGGCAAGAACATTGCGCCACAGCCCCTTGAAAACGCACTCAGGATGGATAAATATATATCACAGGCCTTTGTTTTCGGTGACCGCAAGCCTTATCTTATCGCGCTATTGACGCCGAACCTGGAGCGATTGATCAAGATGGGTCAGGATGAAGGCATTGAGTACCTTGATGTTGAGGATCTGGTCGCCAATCAGCGGGTACAGAACCGTTATGCTCATCGCCTGCAATCAATCAATGATAAATTACCTTCCTATCAGACGATCAAAAAATTCATTCTTCTGCCGCGCGATTTTTCTGTGGACGGAGGGGAGCTGACACCGACCCTCAAGCTCAAACGCAAGGTTGTTTACGACAAGTACCAGGCTCAGATTGAGCAGCTTTACCTGCGCAACGGAGATGGCCCCGACGATTATCCGCAAGAGGAAAATGGAGGACACTCATGAGGCAAATCAACCGTGTGGCAGTGCTTGGTGCCGGAGTTATGGGCGCCACAATTGCCGCTCACCTGGCTAATGCAGGTCTTGATGTCCTGCTACTCGACATGGTGCCCAAGGAATTGAGCGATGAGGAGCAGGCTGCTGCCCTGAGCATGGAGAGTGCACAGGTGCGCAACCGCATTGCTGCCACCGGCCTTGCGGGTTTGCTGAAAATGAAACCGGCGCCGCTTTACCTGAAAGAGTATGCCAGTCAGATCGAAATCGGTAACTTTGCCGACGACTTGCCCCGCCTCGGGGAATGCGACTGGGTCATCGAGGTGGTTATCGAGCATCTGCCGATCAAACAAAGCCTGTTTGAGAAAGTGGTGGCGCACCTGAAGCCGGGAGCTATCCTGTCGTCCAACACCAGTGGTTTGTCAGTCAACGAGATGGCTGCAGGTTTGCCGCCAGAGGTGCGTAAGAACTTCCTGGTTACACATTTCTTCAATCCTCCACGCTATATGCGCTTGCTGGAGATCGTTCCCTGCCGCGAGACCGACCCGGCTGTAGTTGATGATCTTGCTGATTTTATCAGCCGTCGACTTGGTAAGGGCATCGTACACGCCAAAGACACCCCGAACTTTATCGCCAACCGGATCGGTGTATATGCTATCTACAAGGGCATCGAGCATATGGTTGCCATGGGCATGACCGTGGAAGAGGTCGACGCCATTGCCGGGCCTGCGACTGCCCGTCCGAAGTCGGCAGCCTTTCGTACCGCTGACCTGGTCGGTATAGATACCCTGATACATGTTGGTAACAACTCTTATCAACTGCTCCCTGACGATGAGGAACGCGAGACTTTCAAGGTTCCGGAGTTCATGGCGCAGATGATTGACAAGGGTCTGCTTGGTAACAAGAGCAAGGCTGGTTTTTATCGCAAGGAACAGGTTGAGGGCCAACGTAAAATCTTCTATTACGATTATCAAAGTGGTGAATATAAGCCGATTGAAAAGCCAAAATTCGCTTCCATTGCAGCTGTCAAGCTGGTCGATGACCCGGCGCAGAAAGTCAAGACGGTTGTGGAGGGACAGGACAAGGCCGCCGAATACGCCTGGAAGAACCTGCGCGACACCTTGATCTATACGGTTAATCGTATCCCGGAAATCGCCGACGATGTGGTCAACGTCGATAACGCCATGAAGTGGGGCTTTAATTGGGAGATTGGTCCTTTCGAAATGCTCGATGCCATCGGTGTCGCCAGTTTTGTCAAACGCGCCGAAGGCGACGGCGTTGCCGTTCCTGAAATGCTGAAAAAGGTTGAAACCTTTTACCGATTCAACGAATCGGGGCAGAAGGAATACTTCGATTTGCAGAGAGGCGAATATCGTCTTTATCCACTCAAGCCAGGCCAGATCAACCTGCAGATTCTCAAAAAGAGTCTCGGTGTGGTCGAAAAGAATGCTGGCAGCTCACTGATCGATCTTAGCGACGGCGTGTTCTGTCTGGAATTCCACTCAAAGATGAATACAATCAGCGGCGACATCCTGGCTATGACCCATAAGGCGATCAAGCGCGCTGAAAATGACGGCGTCGGGCTGGTGATCGGCAACCAGGGCGTCAACTTCTCCGTCGGGGCCAACCTGATGTTGCTGGCGGTGGCATTGGCGGAAGGAGCCCATGAAGATGTCGACATGATGGTGCGCGCTTTCCAGAAGGCGACCATGGCGATCAAAAACGCCAAGGTGCCGGTGGTGGCCGCACCCTTCAATATGGCCCTGGGCGGGGGCAGCGAGTTTTGTCTGCATGCTGCTGCCCTCAATGCGTATGCGGAAACCTATATGGGCATGGTCGAGATCGGTGTCGGGCTCTTGCCCGCTGGTGGTGGGACCAAGGAGATGTGCCTGCGGGCAGTCGCTTTGGCAGAGCGTTACGATACCGATGTTTCGCCATTTATTTTTAAAAATTTCAAACAACTCGGTATGGCCAAAGTCTCCATGGGCGCGGCCGAACTGTTTGATATGGGATACATGCGTGACGGAGACAGCATCAGCATGGACATCGACCATCTGCTTGCCGATGCCAAGCAGAAAGTTATCTCCCTGGCGGTCAACTATCGACCTAAAAGAATGGTTGAGAATATCCCGGCACCGGGGCGCAGCATAGCCGCGAGCATCAAGAGCCAGTTGTGGAATATGCAGATGGGTGGCTTTGCTACTGAGTATGAAGCCGAAATGGGCGGTGTGATTGCCTCAATCATCTGTGGTGGTGATGTTCCGGCCGGGACGCTGATCTCCGAAGCTTATCTGCTGCAGCTGGAACGAGAAGGTTTCCTCAAGCTCTGCGGTAACAAGAAGACTGCCGAAAGAATCCAGCACATGCTGAAAAAAGGCAAACCACTGAGAAATTAAGCTCACATGGGAGAATAGAGATGAAAACAGCCTATATTCTGGCTTCCTACCGCACCCCCGGTTGCAGGGCGAAAAAAGGCAGGTTCAAGGACATGCGTCCGGATGATCTGGCGGCAGCAGCTCTTGCCGGATTGGTAGAGCGCACCAATATTGATGCTGCACAAATCGACGATATCCTGCTCGGCTGCGCCTTTCCTGAAGGTGAGCAGGGCATGAACGTAGCACGGGTCGCTGCACTCAAGGCTGGCATCCCTTACCAGGTGCCTGCCCAGACGATCAATCGCTTTTGCTCTTCGGGGTTGCAGGCGATTGCTCTGGCCGCCGAGCGGATCATGGCCGGATTTGCCGATTGCGTCATCGCCGGTGGTGTCGAGTCAATGACCATCGTGCCGATGGGTGGCAACAAATTCAGCGCCAATCCCGCCCTTGTCGCTGAATGGCCGGAAACATTTGCTGCTATGGGTATTACCGCCGAACTGGTGGCAGACCAGTACGGTATCGATCGTCAATCCCAGGATCTCTTTGCCGCTGCCAGTCACGTTAAGGCGGCCGCGGCCATGGAGGCCGATCGCTTTATTGATGAAATCATCCCTGTACAAGTCGAGACAGCCGCCATCGTTAAGAATAAGGTGCAGAAGAAGAATGAACTGGTCAGCTCTGATGATGGTGTGCGTGCGGATACCACCGTTGAGGGTCTGGCCAGACTCAAGCCAGCCTTCAAGGTCGGTGGCACGGTGACTGCCGGTAATACTTCACAGATGACCGACGGTGCTGCAGCGACCCTGGTGGTTTCCGAAAACTTCATCAAAGAGCTTGGCGAGGACCCTATGGCCCGCTTTGTCGCCTTTGCCGTCAAGGGGGTGCCTCCGGAAATCATGGGCATCGGTCCTGTCGAAGCGATCCCTGCAGCACTCGGGATGGCCGGTTTAAAGCAGGACGATCTCGAGCTGATCGAGCTTAACGAGGCCTTCGCAGCTCAGTCGCTGGCGGTGATCAAGGAATTGGCACTTAATCCGGAGATCATCAACGTCAACGGCGGTGCCATTGCTTTGGGTCATCCCCTCGGTTGCACAGGGGCCAAGCTGACGGCAACCCTTTTACACGAAATGGGTCGTCGTCAATCACGCTATGGCATGGTTTCCATGTGTATCGGTGGCGGCATGGGCGCTGCCGGAATCTTTGAACGGATGTAAAGTGGGTATGCTGTTGCGGGTGAATCTAGAATGATTTGCGCAAAATCTGTAGATGAGGTGACCTATGACGGAGAGAATCTTCAAAGGTGGTGAGTTTCTGATTACGGAAGTGACTTGTGAGGAGGTATTTACTCCCGAGGAATTTACCGACGAACAGAAGCAGATTGCCGAGACCACAGAGCAGTTTGTCGAGAATGAAATCGTGCCGCATCTCGATGAAATTGAAGCTCAGAATTTTGACCTGGTCATAGAAGCTTTCAAGAAATGTGGCGATCTCGGCCTGTTGATGATCGATACTCCAGAGGCGTATGGCGGCCTGGAGCTCGACAAGGTGACCAGTATGCTGGTTGCCGAAAAAATAGCTCCTGCCGGGGGGTTTTCAGTTGCCTATGCTGCACATACCGGGATCGGCACTTTGCCGCTGGTCTACTATGGGACCGACGCACAGAAAGAGCAGTACCTGCCGAAGCTGGTCAGTGGCGAATGGCCTGCCGCCTATTGTCTGACTGAACCGGGATCGGGTAGCGATGCCCTCGGCGCAAGAGCGACTGCGACCCTAAGCGAGGATGGTTCCCACTATCTTCTCAACGGCACTAAACAGTTCATTACCAATGGCAGTTTCGCCAAGCTCTTCATTGTTTTTGCCAAGATCGACAAGGAACTTTTTACTGCATTTCTGGTCGAGAAGGATTTTGAAGGTCTCGTCATTGGTGCCGAAGAGAAAAAGATGGGCATCAAGGGCTCATCGACGACTCAAGTGATTCTCGATAACTGTAAGGTCCCGGTGGAAAACCTTCTCGGCGAGGCCGGCAAGGGACATAAGATCGCCTTCAATGTCCTTAATGTAGGGCGTTTCAAGCTGGGTGCCTGTGTCACTGGTGCTGCCAAACAGGCAACGCTGGTCGGCGTCAAGTATGCCAACGAACGTAAACAGTTCAACCAACCGATCAGTGCCTTTGGTGCCATACAGGAAAAAATTGCTGATTTGACCGCGGATACCTTTGCTGCAGAATCACTCGTTTACCGTCTGGCCGGATTGCTTGATACCAGGCTGGCAACGATCGACAGGGATATCGATAATTATTATGTAGAGTACCAAAAGGGCATCGAGGAATATGCCACGGAATGTGCGATCTCCAAGGTTTTTTGCAGTGAGGTGCTGGCCCGGGTGGTCGATGAGGTGGTGCAGATCCACGGCGGCTACGGTTTCGTCAGTGAATACCCGGCGGAACGTTTCTATCGTGACGAACGGATCAATCGAATTTACGAAGGCACCAACGAAATCAATCGACTCTTGATCCCCGGCATGATTTTACGCAAGTCGATGAAGGGGGAGTTGCCATTACAGGCTGAGGCGATGAAAGCCTTCGAATCATTGATGACGCCAAGCTTTGAAGAATTGGACGATTCGATACCATTTGCTGCTGAAAAAGTGCTCTTGAAAAATCTTAAAACACTCTTTCTGATTCTTGCTGGCAGTGCTGTTCAGAAATATATGACCAAGCTTGGTGATGAGCAGGAGATTCTCTTGGCGTCCGCCGATATGGTGATTCAGATATTTGCCATCGAAAGTGCCGTGCTGCGTGCGGAGAAAATGTATCAGTCAGTAGGCGAGAATAAGCAGAAACTGCTTGAGGCGGTCGTCAAGGTCTTTGCCTTCAACGCCACGGAGGTCGCTGGTACCGCAGCCAAGAAGGGCGCTTTTTATGTCGAAGAGGGTGACCAGTTACTGATGTTCCTTTCCGGAGTTCGGCGGTTTGCAAAGTATGATGCTTCTGGATTACTCCAGGCAAAGAGGCTCCTGGCCAAAACGGCCTGTGAGGAGGAGAAGTATCTGTTTTAAGCCGCCTGGTTTTGCAAACAAAGCAGAAATCCGGGGGTGCAACCCCGGATTAAGGGTAGTCTGGCGCAGGTTGTCGAAATCTTCCCTTTTTCTGAGTTCTTGATTCAGAAGTCAGATTGTTTATAAGTCTGGCTTGAACCTAAACCCACCCTCGTTGCCGAAAAAAAACAGCAAGGCGGTCGACCGCCCTGTCAAGATTTTCCATTGAATTCGCATAGGAAAAACGCAGGAAGCCTTCAGCTCCTTCACCAAAGTCGATGCCCGGAGTGAGGGCGACGCCGGTGGCTTCGAGAATTTCTTTGGCTAATGCAAGTGAGTCGTGAGAGATATGGCGTGCATCGGCAAGCACATAAAATGCTCCTGCTGGCCGGGTGTGGATTTTGAGACCAATTTCTTCAAGGCGCGGGATCAGGTGCCGCCGTCGTCGATCGTATTCGGTGCGCATCTCGGCAAGGTACGGTCCACCTTCTTGCAGTGCGGCCACCCCTGCCAACTGTACAAAGCTGTTGGCGCTGATTACCACATTCTGGTGAAAGGTTTGCAGCGCTCTGATAGCGCTCTTCGGTGCAATCAGGTAGCCGAGTCGCCAACCTGTCATGGCATAGGCCTTGGAGAAGCCTCCGAGGACGAACGCCTCTTCGGAGAACTCCAGAATGCTGTGTTCGTCGCCTTCGTAGGTGAGCCCGTGGTAAATTTCATCAGAAATCAGCGGGACCGGGAGTTCGGCCAGTTTTTCCAGTTCAGTGCGGGAGAGTACCGATCCGGCAGGGTTGGCCGGGGAGTTGATCAGAAGGGCACGAGTTCTGCTGTTGATCAGAGCACGAACCTCTTCAGGCTGCGGCTGAAATCCCTGCTCTGGGCGGGTCTGCAGAAAACGGGGCTTTCCACCGACGAAGCGGATGAAGTTGGGGTAGCAGGCATAGCCGGGATCGGAGAGAAGAACTTCGTCACCCGGGTTGCAGAGTGCAGCAAAGAGCAGAAGCATCAAGGGGCTGGTGCCCGAGGAGACAATGATCTGTCCCGGGTCAACGGTTATCCCGTAGCGATTCTGGTAATGTTCCGCCAGTGAGTTGCGCAGTTCGATCCGACCGAGAGAGTGAGTGTAGCGGGTTTCACCGGCCAGCATCGCTTCGTGTGCGGCTTTAACGATCGGTTCGGGTGTCGGGAAGTCCGGCTCGCCCAGGCAGAGATAGATGATCTCGCGACCCTCGGCTTCTAGGCTCTTGGCCCTTTCCATGATTTCCATGGCAAGAAAGGGTGTAACCTCTGTGACACGTCGAGCGAGGTGGATAGGCGGTGAAGCAGTCACAGACTTCTCTCCTTGGCCGGGATACTTTGGCCCAAATCTTCTGTGTTTTCGCGAAACAGTTATTCTTTTTTGTCCAGGGCCTTGAGGCTAGTCAATTGCCGTTCTGTGGTTTGAATTGAGTCTTTAGCGGCCTGGTGCTGCGGGTTGAATTCAATAACCTGCTCCCATATATTGATGGCTGCTGCGAATTCTCCAGAGCGGTAGGCAACCAATCCCGCCTCCATGAGTTTCTCCGTACAGGCATCAATTCTTTCAGCAATCTGCACGGGTGAGGCTTTAATCTGCTGTTGAAGTTCGAGGCTTTTGGGATAGCTGTCCTGGACAGCTTTTAAAAGGATGGCTGCTTTTGAGCAATAGCCCTGGCTTGTCAAAGACTCAGCCAGTATCAGGCTGCCGTTGGCTGCTTGCAGGTACTCTTCGGCCAGGGCCTGATCGTCTGCCCCTTTGTGAAATTCATTCTGGATAAGATCGATGGCGCCGACGTAGTCCTGCTCGCTGAGTAACTGGTGAATTTTCTGCTGAGTCAGTGCATCGTTCTGCTTAAGTTGTTCGGGTGGTTTGACAGGCGCTCGAGTTTTTTCTTGCTTGGGTTGCTTAGCTGGTTTTGCGGGCTCTTGAATTTTTTCGGGCTTGGGCGAAACATCTGCCTTGTGAGGCAGCATCCCGCATGCTGTGAGCATCAACGTCGACAGCAGGGCTGTGAGTATATATAAAATGATGCGCTTCATGTAAGCCTTCAGTGGAGAAAAAATCCTGGTCGTCTTCATAATCACTCAATGCCGCCAGAAAAATGTCCGTTAACTCGGGGCTGAACTGGGTGCCGCTGAATTTCTTGATCTCCGCCGTTGCTTCGTCTCTGGAGCAGCCCTTGCGATATGGCCGTGATGAGGTCATGGCATCGTAAGAGTCGGCTATTGAGACGATCTGGGCGTAGATGTTAATTTCTTCGCCCTGCAACCCGTGAGGGTAACCTTGACCATTATACCATTCATGATGGTGCAGAACGACAGGAATATATTTGTGGAGTGATTCTGCCAGCTGAAGGATGTCCGCACCCTGCTCCGGGTGTTTCTCGATAATTTGAATCTCCTCCTGATCGAGTGGAGTCGGCTTGTTGATGATGCCGTCGGGGACGTGAATTTTGCCGATGTCGTGAAGAAAACAGGCCATTTCAAGCTCTTTAAGTTCCGCGGCGGAAAGGCCGAGGCGCTGGCCGACCAACAGGGCGAGTCGGGCCACTCTTGCAGAATGTCCAAAAGTGTAATTGTCTCTGGCATCCAGGCTGGCAGCAAGAATCCGTATCGTCGAGATGTAGGCTTCTTCGAGGTTCCCGGCATAACCTTCCAGGCTTTCTTTTTGCGACATGATGACACGGGACATTTCATTAAAGCTGCGTGTCAGTTCACCGAGTTCGTCTTTTGATGTGACTTTGACTTCAATATGATAATTGCCTGCTGTGATCTGGGATACGCCGGCGGACAGGCGTTCGATCGGTGTCGTTATCAGTTTCGACAGCATGAAAGTGCACAAGGCACCGAAAATCAGAGCCACAATAGAGATCAGGATAATCCTTTGGCGTGCAGACTCCTTGGCGGCGTTAAGCGTGGCCGCATCAATGCCGACAATGATGCGGCCAACCTGGTTGTCGGCAAACTGAATGGGTGCCTGGAACTCGTAGCTGGCAAGGCCGTCTCTGTCAACCTTGTGCATGGAGAAGTCGGGACCGTGCTGCAAGGGCGCGCCAATCGCTACTTCAAAGAGGGATCCGGTTTCCGTTAGTTTGTTGTGTGCAAGTACGTTGCCGTCGTTGTTAATGATGGCAAGGTAGACGATGTCATCTTGCGACGATTCGATCTTGGCTGCCAGGTTGTCGAGGGCGAGACGATCGTTGGTGAGAATACTGTAGCCAGCCGGGATCGCTGCACTGAGAGCGATGGAGGCTCCTCGTTTGGTCAGTGAATCAAGCAGTTCCCGATCCATGTTCTGGATCGACACCATTGATGACCCCGTAGTGATCAGGGCGATTATGGCCAAGGTCAGAGACGTCAGTTTGACCCTTATGCTGACAACCTTGCGGTTAAAAAGTTCGCTCGGCCGGGAAGTGTGGTCCTCCCGTTCTGAGAGGCTTTTGTCATTGATGAGGTGCGGTAATTTGTGCGGCGCTTTTGTCATAGTGATGCCGGTATTCTTGCTTTATCGCAGGCTCCCGGGAAAGGCGGGCTTATATATCGAAAAAGCGAACGGGGCTAGATTACGACTATTTAGCGTAAAGTGCCATATTTGCAATAAGAATTCCACATTGAAATAATTAGATTTGTGATATGAGCCGGGGTTTGGGTGCTACTGAAATAACAGGTCTACGTTAATATGGTCCCCAGGTCAGGATGGAGACGGAAAGTTGTGAGTACGGACGAATAGCTCCTGACGTTTTTTCCTATGTTGACTCTTGTTCCTTTGTGGAGGTCACTCCGGGCTGAAAACAAATCGTCGTAGAGAACTTTATACTCGTCACTCTTGGTCTTTGACCGGAGCCTTCTCCGCTGTGTTGCGCTCCTCACGCCACATGTCGATAAAAAGTAGCACTACCCCCACAGTAATCGCCGAGTCGGCGACATTAAAGGCCGGCCAGTGATGGCGCTGCCAGAAAACGTCGAGAAAATCGATGACTTCACCGAGGCGTATCCGGTCTACCAGGTTGCCAAAGGCGCCGGAAAAAATCAGGGAGAGGGAAAAAAGAGACAGTTTCTGGTCGTCTCTGATGCGCCTGACATACCAGAGGATACCGATCATGGCAATGATCGAAACGGTGATGAAGAACGGGATCCGCACGGCATTGTCTGAAAGGATGCCGAAGGCGGCACCCTTGTTACGCACGTAGGTCAGGTGAAAAAAACCGCGAACCACCGGCATGGTTTCGTGGAGTCGGAAGTTGGCATCCACGTACAGCTTGGTCGCCTGGTCGAGAACCATGATAATTGCGGTGATGATCGCTAGTGTGCGGTATCTGGACATAAATCCTCGGTACACGAAACGAGTGACGCGAGACGCGAAAAACCCAATATCAAGTGGTTGCTGTCGTGATGCCAGGTTGGTGGTGACGGCGGGGTTTTCCTAGGGGCTTCTCGTTCCTCGTTCCGCGTCACGCGTCCCGTTGTCCTCAGGCGAGTACCTTAAGGCAACGATGACAGAGCTCCGAATGCTCTTCGCTTTCCCCGACAGTGGTGGCGTAGTTCCAGCAGCGCGAACACTTTTCGCCGTTTGCCTTGTCAACCCGGATCTGCAGCTCTTTCAGATTCTCGCCGGTGCTGCTATCAATCAGGCTATCAAAGATCTCAACCTGAGAGACGATAAAGAACCCGGCAAGTTGCCCGGCTTCATCTTTGAGCAGCTCCCCGAGCTTACCACTGGCAGCGAGTTCCACCCGCGCATCGAGAGAGTGACCAATGATTTTCTCCGTGCGTGCCTGTTCGAGAACTTTGGCGACGTCGCTGCGTACGTTCAGCAGTTGTTCGTATTTCGTTTCCAGCGCCGGATTGATCAGGCTGGTGTCAAAGTCGGGGAACTCGGCAAGATGGACGCTTGCTTCGCGCTCTCCTGGCAAGAAACCCCATATCTCCTCTGCAGTGAATGACAGTACCGGGGCCACCATGCGGGTGAGGTTCTCGAGGATACGGTACATCGCTGTCTGCGCGCTCCGGCGCTCCAGGCTCTCAGTCGGGGCGGTGTAGAGCCGGTCCTTGAGAACGTCGAGGTAGAAGGCGCTCATGTCGACAGAGCAGAAATTATGTACGGCATGATAGAGCACATGGAATTCGTAGGAGTCGTACGATTTAAGAACCCGGTTGACCAGTCCTTGCAGTCGGGAGAGCGCCCAGCGGTCAATCTCAAGCAGCTCGCTGTCGGCTACGCTGTCGGTGGCCGGGTTGAAATCGTGGATATTGCCGAGAATGTAGCGAGCCGTGTTACGGATGCGCCGGTAGGCCTCGGAGACCTGCTTGAGGATTGCATCACCGACGCGGGTATCATTACGATAATCCTGAGTAGCAACCCAGAGGCGCAGGATCTCGGCGCCGTACTGATTGATGACTTTCTCAGGGGCGATTACATTACCCACCGACTTGGACATCGGTCTGCCTTTTTCATCGAGGACGAAGCCGTGAGTGAGGACAGCCTTGTAAGGGGCTGCATCGCGGGTGCCGACCGCTGCTAAAAGGCTGGAGTGGAACCATCCACGGTGCTGATCGCTGCCTTCGAGATAGAGGTCCGCCGGCGATTGCAGATTGTCATTAGGCTCTACCACGGCGGCATGGGAAACACCGGAATCGAACCAGACATCGAGGATATCCATCTCCTTTCGGAAGTCATCGTAACCGCAGCTCGGGCAGGTAGTACCCTCTGGCAGAAGTTCCTTTGCGTCCTTTTCAAACCAGATATCGCTGCCGGTGTCTTCGAAGAGGTCGGCGACATGGTGCATGACTTTACCGTCGGCCAGCGCCTCGTCACATTTACTGCAATAAAAGACCGTGATCGGTACACCCCAGCTGCGCTGACGGCTGATACACCAGTCCGGGCGGTTTTCGATCATGTTGTAGATGCGGTCACGGCCCCAGTGCGGAATCCACTGCACGTCATTGATATGGTCAAGCGCCTTCTGGCGCAGCTGGTTGGCTTCCATGGAGATGAACCACTGTTCCGTAGCCCGGAAGATGATCGGTTTTTTGCAGCGCCAGCAGTGTGGGTAGCTGTGCGTGATCTTGTCTTCGTTCAGTAAGGCACCGACTTCGGCGAGCTTTGCCGTGACCTGTGGATTAACTGCCGGAACCTTTTCTTTGCCAAAAAACTCGAGATCTTCGCGATATTTGCCGTAGTCGTCCACCGGGTTGTAGATTTCAAGTCCGTAGCGCAGACCGGTCAGGTAGTCGTCGTGACCGTGGCCTGGAGCGGTATGAACACAGCCGGTGCCTGCCTCAAGGGTTACATAATCGCCGAGGACCAGAAGTGAGGCACGATCGTAAAAGGGGTGACGGCACTCTTTTTTCTCAAAGACGTCGGCCTGGAAGGTTTTGATCACTTTGTAGCCAGTGATATCGATTTCATCAAGAACTTTGGCGTACAGGCCTTCCGCCATAACCAGCAACTCCGTACCGGTGTCTATCGCCACGTAGGGAAGTTCAGGGTGCAGACAGACGGCCAGGTTGGCCGGAATTGTCCAAGGTGTTGTCGTCCAGATAACGAACGAGAGCGGTTTGCCGGAAAGTTCGGAAAAGCCCTCGGGGAGGTCATCGTTGTACGGAAATTTAACGTAGATTGATGGTGAAGTGTGGTCTTCGTACTCGACTTCGGCTTCGGCCAGAGCAGTGACGCAGGAGGAACACCAATGAATCGGCTTGCGCCCTTTATAGAGCCCTTCCCGTTCGGCGAAGCGAGCCAGTTCACGAGCCGTAGCCGCCTCGTAGCCTGAAGTCATGGTCAGGTAGGGGTGTTGCCAGTCGCCAAAAATGCCGAGGCGACGAAATTCCACGCTCTGGATATCAACCCATTCCCTGGCGTAGATGCGACACTCCTTGCGCACTTCGGCCTTGCTCATTTCACGTTTTTTCTTGCCGAGCTTCTGGTCGACTTTCAACTCGATAGGCAAGCCATGGCAGTCCCATCCGGGGACGTAGGGCGCATAGAAGCCCTGCATGCGTTTGCTTTTGATGACAATGTCTTTGAGGATCTTGTTCAGCGCATGACCGATGTGGATATTGCCGTTGGCGTAGGGGGGGCCGTCGTGCAGGGTGAAGTTCGGTTTGCCTGAAACAGGTTCGCTGAGTTTGCCGTCCAGATCGAGTTCGGCCCAACGCTGCAAGATCTCCGGTTCGCGCTGCGGCAGGTTGCCGCGCATCGGAAAGTCGGTTATCGGAAGATTAAGTGTCTCTTTGTAGTCCATGGCCATACTCTGCAAAGCTCCCTTTTTTGTGCCAATTTAAAGCGGTGAAGGATACCAGAACTAGTGAATTAGTCAAGGAAAATCGCGGTTTTCGTCTGGTTGGGGACGGTTGGATCATGCGCGGAGGCTGGGGTGAAAAAGCAAACTTCACCTGACGTTTGTCTTAGCTCTGTTCCGTTTTTGCATGGAGGCAAACCCCATTGAGGGGGCAATTGAAGCAGAGAGGCCTGTTCTTTCGACAGAAAGCTTTGGCCAATTGTACAATCTGTGCATGGTATTCGTTGAAGAGCTGTGTGTCCTCGGGGAGGCTCCGCATGAACATGCAGCGGATCTCGTCGTAGCTTTCATGCCCTTGCAAAATGCCGATGCGCCCGAAAATGCGTCTGGTGTAGGCATCGACAACAAATGACGGGCGGTTAGCCGCATAGAGCAGGATGGAATCGGCTGTTTCCGGGCCGATCCCGGGCCGGGTGAGCAGCCTGGCACGAGCGTCGTCGAGCCGACCTCTGCAAAAGTCTTGCAGGTTTCCCTGCCAATCGTTCACAAGGTGCTTTGCCAAATTTTGCAGCCGGGTTGCTTTCTGGCGGAAAAAGCCGGCAGGCCTGATCAGTGCTTCAAGCTGCTCAAGGTCGATAATTGCCAGCTTTTCTGGCGAGAGGGAATCGGCCTGCTTGAGGTTGTGGATGGCTTTCTCCACGTTGGTCCAGGCGGTGTTCTGAGTGAGGATGGCCCCCGTGGCGACTTCAAAGGGCGTTTCGGCGGGCCACCAGTGAAGTGTGCCAAAATGGTCGTAAAGGATTCTCTGGATCTGGAGTATTGTTATATTCAGTGCTCTGTTCATGTTGGGAAGGGTTCGAGCGCAGATTTACCAATGAAGTTTCTGTTGCTGTTCAGGCGATCTCTTCCTCATGGCTGCCAAGAGGAGCCTTTTTCGGCAGTGCTATACAGAAAGTGGCACCACCACCAGGTGTTTGCTCAACCCAGGCCTGACCCTGGCAGCGCAGGGCAATTTTGCGAACGATCGCCAGACCGACGCCGGTGCCTTGCTGACCCCTGGAGTTTTTGCCACGATAGAATATGTCAAAGATTATCTCGCTCTCCTTGCGAGGGACTCCCGGGCCGTGATCACGGACAAAATAGGTGGTTCGATGGTTTTCGCCCCAACTTCCGACCTTAACTTCTCCGGCTGTTTTTGGTACATAACGACATGCGTTACGAAGCAGGTTGGTGAAAAGCTGATAAACCAGGGTCTCGGGGAGCCAGGTCGGCGGTAGCTCCTCGCTATTGATCACGGGGATGTCGTCTTCTTCAAGCTCCAGTTCACGCACGACTTCGTCGACGATTAAATTGACATCTGTGGGGTGGTCATCCAGTCTGATCTGCTTGACCTGAGCCAGGTCGAGCAGGTCATCGAGCAAAGCTATGGCCCGTTCACTTTGTCGTTCCACTTCGCCGAGAATCTGCAGAATCTGATCTTCGAAGACTTCGCTGTAAGTCATACGAAGAAAGTCCATGTAAGTGACCACCGGTGCCAGGATGCCGCGCAGGTCATGGGCGACAGAATGTGCAAAAGCATCGAGCTCACGGTTGGCTTCCTTTAGGTCTAACTCAACTTGCTTGCGAACGGTAATGTCCCGGCAAACTGCAAGCTTCTGCTGCACGCCATCTTCTGGTGGCAGAGGTGAATGAACGATTTCGTAGAGCCTCCCCTGGTCACCTAGTTGGCGCTCGTCGCGCAACGTGCGGTGCTCGAACACCTTGTCCATTGGACACCAGGAACAGGATGTCGTCTCATTGTGTAGAACCTCGTAGCAGTGCTCACCGATTCGGTCTCCAAACATTTCCAGCATGGACCGGTTCATAAATGTCAAGATGTACTCTTCCGAGGCGATGTACGCCATATCATCCATGTTGTCCAGAACGGTGCGGAATCGTGTCTGGCTCTTCTCGAGTTCTTCAGTCCGTTGTTTAACCCGCATTTCAAGCTCTTCTGCCTGGTGGCGAAGTGACATTTCGAGCTCACGTTGTCGGGTGATGTCGTTGAACGACTCAATGCCGCCAATTATTTCAGCGTCGGCATCGCGCAGGAACTCCATGTTTTTGAGCAGGTAGATGGTCTCACCGGATTTGGTGACTATGGTGCATTGTCCGCCTATGATCGGTTTGGGGGTGTCGCTCTGGTAGAGGCCGCATTTTTCGGCACAGGGGATGCCCTGCAGAAAGGAGCAATGCTGACCGACGGCTTCCTTCGCAGAATAACCTGTAATCCGTTCTGCTGTTGGATTCCAGTAGACAATCTTCATCTCCAAGTCGACGACATAGAGCCCACTCGGGATGGTGCTTAAAGCATGTTCGAGCTTGATGTTTTGTATGATAATGCTGTCATCTGCCATAAGTAAGACCCGGATTAATTTAAGATATTAAGCATTTTAACAGAAACGTCTGGTTTTCCCAAACATCGGACAACTCAGGCACGACCAACCACTGCCACCTGAACCTCCTCTGCGCCGCCAGCTACAAGAGTCCGACTGCATTCGCGCACGGTTTCACCCGTTGTCATAACATCATCGATCAGCAGAATTCTGAGCTTCGAAGGTTTTGAGGTGAGAGCAAATGCGTTGTGCAGGTTGCTGCGGCGTGCAGAAGCTGACAGGCCCTGCTGCTGAGGTGTCTTGCGGATGCGCTGTAAAAGTGCCGCGTCGAGAGGGATGCTCATCTGGCGAGCAATTGGTCGGGCGACTTCGAGGGCCTGATTGAAGCCGCGGGCTCTTAACCGGTTTGGGTGGAGTGGCACCGGAACGATAAGATCAAAGGCAAAGCTATCTCTACTTCCGGCAAGGGTCTTGCCCAGACGTTGCCCGAGAGGTTTTGCCAGAGTCAGCTGACCACGGTATTTCAGTCTCTGAACGGCCTTCTTGATGTTGTCCTGATAGAGACATGCAGCATGGGCCTTTGAAAAAGGCGGTGGACGCCTCAGGCAGTTCTCGCAGTGATGATTTGACGTGGCGGTGGTGAAGGGTTGAGCGCAGCAACTGCAATGCGATTGGCCCAAGGGGGGCATACTTGCCAGGCAGTCCTGACAGAAAGATTGCGAACTGAACTCTGAGGATAATAAGCTCCCGCAGAGCAGACATGCGGATGGTAGCAGAAGGTCGATACTGGCCGCCAGTGCCTGGCGAAAACTGTTCCACATGGCCCCCCCGGAGATGCAGAAAATAACAACAAGTATTAAAGGACTCAACAAAACAGATCGGGATTCCCGGTTACATAATTCTTTACCCGATGAGGTTCTTGCCGGTCATCTCCTCCGGAACAGCGAGACCCATCAGGTTGAGGATGGTAGGTGCTATGTCGGCAAGAATCCCTGGCCGTAGCTCTGCTTGCCTGTTGTCCGGGTCGACCAGGATTAAGGGGACTAGGTTCGCTGTGTGTGCGGTGTGGGGAGAACCGTTCCCGTCTGTCATCATTTCGCAATTGCCGTGATCGGCCGTGATCAGCGCACACCCGCCCGCCTCGATCAGGGCTTTGACGACGCGATCAGTACAGCTGTCAACGGTTTCCATGGCGGAGATGGCCGCCGGAAGGATGCCGGTGTGGCCGACCATGTCAGGATTAGCAAAGTTAAGGATAATCAGGTCGTAGCCGCCCGTTCGGATGCGCCGGATTACTTCTTCGGTCACTTCCGGGGCGCTCATAGCAGGTTTCAGATCGTATGTAGCGACGTCCTTCGGCGACGGGATCAATGCTCGGTCTTCGTTGGCGAATGGAACTTCGACGCCGCCGTTGAAAAAGAATGTGACATGGGCATACTTTTCAGTTTCAGCGATTCGGAGCTGTCGCAAGCCCGCATCAGCAATGACTTCACCCAGGATTTTTGGATAACTTTCGGATGCGTAGGCGACCGGGAGATCAAATGTTACATCGTATTCGGCCAGACAGACAAAAGCCGAAAGTGATGGCTTCTCTGGTTGTTCAAAGCCGGCGAAATCCGGTTGCGTGAATGTGCGGGTGATTTCTCTGGCCCGGTCGGCGCGGAAGTTGAAAAAGATAATACCGTCCTGCGCACTGATGCGGCCAACCGGTCTGCCGTTTTTTTGGATGATTCTTGGTTTAACAAATTCATCAGTTTGGCCGGAAGCATAGGCGGACTGTATCGCTTCATCGCCTGAATCAGCAGGAAGACCCTGCCCGAGAGCCATTGACAGCCAGGCTTTTTTTACACGATCCCAGCGGTTGTCCCTGTCCATGGCATAGTATCGACCGATTACGGTCGCCAGTTGACCATGCCCCAGGCGAGCCATCTCTGCTTCAAGCTGTTCGAGGTAACCGGCGCCACTTTGCGGTGGCGTGTCGCGTCCGTCCATGAAGGCGTGAACGCAGACTTCGACCCCTTCGCGTTTTGCGAGTTCAATCAGGGCATAGAGATGAGTGTTGTGAGAATGTACACCGCCGTCGGACAGGAGCCCCATCAGGTGTAATTTGCCTTCGGCTTCGCGAATGCTTTTCAAAGCTTCAAGCAGGACGGAGTTAGTGAAGAAATCTCCCTTATCAATACTGTGACTGATACGGGTCAAATCCTGATAAATAATGCGACCGGCGCCGATGTTGAGGTGGCCGACTTCCGAGTTGCCCATCTGCCCTTCGGGCAAGCCGACATTCAGCCCCGAGGCCTTCAAACATGAAGAGGGATAGCTGCTGGCAAGTTCATCAAGGTTCGGTGTTTGTGCCTGACAAACGGCATTGTTTTCACAGTTCTCATTGATTCCCCAGCCGTCAAGAATGATCAGGGCAACCGGTTTTCTCATGCACCTGCCCACTCTTTTTGCTCACCATGGTGAATAACCATCTTTTCCAGTGCAAGTGGACGGGCTTCCTGAATGACCTTACGATCTACCAGGCTGGTTGTGTTCCATTCCCCACATGAAGGGCAACGGCTGTTCCACTCGGAAGTGACGTGTTGACACTTTTCGCAGCTGAAGTTGAGGTGCAGGCGCTTGGTTATGCCCAAAGCCTTCTGGTATTCGTTGATCGCTTGTTCCGATTCGCGGCAGCGCCGATAGGTTTCCGCCAGTAGCAGGTGGAGTTGAGAGGATTCGACACCGGAGCTTTCCACCGATTGCAACTGCTCTTTGGCTTCATCGACCATTTCCAGACGCAGGCAAAGCTTGCCGTAGAAGAGACGAAAAATCAAGTCTTCGCCTTGTTCCAACACCTGGGCACGGAAGAAGTTGAGCAATGAGGAAGGGTCTTCGCGCTCCATGAAATAATTTTCGAGGCGCTCAAGGAAAACACCTTTTCCGAGTTTCTTGTAACCGTCCTGCCAGGCTTTGACGGCATCGTCGCCACGGCCCATGGTGGCATAGGCATCGCCAAGCGAGACTTGCGCCGGGACAAAGTCAGGCTCCTGGCGCAGGATGTCTTTCAGCTCTGATTTGGCTTCTTCAGGGGTGCCGCTGTCGATTGCCTGACGGGCCACTTCATATCGCAGATAGAGAAGCAAGGATTTCTCTTCGGTGACGCGATTGGCGCCCGGACCGGCCTTGAGGACTTTGCGTTGAGCCTCCAGGGCTTCCTGCCAGCGGTCGCACTTGAGGTAGAGATCGCGCAGGCAACGTAACGCCTTGCGGTTGTCTTTCTCCCTCGCGATCAGTTCCAGGTAAGATGCCATGGCGTCTTCGTCCTTCCCGGTCTCTTCCTGGATTGCTGCCGTCTTGAAAAGGACTTCAATGCTTTTTGGGTCGATCTCACTGGCCTTGCGTAGTAGTTCCAGGCCTTCTTCGGGATTCCCTTCCTGGTCGGCAAGGCTGGCCAGAGCAATTAACGTATCAACCCGTTTGGGATCACGGTCAAGCGCTTTTTTAAGCAGTACGCGGGCTTTTTTCAGATCGCCGGAAAGAAGCCTGCCGACGCCTTCACGGTAGATAGCGCTGATTTCACGAGTTTTCTTCTCTTCCCGATCCTGTTTCCAGTTTTTAAACCCGTATGTAATGACACTGTAGATGTGAGCACCGTAACCAATGGTCAGACCGATCAGGATGAATCCAAGAATCAGGATGGCCGGTGAAAAGGTGATGCTTTGGCCGGTCCAATAGAAGAGCGTGATATCTTCCGGGTTCAGCCAGGTGCAGTAGATAAAAAAAGACAGGAAGAAGACGATGATCAGCATGAAGGCCATGAATGTCATAATTGTTCTCCTACGGGTAAGAACCCAAAATCACAGGGGCGGATTACTCGCCGAATTTCTCAATATCGGTTTTACATTCAATACAATAACGCGAAAAGGGTCGAACTTCCATCCGGCGCGGTGAAATTTTTTCACCACAACCCATGCAGATGCCGTATTCGCCTTTTTCAATCTGTTCCAGGGCTACATCGATATCATTAATTCTCTGACGCTGGGTTTCGCTGACATTGAAGAGCACATCGCGACTGTACGCCACAGATGACATATCACCGATGTCAGGAACACCATCCTGCCCTATCTCACGACAGGTTTCATAAGAATTGCTGACTTCCTGGAGCAGGTCCCGACGCTCTTTGAGTAATTGTGCTTTGACCTGGTCAAACTGCTTGCTCATGCTACTCTCCTTCTAAACTTGAGATCCATTGTAAAATGTACCTGTACAGTTAACCACAAAAGAGAGGTTTCAGGCGAAGAAAAAATCATCCTGTATGATCTGATTCACAGTCCTGACAGGAGTCGGACGGAGAGTATTAATGGTGATAGGGCTCATTACGGATAATTGTGCAACAGCGATAGAGTTGTTCGAGCAGCAGTAGTCGCGCCATCTGGTGAGTCAGGGTCATCGCCGACAGGGAAAGGACCAGGTCCGCCCTTTTTCGCAGGGTTTCGCTCAGACCGTATGGCCCGCCGATCAGCAGAGTCCATTCCGGTATGCTGCGGACCATGTGGTCATTCATGAGTTTTGCCAGCTGCTCAGAATCGATGCTTTTCCCTCGTTGGTCGAGGGCGATCACGAAGGTTTCGGCCGGAATCCGTTGCTCGAGATTCTTCCCCTCTGTGGCTAGGATGCGTTTCAGATCCTGCTTGCGGCCCGTCTTGTGCTCCTTGATCTCAGTGATGGCAAGAGGCCGATAGCGTTTAAGGCGCTCAGCAAATTCGGCACAGCCGGAATTCAGGTAGGGAAGGGTCATGCGGCCGACGCAGAGCAGGTTTAATCTCATGTGGTCGCCGGTATGATCTCTTCTGCAGGGATCTCTTCGGCATCGCACCAGAGTCCGTCCAGATCGTAGAAGAGGCGGACCGGTTCGTGGAAAACGTGCACCATGACATCACCGTAGTCGATCAGTACCCAGCGTCCTTCATTGAGCCCTTCTACACCGATGGGCATGGTGTCGTGGTCTTTTTTCAGGCCGAGATGGACGGACTCTGCAGCGGCTTTGACCTGACGGTCTGAACTGCCGGAGGCGAGTACGATAAAATCGGTTAACGATGAGATTTTTCGAACGTCAAGGATGCGAACGTTAAAAGCCTTTTTATCGAGGGCAAATGCAGCGCATTTTTGCGCCCGGTCTTGCGATAGCAAATTAATTACTCCCTTTTGTGAGCGTGCGGTAGAGGCCATGCTCTTCAATATAGTTGGCAACGGCGGGGGGAATCAGATGATCGACTGATTGTCCGTTCGCCAGTCTGTTGCGGACCTGTGTTGATGAAATGTCCAGGCACGTTTCTTCCAAAAAAATCAAACGGTTACCAGATTTATGACGAATCTCTTGCGCCACTTCAGCGTAACAGAAGTCTTCGCGGTTGGCAACGGGGAGGGGGGCAAGAGAATCCTTCACCACAACGCCGGGGCGAGTAGTCACGACCACGTGGCTCAGACTGAAAAGTCGGGAAAAATCTTTCCAGGAAGCAATATCCCGGTATGAATCGAGACCGATGATGAAAAAGCGCTCCCCCTTCGGATCTTCCTGACGAAGAATCTCGAGGGTGTCGACGGAGAAGCTTTTGCCGCTACGCCGGAATTCAAGGTCGGAGGCTTGAAAGGATGGGTTGTCATTAATCGCAGCTTCCACCATCGCAAGGCGATGTCTGAAAGGGACCTGTCCGGCAACATTCTTGTGAGGTGGCTCCGCCGCCGGGATAAACAGAACTCTGTCGAGCTCGCACGCTCTTTGCACTTCTTCGGCGATGCGTAGATGAGCAAGGTGAATCGGGTTGAATGTGCCGCCGAGAATGCCGGTTTTCATAATTTAAGCTTCAACTTCAGGTGCGAATCTGGCCGTCGCCGAGGACGATGAATTTACGGGTAGTCAGATCTTCGAGACCCATGGGGCCGAACGAGTGCAGCTTGGTGGTGGAGATGCCGATTTCCGCACCAAGACCGAACTGGTTGCCGTCGGAAAAACGTGATGAGGCATTCACCATGACAACGCTGGAGTTGACCTCGCGCAGAAAACGCTGTGAATTCTCGTAGTCGCGGGTCACGATGACTTCAGTGTGCAGCGATCCATATTTGCGAATGTGGGCAATAGCTTCGTCAAGGTTTTCGACGACGCGTACTGCAAGGGTCAGGTCGAGATATTCGGCGTGCCAGTCCTCCTCGGTTGCCGCGATGGCCTCGGCAGCAAATTCCCGGGTGGTTTCGCATCCCCGTAGCTCCACACCCTGAGCGCGCATGGAAGCAGCAATGTGCGGTACGAAAGTTTCCGCGATGTCCTGGTGGATAAGCAGGGTTTCCATGGAGTTGCAGACGCCCGGTCGCTGGACTTTGGCGTTAATGCAGATTTTTTCCGCCTGCGCGTAGTCAGCGCTGGCATCGACAAAAGTGTGACAGACACCCTTATAATGCTTGATCACCGGGATTCGCGAATTTTCACTGACAAAACGGATCAGGCCTTCACCGCCACGCGGGATGATCAGATCAATGTCCTCTTCCAGTTTGAGCAATTCGAGAACCGCTGTCCGGTCGGTAGTTTCAATAACCTGTAGAGAGGCCTGCGGGAGCTGCATCCTCTCGAGCTCGTTTTTCAGAATCTTGCCGATGGCCAGGTTGGAGTGGATGGCTTCTTTGCCGCCGCGCAAAATGACAGCGTTGCCACTCTTCAAACACAGACCGGCGGCATCAGCGGTAACGTTGGGGCGTGATTCGTAAACGATGCCTATAACACCTAATGGTATCCGCATACGACCGACCTGCAGATCGTTGGGGCGTCGCCACATGCCGGTGATCTCGCCAACCGGGTCCGGCAGCTCTGCCACTTCGCGCAAACCGTCAGCCATGCTTCGGATGCGCGGAGCATCAAGCGCAAGGCGGTCAACCATCGCCGGCGCAAGTCCAGCCTCACGGGCAGCGAAAAGATCCTTCTCGTTCGATTCAATCAATTCTTCTGTATGGTCCAGAAGTGCCTGGGCCATGCGTTGTAATAACTCGTTCTTGACTGCAGAGGAGAGGCTGGCCAGCATCTGGGATGCAGCCTTGGCATCCTGTGCGACTTTCAGCATTTGTTCCGCTACGTTCATTTTTCCGCTCCTTGGATATTTGTGCTTGTTCCCCGGGGGGGGGCAGTGGCCGTGATGCGCTTTTGTTCGGTGATCTGCCGCTTCAGGTGCTGATAACCATGTTGTCGCGATGCACGACTTCGTCACCATACTGGTAGCCGAGGATGAGCTCGATTTCCTTGGTATTCTTGCCACGAATGCGACTCAATTCCGCCGAGTTGTAGTTGGTGACACCCTTGGCAAATTCGTTGCCTTCAAGATCGCAAAGGCGTACGGCGTCACCGCGTTCAAAACTGCCCTCGAGTTGATGTATCCCCGATGGCAACAGACTCTTGCCACGTTCAGTAACCGCACTCTGAGCCCCTTTGTCGAGAAGCAGTTTGCCCTTGGGTTTCTTGGTGAAGGCAATCCAGTGTTTACGGGCGGCCATCGGATCACGCGCCGGAAGAAAGTAGGTGCCAAGCTCGTGACCATCGAAGAGATGAAGCAGATTGTGTTTTGTCCGGCCGTTGATGATGGCTGTGCCTGCACCATAAAGAGTGGCGCGTTTCGCGGCTTTAAGCTTGGTCGTCATGCCGCCGGTGCCGAGCTCTGTGCCTTCCGTGCCGGCCATTGCTTCGATTGTCGGTGTGAGCCGTTCCACCTCGGAAAGCAGTTTTGCGTCAGGGTTGTTTCGTGGGTCGCTGTCGTAGAGTCCATCGACGTCAGAGAGGATGACCAGGAGTTGGGCTTCGACAAGGTTGGTGGCCATCGCCGA
>CAZXBD010000359.1:0-3723 GCA_964638305.1 uncultured Geobacteraceae bacterium | reverse complement strand
CGGCCATTCGTTGATCTGAAAATGGGCGCTATCGGGTCTTCCCTTGCCACGGAACCTCACGGATGCTTAGTTTTTACGAACAGAGCCTTGGAAATATGCATTGATACCAGCACGTTCTGGTCAACCACCTCGGCTATCTTCAGATCTGCAGCAATAGAACACAACATGTTCGCCTCGTGCCTCTCCAACCCGCGCTCTTCCACCAGATAGTCAATCATAAAACGAGTCGCCTTTTTCGCGGCCTCATCCAGCGTCAGTGCAAAGGCTGTGACTGCATAGAAGTCGTCGGTCTCGTATTGTGGCTCTGAAAACCTCCGCCCATCCTTAAGCACATTGACTTCATAGATGATTCGCATGGGTGCCTCAATAGCAGTGCCGCTCACTTCACCGTGACCCTGTGCCGCGTGCGTATCACCAATGGAGAACAAGGCACCTTCAACGAAGATTGGAAAATAGACGGTTGTGCCCTCCACGATATCCGGATCGTCCATATTTCCACCGTTTGCCCTGGGGGGAATAGTCGATAGCATCTCGTCAGTGTCGGGAGCTACGCCCATCACGCCAGGGAAGGGCCGTAACGGAATCAAGATATTGTCAGAGAATCTTGCATGCACAGCGTCTTCGCCGAAGATGTAGGTTTTCAGATGTAACTCATCAAGCTCGTCACCCAGATACGCCCAATGAGGGTCAGTATCGGTCCAGCCCCAGTCTTCCAGTTCGATTTGGTGGAGCGTCACCGCCAGAATGTCACCGGGCTCTGCGCCTTCCACATAAACAGGACCAGCCAAAGGGTGACCAAAGTTTTCCGGAAAGACCAATTGACGATACGCCTCCACGGTCATCTCGGGTTTTACGAGACCATCTGATGCTTCCTGCGTATGCACCTCGATGACCGCACCATCGCGAACTCGAATCACAGGCGGAATCGTGCGGCTAAAAGCGTAATGCTCCTGACCACGAGCAATGACGAAGTCTGGTACCGGTATAGTGGAATCTGAAGACTCGGGCGCTGGGGTGCAGGCACAGAATTGGAGCAAAGCAAGGATAATTATTATAGCTCTCATAGTGCTCTTCCCGTTATTTTCGGAACCTGTTCTCGGTATGGCGCGAATGTCAGCTTTGGGCCATTTGTCGTCTTTCAAAACTGTACCATATGAGCTTCCAAAATGGGTCGGATGCCGTCTTTATAGCCAATACGCGACTCTCTTCCGTTGTTGGATTGTTAGCCAAACTTCTCAGAACGCAAATCCAAAGGGAGTTTTCTTGCAATTAGTGCTTGTTCCAGGCCGCAAACACCGACAAAAATAGTCGCTTTTACTGACCACGGCTGACACTTCTGGCTAAAGGCATTGCTGCAAGTAGTAATTGAATCACTCTATCTATTTGTTTTTAAAATTTTTTATAAAATCCAAATTACTTGGCACTACTCTTGCATAAATATAACTGTACTAGATGATTGACAGGCCAAACATACGTACGCCACCTGCAAATCATATCGAACTGTAAGTACCGGGCTTAGCGCCGGTACAGGGAAAAAGAACAGTTAAGGGGTAAGGACTTGAAACCAGCAATCACCAACGTTTTGAAAGCAAGTCTTACAATGGTAGCTGGTTGGACTTTTTCAATCTGGCTGCTCTTTATCCTCATCAGTTCGATAGCTGTTATTACTCAGGCCTGATTCCCAATTTATAAAAGGGGGACTGTCGCCCCGGGCTTAGGCCCGGGGTTGATTTTTTCTGTACAAAATCAGTGATCTTTTGGCCGGTCTCAGCCAAGCAAACTTAAAGGAAGGAAGTTCTCCTGCGGGTCGACAACTGCCATGGGCACTCGCAACGGGCGCTGTTCCGGGTCTGGCCAAAAAGCAATTGTTCAAGTGGCCTGAAAAACGATACTCTCAATAGCGCAGAGCGGCTACCTGCCGCCCTTCGGCCGACCTTGCCCGAGAGTATCATTTCTACCCGAGCTGAAAGATCGATTCCGGACCGAAACTGATTATCCCGCACCCGGTTCGGCTAAAGTTTCCATCAAAAGCCTTTCCTGAATTCGCAAATGAGCAGGAGGAACGGCGTTTTTGGGAAGAGCATGATTCTTCAGAATATGTGGATTGGACCAAGGCAAGGCAGGTTGTTCTGCCAAACCTGAAACCGACTACAAAAACCATTTCGTTGCGTCTCCCGCAACATCTGCAGGCCTGGGCTGGCTAGTTATTCATCTCGTTAAATTGAGTTATAAATCTGTATGCAAACTCTGAATCATCCTTGAATGATCTCAAGGTAAGGTTCTCCTTAATATAATCACTGTATTTTGGAAAATCCCCAGCCTTTTCCATATTGCAGAAGCCCATTGTCCAGTTCTCAAAATTCCTTTCCTTGATATCGCCGGTGATGATTGTAATTACATCCTTGTGGCGATCGTCTTTTATTATCGTATCGTATATTTCCAGGACTACTTGCTTCTCTCCCTCAAGCATCTGCATGAAATTCCCAGCCTTATACAAGAGCATTCCAGTTATCCCAAGCCTTATATTCTTCTCGCGACTTTGCGCCAGAAGAAACAATAGCTCATCATCATCCATCAGCTTGACAGCAGAGCTTACATAAATCAGATAAAACATTTTCGAGTCTCAAACTTCTATCTTATTGACGACTAACTAAATTTCTGTGGAACAAGGTGATGCAACACACCTTATTGATGTTTCCAAGGGATTCATTTTCTTGATTCTCTCATTTGATTAATAACCTGGACCGATATTGGCAGAAAAGCAAGGGGGGAATCGCTCCTGTTAATGTCATTTCATACCATTTATTGAAGACTTTGCAAAGCTCTCTTCTTATAACGCTAATTCTCTGCCACAAGATACCAACGCAGATTAGTTGACCCCAATGGGTTGTTAACCGTCCTCATGGCCATATTCAACGCCATTTTGGAGTGCCGATTCTTGCTATGATTACGGCGTAATATTTTGAGGGTGCGAAAATGCGAAGTGGTCTGCTCTTGCTGTTCTGGCTGTGCATCGCAGGCACTTTTGTCCAGGTGCCGCTACTTTGTTATGAATTATGGCTGCTGGTTGCTGGCACAACATTCGGCGAATTGACAGTCCGGGTTTTACTGACCGAACACCTTATTTTCCTTTCTTGGGCCACCGATCTCATTACGGCTATTTTCGGCACTGAATTGGGAGGCTGGATTCTCGGCTTGCCCGTTACTGGTGTGACCATCCTCAAGTTGATTTTCAGCACCTTCGGCAGCTTGCCTGCTCTTAACGCTGCCCAACTTAGTAGTAGAACCCATAAGCCCCCTACAATCTCATTCCCGCCGCCCAAGGCTTCTTGCACTGTGATAATCGCCAGCCAGAGCGACACAGCTTGATCCTGGTTTTCGCTGAAGAGGCCAACGACAGTGGAATTACCGATGTTAGCGATCATGCCACTGGCAATGACCAGACCAGCCCAGATTAGACCGAAGGCTGTCGCCGTCTGCATGACTGCTGGGGAACCATTCTTCAACCGCGCGTGCAGCGCTAGCACCAGGACGACGAGCACTACGCCAAACAACACGTAGATGAGTAGGTTCGCGATGTACGACGCGACTTGATTATCTGCGAGGAATGCGACCCGCTGGACGTGTCCTTCGTAGCCGGAGGGGTCGAGTACGGTCAGGAACAACCCAAAGCCCGTCACATATAGCGCCGCCTCGATCAGTGCGGAAATACCGCCCAGCTTT
>CAZXBD010000358.1:0-3533 GCA_964638305.1 uncultured Geobacteraceae bacterium | reverse complement strand
AACGTTGTCGTACAGCACCCAGCGCGGCGTCGGGATCTCGAGGACCCGAGCGTAGTAGAAGGCTTTTTGGTTCGGATCGAAATCCGGGTCGGCCCAGACCGCACCGAGCTCGGACGCGCCAACGGTGTTGGTCCAGTTCGCGGCCTCCAGGTCGACGGTGTTGCCGACCGGCGTTTTGCAGCGGCCGTCCGAGCCGATGGTGCGGCCGTCGGACACCGCGACGTCGTAGATCTTCTCCTGCGTTTCACCGCTCGAGTCGAGCCAGCCCTTGATGATCTCGATGCGGTCGAGATTGGCGCCGATGGAGTCACGCAAGGCATAGACCATGAAGGTCGGCGCCTTGCCAGCGGGTGCCGCGCTGAGATCGCTTCCCATGGGCACGCCTTTCTCATAGCCGCGGAAGGCCGGTGCGCGGCTGCGCAGGTCGTTCTCGGTGAACTCCCAGCCGCCGAAGAAACGCACCGGGATGCGCGGGCCGGTGGTGGCATAGGTCTCCTTGCGCCGCATGGCGTCGAAGATAGCCTCGCGCGAGTTCTCGCTCGCCCAGACACCCTGATAACCGGAGGCAACTATCATATCGCCTTCTATGGCGCCGAGTTTCGATTTGATAAAGGGATGCGCTATCCGTGTCGGAGAAGGCTCGACGCTGACAGACTTACTGAAAAAGTTATCTTCCTCGGCCGTGGCCAGACTGGTATGGCTGTCCGTTGCTCCGACCATGCCGAACTTGTATGGATTGGTGCCGAGTTTCTTTTCGAGGGCAAGGCCGTTCTTCAGCGCCTCGCGAGCGTATTCGCCCTTCAGCATGTCGGGTTTCTTTAGTTCCGTGAGATCAAGGTTGCCCTTGTCCCATGTTTCGTAGTCGGCGTACTCATCGTTGGGCGACAGCGCCGGGTGTGCCTCGCCGTCACCTTTCATCTGGGTCACTTCGTAGAGCGGTTCCCATTTGGCGCGCTGCTCGACATAATTCTTGTCGACCTTGCCGCCGGCATAGGTTTTCTTCATCGGGAACATCCAGCCGTTGGAGAGATTGCCGTTGTGGGCAAGCGCCATAGCCTGGCCATGTGTCCGGCTTTCATAGTCTTCCAGCCACTTATAGAGGTCCAGCGGGTCCTGAGAACCCAGGGGCGGCTGAGTGGTCAGCGGGATCACTTGGCGTGCCCGGTTCCCGTCATCGCGCAGGATCACGTTGCGGTGCAGATTAAAGCCCTTTGGGACCGAGGTCCATTCGTAACCGATCAGGGCCGTGAAGTGACCCGGCTCGTTAAAGTGATCTGCGGCATCGATGATTCTATCCCAGACATTGTTGGATATCGAAGAGCCGGGAGAGTAATCCTTGAGGAGTTTCTCGGGAAGTTTCATCTGGGCGAAATGGGTGATCAGGTCGAAAGCGGCCTTGCCCGCTGCCTCGCCACCCTTCTGAAAACCTTCAGCCCATTCCTTGCCCTTCGGATCCGCCAGGATATTGGGCGCCCCACGCTGGATGTCAGTCGCAATGCCCATCATGTCGGTATGGTCGGTCACCACCAGCCAGTCGAGCGGTCGGCCAAGCTTTACCGGCAGCCCGGTCGATGATTTTATTTCTTCACCGCGCGCGAAGCGGTAGGCGTCCTCGGGGCCAAGGATGTTGCCGAACACCCCGGCATCAAGCGACAGCCCGGTATGCAGGTGCGTATCTCCCCAGTACACGCGACTGGGGAAAGAACGCTGGGCGTAGGGAGAATAGGTCTTGCCGGGGTAGAGTCCCTTGACGACTTCGGGGCTGGGACTTCCGATGTCCGACGCCAGGGCCGGCAAAGCTAAACCGAGAACACTCAATAACAACATTACAGCAAAAATAGACTGACTGGCTTTTTTCATTTTGACCTCCTTTGTATCGATTTAAAGTTAACTCGATGGAGTATTGGAGTACTGGAGTATTGGGTGTTTGCTGTTTACATCACTCCATTCCTCTATCACTCCATTTCTTGTCCTTTTCCATTCTTTTGTGATTTTCATTTCATTTATCTTTATCCTTCGTAGCCCCTAAGCTTTGGGGCGCAGAACGGATTACCAAAACGACACCGTCCTCTGGATAAACCAGAACGCTGCCAGCGAACCAATCGCATAAGCCGGCACCTGCTCCGCCCAAACAGGCCACCTTAATTTCATTTTCTGAATTAACAATGTAGCAGTGAGGACTCCGGCAACGAACATCAGCTGCCCGACCTCAACACCGACATTAAAAAAGAGCAACGCAAGTGGTATATCTGTCTGCGGCAGACCTACTTCAGTAAGAGCCCCCGCAAAACCAAACCCGTGTAACAGTCCGAAACAGAGTGCAACGAGCCAGGGCGCTTTTGTTGTGAGCCCGGTCTCCCCCCTGTGCTGCTTAACAAGCTCTGTTGCCAGAAATAAAATACTGAGTGCAATGACCGCCTCTACCGGAGTCTGTGGAACATGTACAAACCCGAGGGCAGCCATGGCGAGTGTCACACTGTGCGCCAACGTAAAGGATGTAATCGTCTTTATCAACAGCACGGTGCTCCGGACTATCAGCAAGAGTCCAAGCACGAATAAAAGGTGGTCAAATCCACCGAGTATATGCTCAATGCCAAGAACAAGATATGAACCTGCAACCTTCAACTTAGATGGTTTAAGAGGAACGAGAAACGAGGGTGATTCAGGGCGAAGGACAGTTGTGTGCATGCCCCCGTCAATTAATCGGATCCTTAGAAGCGTATCCGTCTGAGTCGCCGGGAGGCCGGAAATTACAATTTCGTTATTTACAATACCGCTTGCACCGCAATCTACAAACCAGCGCTCAACTGCTCCGCTGGGTAATGCCTGAACCGGAGATTCCGTGATATTGCTGCAGCCTGAAGGAAGCTGAGGATAAATACTCATCGGCCTGTTTCCGACAAAGGGCCTTTTCCATAAAATGCTGAACTTCCCCGCGCTCTGTTCATTTATTTGCAGGTATGCAGGCTGAAGTCTGTGTGCCTCTGCATTTGGTGTAAATGACGTGAGTAAGAAAGTGATAAATAAAACGATGTTTAACAATGTCATTCCCCGACTTGTCGTAGCGACTCTCCGCGAAGACTCGCATCGAGATCGGGGAATCCAGTCCAGCTGTTTTCTTTTTACCGTTGCCAGTGCCGCTTCAATAAAACCGTTTTTATTGTCATTTCGAACCCTTCGCTCAGTGTCATTCCGAGCGAAGCGAGGAATCTTGTCTTTTCGCTGAGGACAGGCTCCGTGAGAAACCTTGATTATTTTATTAGCCAAAGGTTGTAAGATTCCTCGTCGTCTGTCGGCTCCTCGGAATGACAGTATTTTGCATTCCTGCAATACTCTGTTATACGGAAATGACGGCATTAATGAATGTATACGATTCATGATCTTTCCTTGTCTGTCTGTGTTGCCTCTGCCACTCCCGACTCCCTTTGTCTTTCTTCAACAACAATCTCATAACGCTCCTTGAACCTTTCATAGATCTCTTTGTTCATCTTCTGTCTCTGCTCGAACATCCAGTCCGTGCGTACTTTCTCAAT
>CAZXBD010000357.1:0-38942 GCA_964638305.1 uncultured Geobacteraceae bacterium | reverse complement strand
CGGCGATCAGGTCGTCGTCAGAGAGCTTGCGCAGCGTGCGCGAAAGCGTCTCACTGACGGTACCGAGGTTCGAGGCCAACTGGGTTTTGGAGATCGGTAGTTCAATCCTCTGCCTGGTCCCCCCGGAGAGCTCCATCAGGTAGCGGGCCAGTCGCGAAGGAACATCCTTGAAGGTCAAATCTTCGATCTGGTTGGCAAACTGGCGTAGAAACCTGGACAAACCTGCAATCATATTGATGGAGATACGACCATTGTCCATCAAGAGGTTTAGAAACCCGGCCTTGGGCAGAAAGAACAGCTTGGAAACCTGTAGCGGTTCGGCATACGCAGGATAGAGGCCATCGCCGAAAATAGCTGCTTCGGCGAAGGTTCCGCCGGGATGAATGATGTGCAGGATACGTTCCTTGCCATCGGGGGAGAGTTTATAGACCTTGACCTTGCCGTCCAGCACGACAAAAAAACCGGCAGCTTCCTCCCCTTCAGAAAAGAGCAGCTCACCTCGGGCATGTTCACGGATACGAGCAATGCCCATCAAAGCATCAAGGTCGGAGTCAGAAAGGCCGGAGAAGAAGGGGCTGTTTTTCAGTATAGGACGATAATTCATATGGCACCGATTGTCAGAGGTTTAGAATTTGTTCAATCATTCTAACTGGATTGACCGTTTCAGCCAAGGGCTATTAAATGCAACAAGAAAAATCGAACTAAAATGATAATATATATAGCACCATTACTCTAAACAGGAGGCCAACAATGAGAGTCCTGCTGATAGCAACCCTTTCCATGGTCACCCTTATGGGCCAGCCGGCAACAGCCTTCGCCCTGAATGATGCCGTCGCCTTCTCCGGTCTGACTTCGACCCGGGCAATTTATGATGTTCGGACCACAGATGAGGAAAAGCTCCAGTTCATTTTTACCGTCATCCGCGACACATTTGATGAAGCCGGTCAACAGGACGTCAAACAGCATTACATCGTCAGTATGAGAGGACCAACGGTGAAGTTGTTGATCCGGGGCAGACAAGGCGACCCCGAGCTACAGAAAGAGACCGTTGCACTGATTGAGGAACTGAACAAGCGTGGAGTCCGCATGGAGGCCTGCGGTTATGCGCTTAACCTGTTTGGCGTTGAAGCCGAAGATCTCTATGACGGGATTCATGCCGTCGGCAACAGTCTCAACTCGCTGATCGGCTACCAGACCAGAGGATATGCGCTGGTGCCCATGAATTGATCCTTTCAGCCACCCTAGCGAAAGCCACCTTTTCGGTATAAACGCCAGAAGATGACAACGACCGCAAGCGGCGGCAAGCGTCTTAATGAGGGACTGACCTCAACCCGGACTTCGGAATGCCGCTCGACTTTCCAGAGGATGTAGTCGATACCACCTTTGAAGGTAAAAAACCCTTTCAAAAGCCGCAACACCGAGAGGATTTTGCCCTGCAGAGTCCTCACACGCCAGGCAAATCCATTTAAGTGCCGGACCTGGTCTGAGACTTCCATCTGGTAGTAAGAAGTCTCCGTATCGTTTGTGACTGTTACGTTGAATGGTGACGCGTCAAGGGCAAGGCCGGTCAAAATTTGATAATACCCCGGGTTTGCATCAAACAGGCGCTCAGCGGCCCTCTCCGGTTCCTCGGTGCGCAACTCAGAGCGATAGCTGAGCGAAAGGCCCCTTGACCACAGGCCTCGTGCGGTGAACTGAGCCTCCATACGTGGCAGCGTCTGTGAGACAAACCTCGTGACGGCACAGGCCAGAGCTTCCTGCACTTTACGGGCAACCGTTTCGTCAAAAGCGTAGATTATTCCTGATTTCTGGGCGAATCTGCCCCACAGATAGGAATGAAACCAGCGTTCAGTCCCCTTGCGAAAATCAGAAAGACTGAGTACGGCATACTTGGCCCGCAGCACATGTCCTTCGAACGGCACTTCCAGATAAAACACGTTGGGCGGCAGCAGTTTATTGAAAAAAGCAAGGATGCGACTGTTGAACGCAGATTGATAGTCATCCACCAGAAGGTAAAGGTCAGCGAGGCCATCGTGGACATTACCTGATCGAAGGCAGGAACCGTAGAACAGCACCGCGCGGACAGAATCGCCGTGCAGTTCACGGGCTGCGTCAGACAAAGCTCTGATTCCGGGCGACAGATTCTGTATTGAGTGTGTCCCGAGGAAATCAACGAGCTGCTCTGCATCATTTAAATGATCAGAATTACTCACTAAAACAACTCATAGTTCACAATCAACATGAACAAAGAAAAAGGGCCGGGCCTGCAGACGATATCGTAACAGGCCCGTCGCCTGGGGTGTACAACTCGCCGTCGAGGGTAAAATCACCCTCAATATCCAGCTGCACTTGTTCAACATTATGACTGAAATATCCATTTTCAGGCTTCGCATGACGGCTCACACCTGACCCAAACAGCGAGAGCAGAATCCTCAAAAAGTTTTTGGGCTTCGTGCTTACGGCCGTGTAGTACAACGGACCTTCTTCAGTACCCCAATATGGTCGCATGCCAAGGAACAGTCGCTCGAGGGTGCTGGTGAGAACGAAAAGGTCCGCCCTCTTCTCCAGTTGATGTCCATTGAGGCCTGTCTTGTTTAAAAAAGGCGGGATCTTGTTGAAAAATATCGCCAGCAGCAGACGCAGCATGGTCAACATCGGCATCAGCTGTCCGCGCCAACCCATGGGGTTGTCCTTGTTATGAAAGGCTCTGATCCCTTCACAGATCGCCCCGGCCCCGAAAAACATGCCGTAAAGGGCATCTGAGTGTCTTTGAACCCGTAATATGGAGCGTGAACGGACAACAATATCTTTGTTCGTGGATTTCGCCCACTCAAGGACGCGCTGTAGGGCAGCAACCGGTGAACCAGCAACACCGACATCTCTGGGCAGCATGCTGGTCGTGCCGGCACACAACAGGGACAGCAGCGGTGGCTGATCAAATATCTTTTCATTACCGAGGATAGTCAAGGAGGCATGGACTGTGCCGTCTCCACCGTTGACCACAATCAGCTCGACCCCGTTACGGGAGAAATCGGACAGTGCTTTAGATATGCCTTCTGGATCAAAGGCCTCACGATGCATGGCGTCCGGCCAGCCATCCAGGAGCTTGCGTACCGCCCTACCCCCCTTTTTATTGCCGCCACTGCGGGGGTTGGTCAGTACGCCAACCTTCAAGCAATGCCCGTTGCTGTAAAAATCAGGGGCACGTTCAGGGCTTTGCATGAAAGGGTTATTCATAACACTCAACCCTGGGTCCGCCGGCAAAACCATCTTTGAGTAAAAGTAAGTGTTTCGTCTGCAGGATCAACATCAAGGAACCAGGAACGCAATGGCCCGGATGTCATCCGGGCCTGTATCCCCATAGCCAGGCGTGCGACCAGGAAGACACTCGACAGGGCTGTCCACAAGCATACGGCCAGAAGACCAATGTCCGGTCGGCCGAAGAAGAGGCTGACGGTCAGGAGAACCAGGTTGGGATTACGACGCCCCGTGATCAGCCGAAAACAGGAGTCAATCGGCTGCCAGCAGAAGATCCCCGATGATTCAATGAACTGCTTGAAGACAAGTTCGACCAGCCGACCTGCAATGTAACCGGCCATCACCATCCAGATGGCAACCTCCGTGGACATGCCGGGTATACTTTGCAGGCTCATGGCCCACACAACGTACCAGATGGGAGGAAAAATCAGGTCGATGGCATGATCAAATATATTGCCGAAAGCGCTGTAATTAAGGGTGACCCTGGCCAGTTTGCCGTCGACCGTGTCGAGGAAAGTCATGAACCAGGCCATGGCCAGGCCTGTTGCGTAAAATCCCTGGTAAAACATGAAAACCGCCAGGGCCGACAGGATAAGGCTCAGGCTTGTCACCTGGTTGGGCACAATGCCGTACCGGGTGCAAATCCCTGTGGCCCAGCGTGCCGGGGTTGGCCAGAGCCATTTGGTCACCAGGTCGGTAACCCCTTTGTAGGAACCGTCAAAGAGGCGTTTTTCCAGGCTCCGGCGATTATTTTCAGTAATCGGCAAGATGTATGGAACGTCAAACTTGCGCAATTCCATCAGGTAGGCATCAACCAGCGTCTCCGGAGTCTCCTGACGCAGACCTTGCGGATAATCATGGCAATCGTCGTCAGAAAGAATGGTCTCCATTTGATCGGCAAGTTCTGCAGAAACGTGGGCGGCAACCGGTTTGGCTCCTTGTGAAGTGTCGATTTCCAACACGACACCAACAGAGTCGACCATGTTTTTGACAATGCGCTGATCGTAAAGGAAGTCACCGCGCAGCAACAATACAGAATCTTCTCCGGCAACAGGTGAGTTATCTCGCTGTTCGCAAGACACTCCCGCCTTCGTAAGCATGCGTTCAAGACGTTCACGAGAGGTTAACTCCCATAACCGGAGGGGATTTTCTTGTAAAATTCGTACACAAACTGGCATAAGTTATAGCCTTGAGAATAGATTTACGGAAGGTTCGCACAGTCCTGACATTAACTGTCCGACGGGTTCCGTCAGGAATAAAGATCGGTAGAAAAAACGAAGTCGGTACTATATACTCCCTGCATGCTGGAAGTAAAGAAAGAGACATCACCTGTTAATCCCGAGGGCGCCACGAAACCTGTGTCATCGCCACCAACGGACAGTTTCACCCTGGCCCACATTACCGATCTTCACCTGACCACGCTCAAGAACACAACAATAAAGCAACTTCTCAACAAGCGTATGTTGGGTTACCTGTCATGGTGGCGTAAACGGCGGTTTGTCCATCGATTCGACATTATCGAAGCTTTACTCGAAGACCTGAAAACAACCCGGCCCGAACATATTGCCATAACCGGCGACCTGACGCATCTCGGGCTCCCCGATGAATTTGCCGAAGCCGAACAGTGGCTGACCAGACTGGGGGCGCCTGACCAGGTCACCGTCATTCCGGGCAATCACGAAGCCTACGTGGGTCAGAAATGGGCCGACAAGCTATCAAAGTGGTCGCCTTACCTCAACTCCGACGAGAGTCTGGACGGGATCCGGACAGCCGATTTTTTTCCCAGTCTGAGGATTCGCGGTCCGGTTGCTCTGATCGGTCTTTGCTCAGCAAGGCCCAGCCTGCCCTTGCTTGCTATTGGCAGCCTTGGCCAAAAGCAGCTATCGGGGTTGGAAGTCCTTTTACAGCAGACCGGCGACAAGGGTTTGCTGCGAATAGTCCTGATCCACCATCCTCCAGTACCGGGAACCGTGAACTGGCGCAAGCGCCTCACTGACGGCAAGGCCCTCACTACTGTGCTGGCCCGGCATGGTGCAGAACTGGTACTGCACGGCCATGCCCACACCCCCGCCCTCTCTGTCCTGGAAACTCCTTCCGGGGCCATACCGGTGGTTGGCGCTCCATCCGCTTCGGAATTGAGTCCATGGACGGGAAACTGCGCCAAGTATAATATTTATCGGATGAGACGGCTCGGTGCGAGTTGGGAGTTAACCATGTCAGTTCGTGGCTACTCAGAGGAGACGTGCCGATTCGCACCTGAGGAAGAAACGGTGCTGAGCATTCCGCACCCTGAAGGTGCTGAGTCGAGAGATGATTAGATCAGGTCGGCGGCTAGGGAATCCGCAGCAGCAGCCAGATGGTCAACATGAGGATAATCCCGAGGGGAAGCAAGGTCGTGAATACAGGATGAAGGCCGATCAGCAAGCCCATGTAACCGAGTGCCTGATCAAAATAGTAATAAGATATCCCGACAATCGTCCCGAGGGTCACCCTTCGCCCGGAGCGGGCCTCCCTCGCCGAACCGAAAACAAAAGGCAGAGAGAAAAAAATCATAGCCTCCACCTTAAGAGGCAGGGTCGTTTTTTGCCACAAGGACAGAACGTACGGGTCAGTGTTCTGCCCTCTTTCCCGTAGGACCTGAATATAGCGATACAGGGCGCTGATAGAGAACATGCTCGGGTCGACACTCAGGACATCCACCTGCCGGGCATTCAGGAAAACATTGAGTTTCAGCGTTGGGATTTCCTGATCGAGGATGCGTTGACCCGAGAAAGTCACTTCTCTAACATCCCGGCAGATCCAACTCCCATCAGGATCGACTTCCGCATTGCTAGCTGTGACAAAACGGGAGGGCTTCCCCTGCTCATCGAATTCATAAACACTGAGGTCGTCAAGCCGTCCACCAAAAGTAGAAGATCGCACGTTGATGAAGCGGTTGTTGTCACGGGTCCAGAACCCGCCTTCCGGAAGCAGGGTCCCCAAATCAGCAAGGGCGAGTTCACGATTGATCTTGGCCCGTTGCTCCAGAGGCGGGACAACAAACTGGGCAAGGATCAAGACCCCCAACATAAGCACCAGGCCGGTACTCAAGATTGCCCGGGCGATGCGAAATACGGAGAAGCCGCAAGCCCTCATGGCCAGTAATTCATCCCCCTTGGCCAGGGTCCCAAGAGCCACGATACTCCCCAACAGCGCACCCACGGCCGCAAGGTTCAGGACCCGGCCGGGGACCGTATAAGCCACGAACATGAATGCGTCGCCAATCTGGTAGCGCCCCTGCCCGATGTCGTCAACCTGACCGACCAGTTCCAGGATAGAAAAGAGGGCTGTCAGAATAAGGAGGACCAACACCCATCCCCAGACCAACCGGACACCTATGTAACGAAAGAGTATTTTCATGGCACCTTAAGAAGTATAGCAAGCACCGGTAATTGACTGATGACCCATCTACGACATGACAACGGAATTCGAACGTTTGAGCAAAATGACCAGTAAAGCAGCAAGCAGGATGTGAGGCCACCAGATCCCGGGAAAAGAGCCTACCACCCCCTGCTCTATCCACGTTTTAGCTACAACCGTCATGTTGTAGTAAACCGCAAAGACAATCACAGCCAAAAAAGTTTTGGCATGTTTCCCTTTCCGCGGGGACGTTCGACAGAGCGGAACAGCTAGTAATCCGAGTAGAATTGATGACAAACCAGTTGAAATACGCCACTGGAACTCGGCCTTGTCCTCCAGCACGGAAGAAGTGGCCAGACTCATCGTTGATGCGGCCTTCCGCCGATAGCCGATGGATGTGATCTCTTTGGGGACCAACGGCAAGAGGAATGTCTGAAACCGCGAAAAGCGTGTTTTGCTGCCGTCTTGAGTGATGTCATAGTGATATCCATCGCGCAGGAAAATGACTTTCCTGTCTGTTACGGGATCGATTTCCTGCCAGGCCTCTCGGGCACGGGTTATTTTCCGGACAGTGTCGTTGTGTTGCTGGATAAAAACCCCTTCTGCACGTTTCCGATTTTCATCAAGCGTCTCCATGAAAACGACAAGGTTATTTTCGCCAATCTCATGAAAGCGCCCGGGCTTCAAGCGGGCAAAATCAAAGTTCGCTTCTGCCTCAGCTTTCAGCCAGTAGCTTTTTTCGTAAGCCCAGGGGCGCACATGCAAGGAGAGCCCGGCAACCAGCAAAGCAATCAGCAGGGAGACGCGAAAAGCGGCGAGAAGCAGAGTGCGCTCACCGAGCCCACAGGCCTCCATAGCGATTATTTCCGATTCAGCATGCAGTCGGCCCAAGACGCTGATAATAGAGAAAAATAGCGTTATGGGGATCAGTACTTCAAGTGCAATCAAGACCTTGAGAAAGACCAGGGCAATGACAGTTTTCCCCGTCATCATCCCGTCTGCAGCATCGGGAAGGTAACGGGTAACAGAGTAGCCTGCAAAGATGACGACCATGATAAAACAGATGGTGACCAGAGGCGTCAGGATTTCGCGATTTAGATAACGATAGATAAGCAAGTTAAGTCCAATAAGTTGCTATGGTTTCTGCATCCTGCTTAACAAGCAAAGGGTATAAAATACCACCCTTATTATTTATATTTTCAAAGGCTTAGATTTCTTGGTGATAAATATTTACTGTTCTCCCTCAGTAGTGGTTGTAAAGATGGCTCTTTTAACTTGTTGAGTTTTCACCATCATATATGGCCTGAAGTGTCGACTTCAATAAAGATGAAGAGACGTGATGTGTATATTCAAAATAAACCACACTCACACCATATTCAGACAACTCGGACTCCACTTGATTAAACAGATCCGACCCCTTCCAATCACTGCCAACAAACATCAGGTCAAATTTGATTTCGTGGTACGAAGCAATCTTATCCCTATGTGTCTGGGGTACAACCTTATCGACACATTTAAGTGCGGATACGATTTCAATTCGTTCCTCATAAGGGATTATGGGTCTTTTGTTTTTATATGTTTCCACCAACTCATCGGTACTCACACCGACAATAAGTCGATCGCATCTATCTTTTGCGTTTTGCAACAATCTAAGGTGCCCAACATGAAACAGGTCAAACACACCGGTTGTATAACCAACGATATCTTTATTCATCTAAAAAGCTCTCTTAACAAGTCCGAAAAACATAAAATAACTATCCACGATGACAACGATTGAAAACAAGGAACGGTTACCCTCGACGTGAATAATACAGAAAAAAAAAACATTAAACACATTACTTAACGCTGCAGAATAATCGTCGGCTAAAAGCAGAGAAAGAGGCCGTAGAGTGTCACTCAGCAGGGGAGCCCTTGGTTTCTTTCAGCCAGAACAGATTCGACCAGAAGCCAGTCATCGACCTTGTCTACATCGACGGCGGCTTCCGCAAAGGGCATCTCGACGACCCCCACCTTTAGATTCATTCTTCGTGACAACCGCGCCATAGCATCATCCAGGGTAAGTTGCCCGAAAAGGTAGCGCAGCACGGCCATCCACCCCATGACCTTCACGACACGCAACGGTTTTTTACGTTCACTCTCTACCTCGCGCCAGAAATCGGCGGCGTAGCGGGCCTGTGGTGTCAAAAACGCAAAGAGGTTGCACCCACAAAAGCCGCCGTCTTTGAGTTTTGTAACAGTTCTTAGCGTCTCGGGGAAAGCTTCTGCAACCAGTTCATGGCGAGCCACGCCGACCACAACATCGCAGCCGCTGTTGCGTGCCGTGCTGCAAAAATGATCGACCATCGAAGCAGTCAATAAGGCATGATCAGCGGTCGTCACCAAAACCGGCACACTCTCGGGTAAAGACTGCAAAACACCGAAAGCGCTTGAGCTTGGCGTAGCTTGCGGAGCCGACCATTGAACCTGGCCGGTACTGATCAGTTCATTGAGCTCAGCGTTCTGTTCAACTGATTCCATTGCCGGACCGGCAAGAACCCGGTCACCCACCTCATCGGCCTCTTTCAAGGCATCCAGTACACGCAAAACCATCGCCCGACCGGAGACGGGAGTCAGTGCCTTACAACTCACCGCTGAAGCCTTGGCCACAGGATCATTCAATTCGCGATCTGCGGCGAGTATGACCACGGAAAAAGGTTGACCTGGCAAGTTCATGCTTCACCGAGACCCTTCTGATAAATGCGGTAGCGTTTATAAGGATGGCCGCCAATCGATTCGATGATTTTTGACATGCCCTGATTCTGTTCAAGAATCCACGACATGTCCACTTCCTTAAAACCTTTTTTAACAGCCGTATCCTTAAGTGACGATATCATCATCAGCGCCAGGGTCGCCCCCAGCCGACTGCCCTGGTAACAGCGCCTGACTCCCATCAACGGAACTCTTCCCGACCTGGGGCCCACGACTTTCAGCCGCCAGAGAAGCTTCAACCAGCCAAACGGCAAGAGACGACCATTTAAATCTTTTATTATCTCGTTTATGTTGGGGAAAAGAACGATCATGCCAGCCGGAAATCCGTCAACCTCGGCAATCCTGACCGACTCGGAATCGACCAACAGTTTAAGATTTTTCCCCAAGGCCTCAAATTCTCCCGCCGTGAACGGGATAAAACCCCAGTTTTCAGACCATGCGTCTTCAAAAATATTCCGGATGATTTCCAACTCTTCATTGAACCGGTCGCGGCGCATGTTGCGAAGTTTAACTTTGCCTTCGACTCTCCTGGAGAGCGCGTCGAGATTTCTGACCGAGGGAAAGTCGGGGTCCACCCGATAAGCCAGAAGGTCCTGTTCTCTGTCATACCCCTGTTCTTCAACGCGCAAGCCGTAATAGGGAGGCGCGTGCGTCAGCATAAGCGGCGGCGGGGAATCAAAGCCATCAACAAGCAGACCGCACTCATCGTTAATGGAGAGGTTGAACGGGCCGCGAATCCTTTGCATCCCCTGCTGCCGCAGCCAACCTTCAGCGACATTAAACAGGGCCCGGAAGGTTTCCTCATTGTCTTCAGCCTCCAGGAGTCCGAAAAAGCCGGTGGCGTCTTGGTACCTTTGCAGATGAAGCTGATCGACCTGGGCGCTGATACGGCCCACCGTACGTTCGCCGCGAAAAGCCAGCCAGGCTTGAAATTTGGCATGTTCAAAATAGGGGTTTTTAAGTGAGAGATGCCACTTGCGTTCGGTGATGAGTGGCGGTACCCAACAGGTATCCTCCGTATAAAGCGACCACGGCAGTTCAATAAAAGTACGCGTCAAGGCGCGCCCTTTTACTGGAACGATCCGCAAGGTCCCAACCCCTGTATTTTCATCAAGCTCTCGGCTTTGCAATAGAATGATCCGGTATATTTATTGTCCAGGCTCAGCGCCAATCAGAGAATAAAGCTGTATAACACAGTCACGACGACCACAGAAAAACAGACGGATTGAATCATACTAGATACTTCGATACCATGTAAGGGCTTTATTCAGATCTAAAACGAACCAATCAACCCAAAAGTGCCAGTCACAAACACAACTCAACTTCCGGGAGGACGCAGCCAATGAATACGACAATGGAAAAGTTTGGATACCCGGACACCCTGATCAAAGAATACAAGAACTGGGTCGTATTGTTACGTTCCCAGCAGGCGACCTTGGGGGCCCTGGTCCTCATCTGCAAAGATGAGGCGGATACTTTTGCAAAGATCAGCCCTGCAGCTTTTTCAGAGTTGAAAGAGATAACAACAGCCATAGAACATCATCTGGAGCACTGTTTCTCCTACGACAAGATCAATTACCTCATGTTGATGATGGTCGATCCTGATGTGCATTTCCACGTCCTGCCCCGGTACGCCCATAGCCGTATTTTTGACGACCAGGAGTTTAATGACCCCGGCTGGCCAGGCCCGCCGGACCTGTCCCAAATCAACAAAACCGGAAAAAGAACAACCGGGGAGATCAAGCAGACCCTGCATCAGCTCTTCAATGGTGCTCTCTAAAGAGTGAAGACTGACCATACAGATGCAATCAATCCCTACTTTGAGCGCCAGACCAGGCAACAACTGCTGAATATATAGGCAGCATTACCTTGTTTGTCATCAGGAGCGTCAGAACGAGAAGAAGAATGTCGCGGGAGATTCTGAACGGACCGTCTTTTTAAAAGCCATGATCAATGACCGGAAGGATACACATCTACGAATGATAGTAATATTACAAAAAACCCCACCCTCGCCGCTGTGGTATATCAGCCACACTGAGTTGAAATAATTGCAACAATTACACATTTGTAATTTGACAAAAACACTCACGCCACCTAGTATACACGATGTTCTATGTTTTGGCATCAACCTTGCTCCTATACGTGGTGATATGAATTCAATCAATCCGACTCCAACAGAGAACCACATCCCCCTAAGAGCCGCCGACTTCCCTAATCTGGCAGAAGCTCTCGATTATGCTGCTAAAGGAACAAGCGGGCTCAACTTCTATGACGGACGGGGAAAGCTCCGCGCTGTCCTCCCCTATTCGTCACTGCAAATAGAAGCTCAATCTCTGGCAAAACGTCTACTTGGCCTGCAGCTGGAACGAGGTTCACGAGTTGCCATCATTGCGGAAACCCACCCGGACTTTCCGCGCTTCTTTTTTGCTTGCCAATACGCAGGTTATACACCGGTCCCACTGCCGGCCTCGATTCATCTGGGCGGTCACAAAGCCTTCGTTGAGCAGTTGCGCGGGTTGCTGACGAAAAGCCGGGCAGCCATTGCGGTGGCTTCTTCAGATTTCCTGCCTTACCTCCTTGAGGCCACAGACGGGTTGGACCTGAAACTTGTCGGTACCCCGCAAACGTTTGACGAACTCTCCGAACAGGACGTGGAACTGAATCCGCTGCAATCCGAAGAAACCGCTTACCTTCAGTACACTTCCGGAAGCACTCGCTTCCCGAGAGGTGTTATGGTCAGCGGGGCTGCAGTTATGCACAATCTTGCCGGCATTATCAAGGATGGCCTCAAACTCTGTCACAGTGATCGATGTGTCTCCTGGCTACCCTATTACCATGACATGGGATTGGTTGGATTTGTCCTGACTCCCATGTCCGCACAGCTTTCCGTGGACTATCTGGCGACCCGTGATTTTGCCATGCGACCCCGATTATGGCTGTCTTTGATGTCCAAAAATCGAGGCACTGTCTCTTTCGGCCCACCTTTTGGTTACGAATTGTGCGCACGGCGAATTCGCTCCGATGAGAAAGAACAGTTTGATCTCAGCTCCTGGCGTATCGCCGGAATCGGCGCTGAAACGATTCGAATCGAAAGTTTAGAAGCCTTCGCTGAAAAAATGGCCTCTTTTGGCTTTGATCGCAAATCTTTTGTTGCCAGTTACGGCATGGCTGAGTGCTCGCTCGCCGTCAGCTTTGCCCGGCTCGAGCAGGGGGCTTTGGTCGATGAAGTGGACGCTGAGCACTTGTCTCTACGACATGAGGCCCTGCCCATTGTTGACAGCTCCGGCAAAAAAGTCGATGGACAGCTCACGAAATCTCTGGTCAATTGTGGATCCCCTTTGCCAGGGCATAAGATCGTTATCCGTGATGAGCATGGGCAAATCCTGCCGGAGCGAAAATGCGGCGTCATCCATGTCAGTGGGCCAAGTCTGATGTGCGGTTATTTTGATGACCCGGCGGCAACCGCCAAGGTTCTTTCCGCTGATGGCTGGCTTAATACTGGCGATATCGGGTATCTGCACGAAGGCAACCTGATGATTACCGGCCGTGAAAAGGATATGATCATCATCAATGGCCGGAACTACTGGCCCCAGGACCTTGAATATTACGCCGAGCAGCAGGCTGAGATCAGGTCTGGTGATGCTTCAGCGATCTCGATCCTGGCAGAGGATGGCTCAGAGACAGCCGTCATGGTCGTTCAGTACCGCGAAACCAACGAGCTCAAGCGATCTGAGATGGCAAACCGCCTTGCCCGTATCATACGAGAAGAAATTGGCATCGAATGCACAATTGAACTCGTCCCCGCACATACTCTCCCCCGGACTTCCTCTGGAAAGCTTTCCCGCGCTGGCACTCAACGCGATTATTTGAAACGCCAGGAAGAAAAGCAACGTCAGACTGTCAAACCTTTATTTCAAGAGCAGAAAATAAGTGAAGATACAGCTCACTTGCGCCACGCTGCTGACGGATAAGGGTATGCGAAACAAGACGGCCTCGGCGACCCCGGTTAAACGATCTCAATTGTGGTCACTGTAGCGCTCACAGGGGCGACGGGCTTCATTGGCAGCGTGTTGCTGAAACATTTATCGTCACATGGCTTCCGTGTTAAGGCCTTGTACCGGCCCTCTTCCTCCCCCCCTCCGGACCCCACAGATGCTATTGAATGGATTGCAGGTAACCTGGAGAACAGAGACAGTCTATATGCTCTCGTTACCGGCGTTGATGTCGTTGTGCACTGCGCAGGAGCTGTCCGTGGAACAACTCTGGAAGAATTTAAAAAAATCAATACCGAAGGTGTGAAACGGCTGCTTGAGGCCGCCATCGAACAGAAGGTATCACGCTTTCTGTTGATGTCTTCCCTGGCCGCCCGCGAACCGTCTCTCTCCGCGTATGCGTTAAGCAAAAAGCTGGGGGAAGATGTCCTTAACGAATATAGCGGCAAAATTGCCTGGGACATTCTTCGGCCTCCTGCTGTTTATGGCCCCGGTGACAGTGAAATGCAACCTCTGTTGAAACTGATAAAGCGTGGCATCATTCCCGTTATTGGTGGAGAAGAAAGCAGGTTCTCGTTACTTTACGTTGACGATCTGGCTGAGGCTGTCCTTTGTCTGCTGCGGTCTGACAGAACCGAAAATGGCAGGTTTTTTGAGTTGCACGACGGTCATCCTGATGGTTATAATTGGCAACAAATTGCGACCATAGCTGCCCACCTCAACGGTAAAGCGCCCCGCTGTTTTTCGATACCTAAACTATTGGTGCAGGTTGCCGGCCTGACAAACGCTTTCCTGGCCAGGCTCTTTGACTACCAGCCCATGTTGACGTCGGGCAAGGCGAGGGAACTCTTTCATCCGGACTGGGTCTGCGATAACACCTCAATCGACCGTGCGATCGACTGGCAGCCGCAAGTTTTGTTTCAAGAGGGAATGAAACGACTCTTTTCCTAAAAGAGTCCCCTTTAGTCTTTGGAGCTATAAAATTATGACAACCCCGCAATATAGTGCTATTTATCAGCAGGTCGAAGCTCTTATAAAGCAATACGCTCCGCAACAGGTGCCGATTCAGGAAGATACGGATTTGGTCAACGACCTGGGCTTTGACTCGCTGAGGGTCATGGAGATGTTGCACGAAGTGGAAGATATTTTCGACATATCCTATCCTTTAAACGACATTGCAAAGCTGAGAACGGTTAAAGATTTTGCCCTGCAAATCAAGCATATAGTTGAGAAAGCCTAATGCCACTTCTAGATAAATTAAAGGCCATCGCAACAACCAGGAAGACGCTGATTACGGCAGGAGTCGATCCTTTCAACGTTGTCATCGAGGAGATGTACTCCTCTACCGAGGCCTCTATCGACGGACATCGGGTCATCCTGGCCGGCACTAACAATTACCTCGGCCTGACCTTTGACCAGGACTGTATCGACGCGGGCAAAGAAGCCCTGGACAAAGAGGGCACCGGAACGACCGGATCTCGCATGGCCAATGGCACTTTTGCTGGCCACCGGGATCTTGAAAAAGAGCTGTCCCTATTTTACGGGTGCAGCGATGCGATTGTCTTCTCAACCGGCTTCGTTACCAACATGGGCGTAATTTCCACTTTGACCGGACCCGGCGATGTCATCGTTCTGGATGCAGACTCTCATGCAAGCATCTACGATGCCTGCAGGATGAGTGGTGCGGAGATGATCCGCTTCCGCCACAACGACGTGGGGGACCTGGAAAAAAAGTTGCGCCGCCTGGGGTCGCGAACGGCGAAGACCCTGATCATCATTGAAGGCATATACAGCATGTTGGGCGATTGCGCTCCCCTGGCGGAGATTGCCGAGCTAAAGCGAAAATACAACGCATGGCTGATGGTTGATGAAGCGCACTCCATGGGCGTATTAGGCAAAAGGGGACGCGGCATGGCAGAGGAGGCAGCAGTTGAACAGGATGTCGATTTCATTGTCGGCACCTTCAGCAAAAGCCTGGGGTCTATCGGTGGTTTCTGCGTCAGCAACCACCCGGAGCTGGACCTTGTCCGCTACATCAGCCGCTCATACGTATTTACCGCATCACCCTCCCCCTCAACCATCGCGACAGTGCGTAAAGCCTTGCAGATAGTTCAATCCAGACCGCAACTACGCACCAAACTGTGGGAAAATGCAGGCCTGCTATACCAAGGTCTCAAGGGGCTGGGTTTTGAACTTGGTCCAGACCTTAGCCCGATTGTCGCAGTACGTGTTCCGACCAAGGAGAAAACCATGCTCGCATGGAAGTCACTCCTTGACATGGGCATCTATGTCAATCTGGTCTTTCCTCCTGCTGCGCCTGCAGGAATGAGTTTACTGCGATGCAGCATCGGTGCTGCACATTCTCCTGAGCAAATCGACTTCATCCTGGAAGCTTTTTCCAAGACCAAACACCTGATGACTTAAGTTGCACGAGGAAAACCTTTAATGGCAACACCGCCTTCAACAATAATCATGCCGGTTGAAAATCAGGTCCGTGAAATGGACGCCAAGATTCTGCTTTCATGCGTGGCAGCAGAGCGAGGCTACCCGGTTCTGATCGGCTCCCGTGCATATATCCATTTCAAGACAGCCTCGGTGCCACGCGGGGTCTACATGGCGAAAAGCATGAAGACCCGCAGTGACCGTATGTTCAAAATCCTCAACCAGCTCGGTCACGATATCCTGGCCTGGGACGAAGAAGGGCTTCTGAGAGAGCCTGACGCCATCTATCATCGCTGGAGGCTGTCCGCCGTAGCGATGCTGAGGATGGCCCGCCTGACGGCCTGGGGTGATGACAACGCCCGGGCTTTCCGTTCATTCAGTGGACGCGGCAATGCACCGATCGAGGTCACCGGCAACCCGAGGATCGACCTGCTGCGTCCTGAGCTACGCGAATTCTATCGCCCTGAAGCAGAAGTTATTCGTCAGCGTTACGGAAACTTTATCCTCATCAACACCAACTTCAGCAAGGTCAATCACTTCTATGTGCAACTTGGTGAGCTGAAACAGGCTGCCGAGACGAAGAGGTTGGGCAAGGTCGACCCTTACGACGCTGGCAAGGGTCGACATAAGTTGGCTCTATTTGAACACTTCAAAAAAATGCTGCCGGTTTTTTGCGATTCATTTGCAGATCATACTATTGTTTTGCGCCCTCATCCCTCTGAAAGTCACGACGTGTGGAATGCGATTGCCGAAGGTCACCCCAACCTAGTGATTAACAATGAAGGCAACGTTCACCCCTGGCTGATGGCTGCAAAAGTCGTGGTCGCCAATGGCTGTACCACCCTCGTCGAATCTGCAATCCTCGGCACGGCCGGAGTCAACTTCGAGCCGATCACCGTCGATGAATATGATTTCCCGATTACCCGTGACGTCAGCCGGCGGGTTTTCACTGTCGACGAGCTCCTGGAAAAGGTGCGAGCCATTGTTGATGGTCAGATCGGGCCGCTCGAATGGGATGTGCGAAAAGCCGCCATGGAGCCGCATATCGCTGCCCTCGAAGGACATCTTGCCGCTGACCGGATCGTTGATGTTCTTGACGAGGCCGGCTACCGCGAAGGTCCGCCGCCATCGTCAAGCATGTCGGACCGCTTCAGCGGGTGGTGCCAGACGCATCTGAGGACCATTGAGAAACGCATCAACATGTGGCGGCCCGGTCATCGCAACAACATCACTCTCCATGACCACCGCTACCCCGGGATAACGGCGGATGAGATGCTGGCGATTATCGGTCGTTTCAGCCAGTTGCTGGATCGGTTCCATGACATCAAGGTAAAAAAACATTCACAACATCTGTACTGGATTTACAAATAGTCGTTATTGACGATCAACGCAAACGGTGGAAGGCCCAAACAGCTTGACCTGCCCTCTGCTCGACATTTTTTTTTGGGAGAAACCATGTATAACGTAAAGATTTTTGGCGCCGGCTCAATCGGCAACCACCTGGCTAACGCCTCTCGCCGCATGGGCTGGAACGTCACATTGTGTGACCTTGATCCTGCTGCACTACAGAGAACCAAAGACGAGATTTACCCCATGCGCTATGGTCAGTGGGATGAGACCATCCAGCTTTGTAATGCTTCGGAAGCACCCCGGGGTGGATTTGACCTGATCTTCATCGGAACCCCTCCTGATTCACATATGCACCTCGCCATCCAGGCGATCAAAGAAAAACCCAAAGCGATCCTGGTTGAAAAGCCCCTTTGCACACCGGCACTGGAAAAAGCCGACGAGCTGTATCAACTGGCCCGTGAAACCGGGGTCGAGGTTTTCGTCGGCTACAACCATGTCGTCAGTACTGCCGCTGACAAGGCCGTTGAGTTGATTCCACGTATCGGCCCGATCGAAACCCTTGATGTCGAATTCCGCGAGCATTGGGGCGGTATTTTTACCGCCCATCCATGGCTCGATGGCCCCCAGGACAGCTACCTTGGTTTCTGGCAAAAAGGTGGTGGTGCCAGTGGTGAACATTCCCATGCCATCAATCTCTGGCAGCACTTTTCCCGGAGGCTGGGTGCAGGTCGCGTTACAGAAGTCTTGGCGAGCCTCGATTACATCAAGACAGACACGGTTGACTATGACAAGCTGTGTCTGATGAACCTGCGCACGGAAAACGGCCTCATCGGTCGCGTGGTCCAGGACGTTATCACCCAGCCGTCACGCAAATGGGGTCGCATTCAAGGGAAAACCGGTTTTGTAGATATTACGATTGGCGGTGAAGATCTCGTCCAGTGGGCATACGAGGGCACACCTAAAGAGGAGCTGCTCATCAAAAAGACACGCCCGGACGATTTCATTGCCGAGCTGAAACACGTTGACGCGATCCTCAAGGGAGAACAGAGCGACAGCGGCATCTCGCTGGAATGCGGTCTTGACACCATGCTGGTGGTCGCTGCTGCACACCTTTCAAACAGCTTGGGCCAACGTATCTTCATCGACTACAGCAAAGGTTATTCCCAGGACGCATTAACGGTACAGCCGACTCGATAAACGGAGGGCAAATTGAACAAGAAATTTGATTTTAGAGATCTCTTCATCTTGGACATGGCGAACAACCACCAGGGTGATGTAAAGCATGGGCTCGATATTGTCCGCTCCTTTGGCAAGCTTGTTAAAGACCGCGAAGCCAGGGCAGCACTGAAATTCCAGTTCAGGCAGCTCGACACGTTCATCCACTCGGATCACCAGAAGAACAGCGATCACAAGCAGGTCCAGCGCTTCATGTCAACCCGCCTGCTCCGCGACAAGTACCAGATGCTGCTTGATGAAGTGCGTGCCCAGGGCCTGGTCTCGATGTGCACACCTTTTGACGAAGCTTCGGTCGACATCATTTGCGATATGGGCTTCGATGTGATCAAGGTGGCGAGCTGTTCCGGAAAAGACTGGCCATTGCTTGAAAAGGTTGCTGATGCCGGGAAACCGGTGATTTGCTCAACGGGGGGGCTGACCCTTCGCGACATCGACAACGTGGTCAGCTTCTTTCAGCATCGCGGCGTTCACTTCGCGATCATGCACTGCGTCGCCATCTACCCCACTCCCGACCAGAACATGAACCTGCAGCAGATTGCGCTGCTACGCTCCCGTTACCCCGGGATTCATATCGGTTGGTCTACGCACGAGAATCCTTCGGACACGGTCCCCGTGCAGCTCGCGGTCGCCCTGGGGGCAGAACTCTTTGAACGCCACATCGGCATTGCAACCAAGGACACGCCGCTCAACGCCTATTCGTCTACACCGGAGCAGGCTGCCAAGTGGATAGAGACCAAGCAGAGAGCCCAGTTACTGTGCGGCCCCAAAGAGCGCCAGCCTGCTTCCGATGCCGAACAAAGTGCAATTGACGGTCTGAAACGCGGCGTCTACGCGAGAACCAAGATCCGCAAGGGTGCCGTTATCGAAAGCGACCAGGTTTACTTTGCGATCCCCTACAACGAGGGGCAGCTAGACAGCGGTCGCTTCAAAGCAGGAATCACCAGCCAGAAAGACTTTGCCGCAAACGCACCACTTGCTGAAGACAAGCTCACCCTTCCCGTGTCGGACGACGAACTGGTCATCAAGCACGCCGTCCACGATGTTAAAGCCCTCCTTAACGAAGCGAAGATCCACCTCGGCCCGGAATTCAAGGTTGAGTACTCGCATCATTACGGCATTCCGACATTTCTGGAAACGGGAGCGGTGCTCATAGAATGCGTCAGTCGTGATTACTGTAAGAAACTTGTCGTACAACTGCCGGGACAGAAGCATCCATCCCACTACCATGCGCGCAAGGAAGAGACCTTCCAGGTCCTTCACGGAGAGCTGGAATGTACCGTTGACGGTCATCACCGGAAACTCGTTCCAGGCGAAAGCGTGGTCGTTATGCCGGGTGTCTGGCACTCGTTCGGCACTGACAGCGGTGTCGTATTCGAAGAGATATCCAGCCGCGACTACGATAACGATTCTTTCTACGAGGACAAAAGCATCAACAAACTGGCCCGGGCTGAAAGAAAAACGGTCGTGGACCATTGGGGCCGTTTTCAGATCAATGCCCAGGCAGTTCAGGACGAAGGCTGAACCGGGTTTTTATGAACATGCTGAAGCACGTAGTCTTTGATTTTGATGGCACACTGGTCGACTCCAACGCCATCAAGAGGGATACGTTTTTCAAGATTACCAATCCCTGGGATACCACGGGTGAAATAGCTGCAGGAGTCCTGGAACGCTGGCCTGCAGCCGATCGCTACGAAAAAACGCGCCGGATAGCCGAAGAGCTGATTTCCAGGAAGCTGCTGCCAGAGGGTTCTTCCCTTAAGGATTGGGCTTCACACCTGGCAGAGGAGTACACAGCCCAGTGTGAAAAGGCTATCTCCTGCTGTCCGGAGATGCCTGGTGCAAGCCAGGTTCTTAAAGAGCTATCCGCAACAGGTTTTCACTTGTTCGTTAACTCAGCAACTCCTGTGGAACCGTTGCGAAAAATTTTGAAATTGCGCAACTGGGGCCACTTTTTTCAAGGTGTTTACGGAGCGGAATTAGCCAAAGCAGACAACCTTGGACAGATTGCCGAGACAACTGGTGCGACACCGAAAGAGATCGTTCACGTTGGTGACCAACCTGACGACCTGCAAGCCACAGAACAATTTGGCTGCCACTTCGTGGCCATGGCAGACGGCAACAGCAGACATGTTGCCGAAGCTAGTGATCTCGTCGTCCAGGAGTTGGGTGAGTTGCCGGGACTTCTCAAGAATCTCGACCGGGAGGCATCATGATCAAAGGGCAACGTATCCTCATCGTCTGTCCGGCACGAGGCGGCAGCAAAGGGATTCCTCTCAAAAACCTCCAGCCGTTTCTGGGCGTCCCCCTGGTTGCACGTGTCGGTCACCTCGTGGCCGAAATTCCGGGGATAGACCGTGCCATTGCTTCAACCGACTCTGAAGACATTGCCGAGGTCGCCAGAGAGTCAGGCCTCGACGTACCATTTTATCGTCCGGAGGAACTTTCCGGTGACCAGATTTCCGATCTTCAGGTCTTATCCCATGCCCTTGTCGAAGCTGAGCGCCTTGACGGGGCTCACTACGACATTGTCGTCATGCTGCAACCGACCTCTCCCCTGAGACGCACGGAACACGTACGTGAAACGATCCAGATGCTGATTGACGGCAACTGGGACGCAGTCTGGACGGTCTCTGAAACGGACTCCAAAAATCATCCCCTGAAACAACTTACAGTCAGCGACGACCGCCTTGATTACTACGACCAGTCAGGCAAACAGATCATCGCCCGACAGCAGCTGGTCCCTGTTTATCACCGCAACGGTGTGGCCTATGCTATCAGGCGCAACTGCCTGTTAGACCAAAAGAGCATCAAAGGAGAACGTACCGGTGCTCTTGTCCTGGAGGGGAACCTGGTCAGTATCGATACTTACTGGGATTTGGAACTGGCGGAATATATTTACATGAAGCAACAAGAGGAGGTTGGATAAATGGAATTTTCTCGAGAAAATTTTACAATCTATCCTTGTCTTCTTTGCGGGCACGAGGGATTTACACACCTGATCGACTGGGTTGACAGACATCGTCTACCCGTTTCGCTAAGCGTCTGTCTGAGATGTGGGCTTCGACAACTCAACCCCAGGATTGATGATGCGGGGTTGGAACAATTCTACTCGTCAGAATATTACAAACTCTATTCGATGGATAAAAGGGCTAAGAGCGACAAGTGGATCAAAAGGAAGCAGGGTATTGCCTCTGGCATTCTGGACGCCGTTGAAAAACATCGACCCTTAAATGGCCTCAGTTTGTTGGATATTGGCTGCGGTCATGGCTTCCTCATCACAGAGGCCAGGGCAAGAGGAGCATCTGTGTTCGGTGTCGAACCTTCCGTCAAACATGCAAAACGACTCAGTGATAAAGGTTTCGAAGTATTTACCGGAACCCTGGAGCAATTTGTCGCGGAACAACGAGAGCCGTACGACTTAGTCACAAGCTCGCATGTTCTCGAACACAGCAGCAATCCGGGGCAGTTTCTGAAATATGCAGGGAGTCTTCTGGCCAAGGACGGACTTCTGTGCGCCGAGGTCCCTAATGCTGACTGGCAAACGATTTATGGGAGGCACCCTGTTTCAATCCATACTGCCCATCTCTGTTATCACACAGAACTTTCTCTGAGGGCCCTTTTCGAGACTTCCGGGTTGAAAATTTTGTCAGCGACCTACGGACTCAATGGCGGTTCTGTCCGGGTCGTCAGCGTGCCTGGACAGCTAGCAACACTGGAGAAGACAGCTCTCGATGACCCAGATGAGGTTCGGAGAAAAACGTTGCTTGCGTTCAAAAGACATACCGCGGTCTGGCCCGTAAAAAAGTTCTGGTATGCGATAAGAATGGCTCGCAAGGGTATTGTCAAATTACGTTTCAAACTATCGTAGAAGTCAGAATATGATACTAATGTCAGCTTTTGGCGAGAGGATATCATCTAGTTTTCGTTGACTGAGCAGCCAGGAGGATTAACATCCTTACGAACATGCTCCGTCTACTTTAAATCAACAAGGCCATATAAATGCCCACGAGCTTTACTAAGAAGATTCACCAACTATATACAAAAGTATTAATTCTATTTGCACCTCTCTATAAAATCTTATTCAAGTTTGTTGGCGTGGGTCGTCAAGGTTCAGACACAAAGCGCCTTATCCTGCTCGTAAGCCGCCCCCAGGATGTTGAATTGCTGGTAGGCATTCACGAGAGAGCATTACATCACCAGGGCCTTGAAGTGATCTTCTGGATCGTTGACAAATGTCTCCGCCGTAACCCTGAAATTCTCGCCCAACTAAAAGAGAAGCGGGCAATTGTCACACATGTGGTCAGCCATGCAGGTACAGCAAAAGTTCTAAAACCCTTGATGCAGTCCGATATGTTTCTGTCTACGGTAGAATCGACCACTGCCAAAAACAAGTTGCCTCATATAATCACAAAACTAGCCAATGCGTTACAAGTTCAGACATTTACACTGCAACATGGGTTCGAAAATGTCGGCCTGACCTATCAGGATAAAAACCACGGTCCTGAAGTGAGGTTTGCCGCAAAAACAGTGTTGACCTGGGGACAGGCCGAAGGTCTCCCCGACTGGGTAGATGAGGAGACCAGGAGCAAGGCTTTTGCCGTTGGCTGTCCAAAACTTGTGGCCAACTCCGAGAAGATACAACAGGCCACAAAGAGTGAACGCCCCATTATAGCTATCTTTGACAATTTCCATTGGGATCGTTATGACGAGAAATATATTGTGACATTTCTCGGCCACCTTGAAGAGGCGGCCCAACATCGCCCCGAATTCCGTTTCATATTAAAGTCCCATCCGGGGTCAGTTCGCAATCGGAGTAATGACTTGACATCCAGGCTGCGAAGTATGGTGAATGTTGATATTGCAGATATGTCGGGAGAGAAAGAGACCATACTAACGACTCCATCACTACTAACGCATGCACTGGGTGTAATCACTACTCCATCTACCATCGCGCTAGATAGTATTCTTGCCGGAGTCCCTGTAGCAGTCACCAGGTATGGGCTGGACTTGGACTACTACACGCCATTGACCATGCTCGATAAACTTGAGGACTGGCTACATTTTCTTGACCTAATCAAAGAAAAATCTACCCATGGTCCGCTGAAAGCAAACGGAAAGCAATTTTTGAAACGAGTGATTGTTCCAGGGGACGCTGTAGACAACATTCTCAAAATTCTGACTGCTCGGGAATAAATGGAATTCACTCTAAAGATAAAATGACTGGATTAATTTTCGGGACTGCTTGCGTTGATCAAGTCAAGATACTTTTCCGTTGCCTTCTCCAACCGAAAATCATCGCCCCTAGCACGGAGCTTGGCTTTCTCCGGGGGGGTATCAAGGGTTTGCATAATCGCTGCAGCCAGTAACTGCTCGTCACCCATCGGTACCAGCGAACCATAGCGGCCATTATCGAGTATCTCGTTCGGACCACTGGGGCAATCGGTACTGACAACTGGGCAACCACATGCCAGAGCCTCGATAAGGACAGTGGGGAGGCCCTCATATACTGAGGAGAGGACAAACAATGAGGCATTCGCCATGAATTTGAATGGGTTGTCAACGAAGCCCGGCATATCCAGGTCTGCGGATACCCCAAGAGCCTCTGCTTGGCGTAATAGGCTTTGTTTGAGACGTCCCTCTCCGAGGAGAAGTAAGCGTGCAGGTCGGTCTTGCCTGACCAGAGCGAATGCCTTCAAAAGAGTTTTGTAATCTTTTGCTGGCTTAAATCCACCAACGGATAAAATCACCGGAGGACCTGTATCCGCGAACCAGGGGTGAGACAATGGCTCCCCGGCTTGCTGGACTAAACGATCAGAAACGACAGGATTATATATCGTGGTAAGGCTTTCTAAAGGGAGCCCCAACGTTCGTGCCAAGTCATCTGCAACTCCCCGAGATACAGTTACGACCGCATCAGCCCTCGGGTAGAACCGTCGGTCCACTTTGACCTGGGCTCTGACACGACGTTTTTTCGATCTGGCGATTTCCTCTGATAGTGTACTGTGAACAGTCAGAATAAGACGGCTCTTGACTCCGGAAATTTCGCGAGCTTTAACTGCAACGGCATTCGGATAATCCATGGAAGCAATCAAAGCATCGGGCCGTTCCCGTCGTAAATAATCGCTCAGGCCTGGCAATGCTCCCAGCACATAGTGAGAGTTTTTTGAAAGAACCATTTGTATCCAGAACCAAGTGTCACGACCCAACTTGTGGACGAATCGTAAGGACTCTTTCGCAGACCGCACATTTAAGTTCACCAACTTAATCTCAGGGGGGATCTGATCCAGAAAGTGCCCGCTGTGGCGGGCCATCACTAGGTCAACCTTATATCCGTGGGCATACAAGTCGCAACCTAGGTTCAAAAGCACCCGTTCAGCTCCGCCACTCCCCTCGAAGGACCGAACAAAAATGGCAATATGTTTGGTCACCTGCTTTTCTGGTTTGTACATCTCAGTCACCGGTTCTGATGATTGGCGCCCAAATTCAATTACCATGCGGGTCAAACACTGACAGACATATTTCTTTCGGTCGTCACTTCTCGCAACATTTCGCTCCAACGGCGACAAAAGACTTGGTAGAGTTCAGTGTTTTCATCAATCACCAACAGCTCATGATTGGCGTTTAGAGAGCGTACTGAAAGATTCAAGCTACCGAAAGCCAGTGTCCCTCGGCCCCCGGTTTCAAAGAGCATGAATTTGTTGTGCATGGGCAACCCCTCTGGGTGGACATATCGATTAAAAGCGATCCCGTTGTGAAGCATTTGCTTTTCTACCCAAGAAGGGATGCGTCTCTGCGTATTGTGAGCAATGATTTCGATATGGATACCCTGACGCGCTAATCTAAACAACCGTTTGCAGATACTACGATCGTTCAGATGAGAAACAGCCATACGCAAAGTGCTACCAGTTTGCAGGCCTTCAAACAAAGCATCGAAAACTGCAAATTGCGCTCTTGGAAAGAACAGGACACGTGTTTTCCCTGAGGAGATCACCTGGTTGCTCTCATGTTGAAAGCGCTCCCAAGGTCCATGAGTCCCAGTGAAGAGTTGGTCGGCGTGAGTATAGAGCGCCTTGACCAAGTTGGGCTCACGCATTTCCACTAGCACGTTGTGCCCTCGATCCTGGTCACCAATCTTGCGCAGGATAACAGGGTCCTCCGGTTGGTTGCCGGAAGGATTAAACGTCCCAACAAAGGCACCAGGCACGGGATGGCTGAAGTAGTAGAGCTTTTCGTGCAACCGGCAACGTCTCAGAAACCGGTTGTTGGGCAGATGATGATTGAGGGTTCGCATGCCTTTCCCCAATGCATCGGTACCCGCAAGGAGAGCTCTTACGCGGTTGTTGACAGATTTAGAGCGTGGGTCACCTTCCATAACAACCCGTACTCTGACGCCCCTTCGTCGAGCCAAGACAAGCGCCTTCGCTAATTTTTCATCCCTGAAGTAATAGGTGACCCAGAGGATTTCTCCGTCGGCAGGCACAGCATGAATTCGCTCTTCCAAGAGATCCCGCAAGCGACGTGCAGGTAAATCCGGCCCCCCCCAGTAAACTGAAGAGTTGTTATTAAAATGGGGAGAGGTAAAGGGCAAAAATCTCAATCCTGTTGAAGTAGAGATTAACAGATAACGACCATGTGAGGTTTAGTTAACATTATTTTTGGCCCTAGCCAAGAGGCCGTCAAAAATTTCTGTATAGTGATCGTGGACAGTTTGCCTTGTCTCTTGGTCATGAGTGATGGCATGGATCATTTTTGCAGGTTTCATATCATGATATTTAGGGGGCAATAAATCGTTTACAGTCGCCGTGAACTTTGAGTTTGACATTGTATCTAGGCTCACAAAGGGCACGCCCGCCAGGAAACTTATGATATTTGCGTGATAGGATGTCGTGAGTGAATAAGTATTTTTTGCAATACTATCAACATACTCTTGAAATGTCCTCATGTAGATGCCATCCCTGATATCAAGACCTATTTTACGCAAAAGTTGCTTAAACAATCTTGATCCAAGTTTCTTACTGAGTTCCCATCTCCAGGCAAATTCATAGAAGTGAGCTTCATGGCACGTTATATATGGTTCGAAGAGTGACTGGTTACTCCCCCTGATGAGCGCAACCCCCACAGGATTACAATTAAATTCCGCAACTTGTTTATATCTGAGGATACAACAGTCGAATGACAGAATCACATTGTCATTGTATTTCTGAACTTCTTCATATGTTATCCTCTCTCTGCAAGCAATAAAATCGAACAAAGGCAAATAATCGGCATAACCCTCAATTTCAAACATAGAAAAATTTGTCAGCCAACATTTTTTACCCATTTCCTTGGCTAGTTTCGCGAAATACATATAAGGCAAGCCGGATCGTTTGAATTTTGCTGTCGTGCCTTCGCCATGAACGATAATTATCGAACAGGATTGTATTCCTGGCCAATGCTTTGATTTAATTAGTTTCTCTCTAAAGACATCATAATCGGTCTGGAGTTTACGGAGTTTGAAGAAAAAATCGAAGCCTATTTCTGATAGGATGTTGTATTTGTCATCAACTAAATTTCTAAAATTTAGATAATTCTCCATAGAACCTGCATGAAATTTTGATGTATCCCCAAAAATCACAACATCATTTTTGTCTTTTTTGTAATCACTTATCATACGTAAATCCGCATCAATCACCATGAACCTCATTCAAGAGTTTTTGACTGTTTATTTTTGCTTGTTATTTTCTAACTACAATCACTGTATTTATAACCGAAATTTTCTACATCATCTCTAAACATATTATGTACAAATTCTTCAGAATTTTTATCATAGAAGTCCCTATAATCTAAAGCACCAGGATTTGATATATTCCTATCTTCAAGGTTGATACTGTGTTTTGGTATACAGAAAAAATCAACGATACGTTTGAATTCATTCTCAAAATCTTCATATTTTAAAATCATATCGATAGCAATGATGTTCTCCCTGTTACACAGATAGGAAGTTTGTGTCTTGTAAATTCTCGATCTGTATCTTTCGGGTGGTTTTATGACGAATTCATTAAATTCTTTCGGGTTTGGGATACTATTGCTTCGGCTTATCGCTGTGTACCAAGAAAACATCAGATCCCACGGATTTCTGACATAGGCAAAAACAGTATAATTCCTCCTAAAAAGAAATCTCCATTTATTCTCTAGATAGGAGCTATGCTGTTTGTTGTAATGTAAGCGCCCTTGCCACCCTTTCTGTACCGAGATATTCTCCAGATCAATCCCCCGAGGGTTATTGATGATCTTTTTAAACCTCCAAGTAACTGTACTACCGCCTGTTTTAGGAATATGGATAAACATGAATTTGTATTTGTCTGATATAATCACAATCAAATTTCCTGTATATTTTTAAAGACACTCTTGGATGGTCAGATTAACGCCCAGTTTAGGGAACTCTCCGACGAGCGACCGGCACAAACCCATCAAAATCTTTAAACATCAATGAAACAACCTCAACCTAAACTGTCTACTCAAAAAGCGGCTAAAGCCTCCGATGTTATCAGATTGTTGTCCAACAAGATTTGCCGCATTACGCTTTCTGTCCGATTTTATAGTCACAACCTGTCGATAGCCAGAATATTAGCATGTGCATCTGATTCTGGCACCTAAGCTTTCCAAACATTAGTGAAAGATGTTAATCTCACGAAAACAACGCAGACACAATAAAGTTTTTAAAAAGATAAAGAAAGTAGACTATCAAAAAATGACCCTAATCATTAAATTTGCACGGTCTTACCCCAGACAAAGTCTGGCGATGCTCCTTGCGCTTGTTATGGCAGGAGTTGTCGAAGGTATTGGTTTGACAGCCCTGCTACCCTTGCTACAGAAAGCCATCAATCTTCCCATAAGCTCTCAACTTGGGCAAGACCCTGGGCCAGCTACCGACAATCTGGTGACCACTGCCCTGACATATATAGGCATTCCCGCAACTGTAGGGTCACTTTTGATCGTCATTATGATCGGTGCCATTTTAAGGAGTCTCCTGATTCTGGTCGCGGACCGTAAAGTCGGCTACACGGTTGCCCATGTGGCCACCGACCTTCGGCTGGCCCTATTGCGTGCCCTACTGTCAACTCGATGGGGTTATTTTCTCGATCAACAGGTCGGCAGCATGGCAAATGCTGCAGGCACCGAAGTTATGCGCGCCTCGTCGGCCTACCTGCAAGCATCGACCGCCCTAGCCATGGCGATTCAGGCCTTTGCATATTTCATGGTGGCCTTGCTGGTCTCCTGGAAAACAACCTTGATCTTCATGACTGCGGCCTCTGTGGTTCTGATTCTGCTCTACAGCCTGGTCGGAAGAGCTAAACGAGCTGGCAAGAAACAGACCCGCCTGTTGCAATCTCTGCTTGCGCGACTATCCGACAGTCTGCAATCGCTTAAGGCGTTCAAGGCCATGGGCCGGGAAAACCTGGCTGAAGAATTGCTCTCGACAGACACTTTGAAGTTGAACAAGGCGTTGCGCAAACAGGTTTTCAGCAAAGCCGCCTTGCGCGGCATCCAGGAGCCCATGATGACTCTTCTGGTGATCGTCGGCCTCTACCTGATGCTGAATTATCTGAAGATGGATCTGCCCAAAGTCATGGTTCTGATCTTCCTCATGGCGCGCATGTTGACCCAAGCAGGAAAGGTTCAGCGCAGATACCAAATGATGGTTATCGGCGAAAGCGCATACTGGTCGCTTCAGGAGAAGATCAATACGGCTCAGCAGCAACAGGAACCAACAGGCGGCGAAACCACAGCAACTCTGGAACGCGGCATTTCTCTTGAGCGGGTTGATTTCGGTTATGACGACCAGATGATTCTGACAAATGTCTCGCTCGAGATCCCCTGTCGAACCTTCACTTCTATCGTCGGTCCATCGGGCTCCGGAAAAACAACCCTAGTCGACTTGATAACGGGGCTTTTCCAACCCGTGAATGGTGATGTCCTGCTTGACGGAACGCCGCTGCCAGAGATCAACCTGCGAAGCTGGCGAAATATGATCGGTTACGTTCCCCAAGACACCATCTTGCTGCACGACAGTGTTCTGACAAACGTAACATTGGGTGAACCTTCACTCACTATCGAGGACGCGGAATACGCCCTGAGAGCCGCCGGCGCATGGGACTTCTTGGAGAACCTGCCTGACGGCATTCACACGACAGTAGGCGAACGAGGAACTAAGCTCTCGGGTGGACAACGTCAGCGGATAGCAATTGCCAGAGCCCTTATTCATCGCCCACAATTATTAATTCTTGATGAAGCAACCAGCGCCCTCGACCCGGAAACGGAAGCTTCAATCTGCCAGACCTTGAAAGGACTCCGCGGACAATTGACCATTCTGGCGATCAGTCATCAGTCTGCATTAGTCGAAGTTTCCGATCGGGTATTTCGGGTTTCTGACGGCCACATTTCACAAGTCTCAACGACAACAGACAGAACCGAATCAGCAGCCCCCTCACTCCCTGTCAGTAACTTGTAAATTCATGTTAACCGAAATGAGAAACTTCTGGCAGACAGTCGCGATCGCGTTTATCTTCACTTTACTGCAACTGCTGACCGTAAACTACGCGTTCTGCCAGGAGGTCGAAGGGAACTTGATTTCTCTCCACGAGGTCGATGATCTCCTCGACCGGGGAGAGAACCGGCAGGCCTGGAAACTTTTGCAGGAACTTCCCGAAGAAGAGCCTAATACTGCAGGTAGACTCTGGCGCATGGCTCGTACGCAGTACGAAATGGGGCGCTTGGTTGATAAAGATATTCCGAAGTTTTTCAGAGAAGCAGAAAAGTATGCCCGTGCCTCCATAGCAAAAGACCCCGACAATAGCGAAGGTTATAAGTGGTTGGCGATCACCCTGGGAGCGCAAGCGAAATACTCCGACACAAAAGCCCAGGTGCGCCAGTCAAGGGAGGTTAAAGAGAGTATCGAAAAAGCTCTTTTTATCAATCCTGACGACGACATAGCCTATCTCGTACTCAGCCGCTGGCATTACAAGGTCTCCGCGCTTGGATGGGTCGCCCGAACTTTTGCACGAGTTGTCTACGGCGGGCTTCCAAAAGCCTCTCTCGATGAAGCAGAAAAACTTTTATGGAAGGCTATAAGCCTGCGCGACCGAATCGCCCATCGTTATAACCTCGCCAAAGTTTATAAACGCATGGATAGACAAGAGGATGCGATGGCTCAATTGCGACTGGCCATACTCCTTCCGGTGACCTTTCCGGAAGAGGCCAAGGAGCTGGTGAAGTCCAGAAAAAAGCTGGCGGAATGGCAGTAACAAACCGGGTCACAAAATCGAAATGGAACACATGCACAACCTGGCTTGAGGTGATTGGTGAGAAATAATCTGAGACGGCTGGCCGAATTCATCCAGGAAGGCTTCCCCGAAAAAATCGTGGAAGTCTTTAAGTTTAATAAAGATGAAGACCAGGCCTTGACCAAACAGCTGACGATAAGCAGCGAAGCCATCGCGTTTCATCAGGGTCGCGCCGAAGCTTTGTGGCTGCAAGCGGGCAAAAAGAGAACCGACGGAGAAAGGCGCGCCGCCGCACAAGCAGAGCTCGCCTCCTTTGTCTTCGCCTACCTCAGCGGGGACGCCAGCGACCATGTCGAGAGTACCCTTGAGGCGATGCAGGCAATCGGTCGCCAGAACGAAGTCGGCATCATTAAAAGTCTCTCCAGACGTTAACGCCAAGGACTCCTACCAAATGGGAATTGCCAAGCAGCCTTCACGCGTCAGCCTGCCCTGCATTGAAAAACCCTATCCGACGATCCTGACTTTTCTGGCGCATAGATTCCCCAAGGTCGGACAAGCCATTTGGGAACAGCGGATTCGCGAACAAAAAGTTCTCGATGATGCGGGTCTGCCAATCACCACGGCAACGCCCTACCTTCCCCAGAAGCGGCTCTTTTATTACAGAGAAGTCGCAGAAGAGCCCAGGATTCCCCTGCAGGAAAAGATTCTTTTTCAAAACGATGAAATCCTCGTCGCCTGCAAACCACCGTTCCTGCCCGTCACACCGTCAGGTCCCTATGTAAACGAATGTCTGCTCAATCGCCTGCGAACAAAGACCGGCAACAGCGATCTGGTCCCCCTCCACAGAATCGACCGTGAGACATCTGGCCTGGTTTTACTCTCCATGAATAAAGAGACCCGGGGCCGCTACGGCGAGCTTTTCTTAAGCGGCAGCATCGAGAAAACCTACGAAGCTCTCTCCGAACTCACCCATTGCCCGGCAAACAGTGAGTGGACGATCGAGAACCGTTTGGTCAGAGCGGAGCCCTGGTTTCTAACTAAGGTCGCTGAAGGATTTGTGAACGCCCACTCGAAAATCAAGCTTGTTGACTTTGAGAAGAACCGTGCGCGGTTTCTGCTCTATCCATTAACCGGCAAAAAGCATCAACTGCGGGTTCATATGAGTGGGCTGGGCTTTCGCATCATGCATGACAGGTATTACCCTGAACTGCTGGACCAGCAAGAAGATGACTTTAGCAAACCGCTACAACTGATCGCCCGCCGTATCAAATTCACCGACCCTGTCTCCGGCAAGATTATGGAATACGAATCTGAACGAAAATTGATCTCTTGAAGACCACTGCCAAATTGGCAATGTGTCACTGGAACTTGTATTCAAACCAATAAATACTTTAGCAATCCCTCTTGACAAAATAGCACGAACGTTCTATCTTTTAAACATGACCAAGGGAATTGAGACAAAAACAGCTATTCTGGATACGGCACTCGACATGACGAGCGAGCTCGGCCTGGAGGGTGTGACCATCGGTATCCTGGCCAAGGCAACTAAAATGTCGAAGAGTGGCCTCTTTGCTCACTTCCAGTCGAAAGAGAATCTACAGGTTGAGATACTAAGGCATGCTGCCACTGTTTTTTCCACGAACGTTATAGCACCTGCACAGCGAGTAGAGCCAGGTATCCCGAGAATCAGAGCTATTGTTAAAAACTGGACCGACTGGACCGCCAAACTATCCGGTGGGTGCATTTTCATTGCGGCCAGCATTCAATTCAACGACCGGGAAGGCAGTGTCCGGTCTTTCCTGCTAAAGCAGCAGGAGGCCTGGATCAGGACCTTGAGAAAAGTCTCACGGTCAGCGATCAAGACTAAAGAGTTCCGTGAAGACATCGATTGCCAGCAGTTCGTATTTGAACTCTATTCCCTGCTCCTTGGCTTCCACCTCTATCACCACCTGCTGCACTCAGAAGATCTCGCGACGCGTCAAACACTAGCTCTCGACCAGTTGCTCGACAAACACCGGACACTTGTAGCTTAAGACACGGGTCAAATGCCTCCAGTGTCATGATTAACAACGAGGAGATCAATCATAGGTAACAGCTCACCAACTATTAGCACGAACGTTCGGTCTATACATCCTCAAAAGGAGGACAAAACCATGAGAAAAGAAATCATCGAAGACAAGAAATGGTATCAGATTTACTCATATTCACATGAAAGCAATGCAGGAGTGATAGTTGATCATATTCTGACAAGGGATTTGTTCTGCCAACGGACAATTATCCGATGTGGTCAATTTCTCGTAGCAGCGCTGCTTGCTGGCGGATTGTATCTGCTAAACACCTGGTTCGGTGACGGGGTGTGGTTTCTGTCATCTTTGGCAGCGACCTCAGCGTTTGTCTATATCGGCCTGGCCATACAAAGTCGAACCGCTGCCCTGGTCTTACTTAACATCTTTGCTTCGCCAATTATCTTTGCGACAGCTTACGCAGGAATGGGTGTTGCGACTGGATGGCTTATCGTCAGCTTTATATCACATGGCAGCGTAACGATTGTTCAACTTTCATCGATCGATAAGGATTTGCGTAGTTTGCTGCTCTTCTGGTCGGCTTTTAACAGTGCGATGGCCTTGTTTCTGTTGTTCGGGTAGCTCGGCAAAAAAGGTATAGCTCCTGAAGTATCCCCGATACCTGATAAAATAGGAGCGATGCTGACAAGCAAAGGCCTACTCTTTTTGCATTTTTCAGTAAAGAGGGAGAATCTGGATGGATATCGTCTTCAACAAACCAGCTTTGCCACGATATACCCAACGACCTTTTCCACCTTATCGTTATCTCCCTTTTCAGACCGGCAATCCCCTCCCCCATCCTCGCACTGATCCGGACGGGCACTCCTACAACGAGGAGGAATGCTATTTGCCAAGCTTTTCACCCGACGACTGGCACACCTGCGTACCATACCTTTATGGCATCGACCTGTTCAATCACGGTTACTGGTGGGAAGCGCATGAAGCGTTCGAAACGGTATGGTTGGCGGCCGGGCAAAAATCGACCCGGTGCGGAATATTCGTGCAGGGGTTGATTCAGTTGGCAGGTGCCCAGCTAAAGAGATTCACCAAAGAGCAGCGCGGGGCGCAGTCGCTAACCAAATCAGGCGTCGAAAAGTTATCTTTAGCAGAAGAGATCTATCTCGGAATCGAAATTGATTCATTTATTAAGGAAGTTGAACGTTGTCTGCGCGAGGATCGTGATGAGTACCCGCGTATCGAGGTGCATGTCTAAAGCAACAACTAGAAAGAATTGTGGGACAACACTGCAGAAATTGACCCTGCCTACTCATTCCGAATCTGAGATCGCCTGGCACGCCAGAGCGATGACCTCTGGCATCGGCAGGAGAGTGTGCGTTTTGGCCAGGAATCCGCTGCCGTGAACAAACCTGACCAGCGGGTTCTCCGCAATCGCAAGAAAGTTCACGATGGTGTTATCGCCGAGCCGAAGGAGCTCCCATCCCTCACCGCGATTGGATGGGATAATACTCATAACAATACAATCGTCATCGAGAAAACGTAAATACAACTCCATCGCCAGTTTGGGAGAATTTTTGATGTCGCTGGTGACCGCTTTGAGATGTTTGACCTGGACCACGCTGGCCTCGGCCTTGAGTCGTTCGAGTCGTTTCATCTTGCGGTCGATCAAGGCAAGCATATCCTTGCCGAGATCGGTCATGAGTTTGAAGAGAGAATCCCGGTGGGTTAAAGACTCAACCCCGGCAAAGGCTGCGAGGATATAGCCTTCGATCGGCGATGAGGCGGCAAACAGCACCTGCGAGTCGACGCCGAGATGATCGGCCGTACGGTATGGACCGCGAACATCCATCATGCTCATGTGCGGGTACCATGCAAACATCTGCATGGCAGACTCATGATAACCAAGATGCTGCATGATCAGGTGGAAGGCACATGGCATTGTGCGATCCTGGTGATGGTCAAAGTTGTGCCGGTCGGGGTCGTGCTCCAGACCGACATCCACCACGTAAGTGTTGAAGTCGGCCAGATCTGCCTCTGTCGGCTCGCGCCGGAAGATTTCGGCCTTCCCAAGAGTGGCCAGTAAAACACTCGCGGACAGGAAGTCATCTTTATGCGCGCTGCCAGGATGCGTAATAATTCTATACATTAGTCTCTTCTCTTCAGGGAAAATGCTGATGGATGGTCTGTCAAACTTTATCAGGTTTCGCCGTTTTGAGAAGCCGTTAGGTTCAAAGACTGCCCACTTCGTAGCACGGCAGATGTTTTCTTCAGACAAGTTTTATAGGCGATGAACGAAGACGTAATTCTATTGGCGGCCTTGACTTAGTCTTCCTGGGACGGGCAACACCTGAGGAAGGCACGGGAAGATAAAGGCAAAAAGGACAAACAAAAAGGGCTCACCTAAACAGGAGAACCCTTTGTATTTGATGGTGCCGAAGGGGAGACTCGAACTCCCACGCCCATACGAGCACTAGACCCTGAACCTAGCGTGTCTACCAATTCCACCACTTCGGCATGAAGCGAGGGCAATTTATAGCAAAAGGGGTTACCCAATGCAACAAAAAAAACTGAGGCTGGGGGCTGGGGGCTAGGGGCTGGATGAAAGCTAAAAATCAATCTACCAGCCGCCTCGGAGCGACCATCACCGTGTGGTAGGAATCAATAGTGACGAGCCCGGGGCGAGCGCCTTTCGGTTTCTTGACATCCCTGCCCTGCGCGACGATTACTTCAACCTTGCCGTCATCCTTACCTTTGGAGTATCCGGCGGCAAATGAAGCAGCATGATGCAGGTCCTCTTCGCTCACTTTATCGGCGCTGTCACCGCATTTCAGAACCAGATGCGAGCCTGGCATCCCCTTGGCGTGAAACCACAGGTCCTGAGGAGCGGTCATGTTGCGACTGACATAATCATTTGTGCGGCTGTTCTTGCCCCAGTAGAGTTGCCAACCGCCAGGCGTGACAGTCTTGTAGAGTTGGTCTTCCGGTTTGACCTGTTGGCGGCGTCCGAGTTGACCTTTGGTCTGTTTCAACATGCCCGCCGTTTCAAGCTCCAACTGCACCTGGTAGAGATCGTCCCCACTGACAGCTTCTTGAAGAGAGAGTTCAACCTGGTCCAGCCATTCCTGCTCTTCTTTCGTGTCCTGCAACCGGCGGGCATGATGATCACCAGAACGCTTGGCCTTGCGATAGAGCTTGAAGTAGCGCTCGGCATTCTCTTGAGGCGTTGCTTTGCTATCAAGTTCCATCGTTACACTGACGGATGGAGATTGATAGTAGTCTTCCACTTCGACAGTCTCTGCGCCCCTCTTGAACAGGTGTAAATTCGCCAGCAGCAGGTCACCCATAAGACGAAAGCGTTCCGGGTCGGCCTGGCGCTCACTTTCTGCGGAAATATGCTCCAGCCTCTTTGCGAGGCGCTTACGCTGTTTGCTGACAACAGCGGTCAATCGTGCCGTCAGGTCTTTAACTGATTCACCAGCATCTTCCGCAAGACTTGTTTCCATCAACATCGAAAGATCAGAGAACTGATCTTCTGTAGAACCTTGTTCACCGAACGACAGAGGCAGCAATCCGGTTTGGCCATCCCAGGAAATCCGATGTGGAAAGAATGAGCCTGCATGAAAGACGTCTTTGAGCCGCGAAAGGATTGCATCAAAAGACTGTCCGGACTGCCTTGCCTGGGAGATCGCACGGGCCAGTGCTGGCGAAAGCGGTGCGACATCCGCACGACTCAGATCGCCATTTTGCTCAGCTTGCTGCAATGCGCTTACAGCTCCCGGGATGTCATCAAAGAGAGAGATCCGCTTCTTTTGTGGCGGGAGCTCATAGATCTCGCCGGGCAACAGCCTACGTTTGCCATCCTGACGGTAAAGAAGATCAACAATACGACCGTTATCATCGACCAGGATAAGGTTGCCCTGAGGGCCAAAGGCTTCTAAGATCAGGTCATAGCGAACTTTTTCAGATCCCAGGAAACTAAAGTGTGCAATACGATCAAACGGCTCTGCGCGGACTTCAAGCAGTCGACGAAGCCTGGCCCTTAACAGCTGACATATGCGTGGGGGCTTCGCCGGTGCTGAATGTCTTTCGCTGCTTAAATAAAAGCTGCTTTTACCTTCAGCCTTGAAGAGTAACTGGACCTTCTCCTGACCGGTCCAGAATTTAAGGACCAGAGTACCAGCGCCAGTCTGGACGACCTTGTCGAGTCTGCTGTTGGAGAGCTTGCGATTGAGTTCAATCGCCATCGCCTGAAAGAGAACACTATCCATAATGTGCAGATTAGGGCATGACGCTATGGAACTGCAAGCTGTCTCTTTTGTTTCCAGTAGAATAACCTGGGATTGATTCTTCCGCATCTCATTGGCATCTGTCATATTGATGATAAGATGAGATACAGGCACATGAAAAAACCCCCTGAATTCAACAGTAATTTGCCGTAAAATAGAGTCACTTTCTTCTTGACTTAACAGATAGATTTGTCATGATTAAACTCTGAAATCATTGAACAAAAGGAGTAAAGAAAATGTCAGAAGAGACGAATTACGGCCTTGGCACCAAGGCCCTTCACGCAGGACACGAGCCGGATCCGACCACCAATGCGAGGGCGGTTCCGATCTACCAGACAAGTTCATACGTGTTTAACTCGAGTGAGCACGCTGCAAACCTCTTCTCTCTCGCCGAGATGGGCAATATCTATACCCGCATCATGAACCCCACCACCGACGTCCTCGAAAAGCGCCTGGCCGAACTGGATGGTGGTGTCGGAGCTCTGGCGATGGCATCCGGTACCGCCGCGATCAATTTGGCGGTACTCAACCTGGCCAGGGCCGGTGACAATATCATCTCGACCCCGTACCTCTACGGCGGCACCTACAACATGTTCAACTACACCCTCAAGCGCATGGGGATTAACGTAAAATTTGTTGACACCAGCAATCCCGCGAACATCGCCCAGGCGATCGATGAAAAGACCAAGGCGGTTTTCACCGAATCAATCGGCAACCCCAAGAACAATGTCGACGATTTTGAAATGATTGCCCGTATCGCGCATGACAACGGCCTGCCCTTCATCGTTGACAATACTGTAACGACGCCCTTCCTCTTCAAGCCGTTTGAGCATGGGGCCGATATCGCATGCTACTCACTGACCAAGTTCATCGGCGGCCATGGCACCAGCATCGGCGGTGCTGTCGTCGACAGCGGCAAGTTCGACTGGTCGAGTGGCCGTTTCGAGGAATACACAACCCCCGACCCGAGCTACCATGGCCTGGTCTATTATGAAGCGCTCGGTCCTCTGGCCTATATACTCAAGATGCGCCTCACCCTGCTGCGTGACATGGGACCCTGCATCTCGCCGTTCAACGCTTTCCAGATCCTGCAGGGGTTGGAGACTCTGCACGTGCGCATGCCGAGACACTGTGAAAACGCCGTCAAGGTTGCCCAGTTCCTCGAAGGCCACCCTGCGGTTGAATGGGTCAATTATCCCGGTCTGGAGAGCCACCCCGATCACGAAAGAGCTAAACGTTATCTGCCTGCTGGCCAGGGTGCAATCCTCGGTTTCGGCATCAAGGGCGGCAGAGAGGCCGGAGCCAGGTTCATTGACTCGGTCAAACTCTGCAGCCACCTGGCCAATATAGGCGATGCCAAGACCCTGGTGATTCACCCGGCGAGTACGACGCACCAGCAGCTCTCCGACGAAGAGCAGGCCGCTTCCGGTGTCAGCCCTGATTACATTCGGGTTTCGGTGGGTATTGAAGATGCCCAGGATATCATTGATGATCTTGATCAGGCGCTCAAGGCCAGCAAGTAATCAAGACTCTAAATAGATCGTTGAAAAGCGGGCAGATATGCCCGCTTTTCTTTTGCTCAACAAGAGTGCCCATGCTATCTTCTCAACAATTCAGACTGCTACACAGGACAACTATTTATGCGCAAATGGCTGGAATATATTCCCTTTATCTGTATTGCCACGCTGGTCAAAATGCTGCCCAGGGCAATGGCACTCGGCCTGGGTAAGCGGCTGGGGAAAGTGGCCCAGAAAGTCCAGCAAAGGCGGGTCAACATCGCCCGTGATAATCTGCAGAAAGCGTTCCCGGAGAAGTCGCTCGAAGAGATTTCCGGAATCATTTGTGAGATGTTCAAGCATCTGGGCATCAGCTTTATCGACATGCTGCGTATTGATCAATACCATGGGCAGCAGGATCTTGATCGTTATTTCGAAATCAAAAACAAAA
>CAZXBD010000356.1:0-4843 GCA_964638305.1 uncultured Geobacteraceae bacterium | reverse complement strand
TCCAACCTGTCGGCGACATGGTGACCAAAGCTGTTCTGGTCTTTGACACGCCGGGCAACAAGGACCAACGCACGCCGGTGGCGGAGACCCTTTTCCGCGTCAACCAGACGGTAGCAACAAGCCGTGAAGAGTTAAACCTCTACCCGCACTTCCCGACTTTTGTTGCCGAACTCCAGGCAGAGGACCTCCGCATGCTGGACAAACTCGTCGAGCAGCTTCAAGGCCAGATAATCGCACAGGTCACCGTGGTCGGGCATACCGACAATACGCCAATTTCCCGACGTAGCCGCCAGAAGTTCGCCGACAACTTTGCTCTGTCCAAAGCACGCGCCGGGAGCGTCGCAGAATATCTCTCGGAACGCCTTGAGATCACACCTGAACTGATCACGACGACTGGTATGGCCGAAACGATGCCGGTTGCCGACAACTCAAACCCGGCTGGCCGTGCCCGCAACCGTCGGGTCGATTTAACAGTCCAGACCGAATTGCCACAACAGTCGAACCTCATCGAGCCCATCAAAACCAAGAGTGGCACGCAAAAGGCACTCACCATTGGTGCCTCTGGCGCGACAACCAAGCAGGGGGAACAGGCTTCAACTGCAAATGACAATGTGACCGCACCGGGTATCCTCTGGCCATCCGAAGGGGCAACACTGGTGGACCAGACGACCGCCATACGTTTCCAGATAGACTCCCGATTATTGCCGAAACTTTCCCTGGACGGGGCACTCGTGCCCGAAGATCGTCTGGGTATGACCTATGCTGATTCAGATACCGGATTGACCCTCTACTCCTATGTCTCTGTTGATTTGGGCAGCCCTGGCCAACATCTTCTCAAGTTGGAAGGGCTTGGTCCTTTCGGCAATGTGCGCTTTGAAGACACCATAAAAGTGACCCGGAACAGTGATATCGTCGCCATGCGAGTAATTGACCCTGGCGACAACATCGCTGACGGGCGAACCCCCGTTGCTTGCCGGATAGAATTGTTCGACTCCAACGGCAATACAGTCCGCACCCAGGTCGACATCCGACTGGAGAATACGAACCTGCTGCCCTACGGTAAGCCAGCTGATGAGCTTGACACATATGACCGGGAGACCCAGAGTCAGTACGTGCAGGTCGGGGCAGATGGCACCCTCAATTTCGAACCGGTCATGCAAAGCGGGTCCTATACTGCGACGCTGACCTATAAGGACGTCTCCGAAGAGATTTCACTCTACATCAAACCGCATATGCGCGACTGGGTCCTGGTCGGCTTCGCCGAAGGCACTGTCGGCTACAACACCTTCTCCGGCAACCAGGTCAGCCTTGAAGAGGCGGGTATTGACGAGCACTTCTATGACGACAGCCAGCTCAAGTTCTTCGCCAAGGGCGCGATCAAAGGCGAATGGCTGCTGACCATGGCCTACGATTCCGACAAGCCGAACCTTGATGGCGACAGTCTCTATCAGATTATCGACCCGGACAGCTACTACCCACTCTACGGTGACGGCACCAACCAGGGCTACGAAGCATCGAGCGCTCACGAAATCTATATCAAGCTTGAGAGAGAGCAGTTCTACGCCCTGTTCGGCGACATGCACACCGGCCTGAACCAGACCGAACTCACACGATATGATCGAAACATGAGCGGATTCAAGTCGGAACTGCAGACGTATAATTTCAGTTACACCATGTTCGCCGCCGATACCAAGCAGGCCTTCATCAAAGACGAAATCCGTGGGGATGGAACATCAGGACGCTATTACCTGACGCAAAAAGATTTGGTGATCAATTCCGAGGAAATAACGTTAGAGACGCGCGACCGGTTCCGCAGTGAAGTCATTACCGACACCCGAACACTGCAGCGTCACACCGACTATGACATCGACTACGATAATGGCAGCATCTTCTTCAAACGACCGGTGCCGAGCAAGGATGAGAATTTCGATCCGGTCTTCATCGTCGTACGCTACGAGACTTTTGACTCCAACGATGAAAATTTCAATTATGGCGGCCGGGCAGCCGTAAAAGTTCTCGATCAGAAAGTCGAGCTTGGTGCAAGCTACGTCCACGAAGAACGCGGAGCCGGCGAAGGCGATCTCTACGGAGTGGACGCCACCGTCAAGCTGACGCCGCAAACCAGGCTGCACCTCGAAGCAGCAAGGACAGAAAACGAATTCTTCGATGAAGATGAGACCGATGACGCCTATCTGGCTGAAATAACTCACGATAACAATCGGATCAGAACCCGCGCCTACTACCTCGAGCAAGGCAAAAAGTTCGGTCTTGGCCAGCAGAACCTCAGCGAGAGTGGCACCCGCAAGTACGGCACGGAGGCCAGCTATCATTTCACGCCGAAGTTTTCGGTCGCGGGCCTTGCCTATCGTGAGCACGTCATGGCCAATGGCAATGACAGGGATGTCGGTGAGATTGACGCCCGTTACCAGGCCGCACGCTACGGACTGCATAGCGGTTTCCGCCACGCCAAGGACCGTTTGGGTGATGGTGGAAGCATGCGCAGTGAGCAGGTTCTGGTCGGCGGCAACTGGGTCAGTGCCAACACCAGGCTAAACCTGCGTGCCGACCACGAACAATCGCTCAGCAGCAGAAACAAGAACGTCGACTACCCGAGCCGTACAATCCTCGGCCTCGACTACCAGGTCAATTCATGGGTCAGCACATTTGCCGAGCAGGAATTCACCTGGGGCGAAGAAGAAGATACTGAAGGAACCCGCGTCGGATTTAACGCAACCCCATGGCAGGGCGGTGATGTGCGCTCAACGGTCGAGCGACAAATGAATGAAAATGGCCAGCGCGTGTTTGCGATTTTCGGTCTGGGCCAAAGCTGGCGGATTAATGAAACATGGAGCGTTGATGCCTCTCTTGACCGCAGCTACACGGTCACATCGAATAAAGACTATCAATTTAACGATAATGTACCGACAGCCCAGGGCAGTGACGACGACTTCACTTCAGTGTCGGTTGGCTCAACCTATCGCAAGGCAAAGTGGACCTGGTGGAACCGTCTCGAAACCCGCCAGGCAGACAATGAAGACAAGTACGGCGTCAGCACCAGCGTTGTCGGCGAACCGAAAGATGGCGTTGCCGTCTCGGCCAAAGCCCTGGCCTTCATCACCGACGTTTCCAACGGAATCCGCCGCAAGGACGGCAACGTCAGGATGGGCATGGCCTACCGGCCGGCGAACAGTCGCTGGATTCTTCTCAACCGTCTCGACTTCTACTTCGACCGTGAGGACCACAGCGCCAACGAATACGACAACTGGCGTATCGTCAACAACATGCACGCCAATTTCCGTTTGAATCGTAGGGTACAGATGTCGTTCTACTATGGCCTGAAGTACGTGCGTGATAACTACAACGGCAGCAGTTACAGCGGCTACACTGATCTGGCCTCATTTGAAGCGCGATACAACATCAACGAGCGTTGGGATATCGGCGTCCACGGCAGTATCCTGCATTCGTGGAACAGCAATACCTTCCAGTACAGCGCGGGCGCCGATATCGGTTACTCGCCGATGACCAACACCTGGGTCAGCCTGGGCTACAACATTGTTGGTTTTGAAGATGAAGACTTCTCGGCAGCCGAATACACAGCTCAGGGAGCGTACATGCGTTTCCGCGCCAAGTTTGACCAGCAAACGGTCCGCGATGCTGCCGAGTGGATGAACAGGTAATGCGAAGCGCGAAGTATGAGATGCGAACAAATGAAAAGGGGACAGCACTCATGCTGTCCCCTTGATTTTACCTGTAATCATCTTAAACGCGTTTCGCGCCTCGCGATTCGCGCTTCAATAATTTTAAAGTGAATCCGCCTTGTTTTTAAGGTAAGAAGCAACTCCTGAAGCATCGGGCTTCATCCCCTCTTCACCCTTGTTCCATCCAGCCGGACAGACTTCACCGTACTTCTCGGTAAATTGCAGGGCATCAACCATACGCAACATTTCATCCACGTTGCGACCGAGGGGCAGGTCATTAACAACCTGATGATGAACTTTGCCATCTTTGCCGATCAAAAAAGAGCCACGGAAGGCGACACCGGCAGCTTCGAATTCAACATCGTAAGCCCGGCAGATATCATGCTTGACGTCGGCAACCAGAGGATAAGTAACGGCACCAATACCTCCCTCATCCACTGGCGTATTGCGCCAGGCAACATGGGTAAACTGAGAGTCGATCGAGCAACCGATCACTTGCACATCACGGTCCTCGAACTCCTTAATCCGCTTACTGAACGCAATCAGCTCAGTCGGGCAGACAAAGGTAAAATCAAGCGGGTAAAAGAAGAGTACGACATATTTTCCTTTAAAGTCTGAAAGAGAGAAATCGGCTTTTATCGAACCATCCGCCAGTACGGCTGCGGCAGTAAAATCGGGGGCCTGTTTTCCAACAAGTACACTCATTTGTAAAGCTCCTTTTGTAAGTAAATAATGATTAATCACAACAAATATGCGCACAGTTTACTGACTCTGCGCAGACTGTCAAGACAAAACTGACCAATTTAGTCATTTATTGATCAGGAAGCGGACAAAGGGAGGGATAGCAGATATAGAAACGGGAAACATTTAACGCAAAGATAGAAAGTTTGAATTAAGAAGTGTTAGACGATTTAGACTTTTCGCACCTCGTAACTCGCGCGACCGGATTTATTTCTTCTTGCTGCGTGGATGGGCTTTGTCGTAAACCGACATTAATTGATCGACACTGACCTGGGTGTACTTTTGTGTTGTGGAAAGCGACGCGTGGCCAAGCAGCTCCTGGATGGCGCGTAAGTCTGCGCCACCATCAAGCAGATGCGTAGCAAAGGAATGTCGTAGAGCGTGCGGACTGACATCCTTGATCA
>CAZXBD010000355.1:0-7394 GCA_964638305.1 uncultured Geobacteraceae bacterium | reverse complement strand
TAGCTATCGGCTTTGACCGTCTGTTCCGCGATCGTTCCCTGTTTGGTGTCAGCCTCGGTTATTCTGACACCAATGTTGATATGGATCAGGGTCAGGGTGATGGAGATATCGACACCATCTATGGCTCGCTCTATGGGAGTTTCTTTACGGATAAGGGCTACTTAGACGCCATTCTGAGTTATGGTAGCCAGGACTACGACAGCAAACGCCCCATCGTGATCGGGGCAATCCAAGGAACAGCACGGAGCGACCATGATGGAAAGAGCTACTCTGCGTTTGTGGAAGGCGGTCTTAACATCGATCGCACACCCTGGGTTCTCCAGCCTTTTGCCAATCTCCAATACATTTACCTGGATGAGGATGGGTTCACCGAGGAAGGCGCCGGTGGCCTCAGCCAGAAGATCGAGAGTCGTGATACAGCCTCTCTGGTTTCCGAGTTGGGGGTGCGGGTCAACCCGGTTTTCCAACTGGATAAGGGCTTGCTTGTCCCAGAAGCCAGTCTCGCCTGGAGTTATGATTATGACATTGATGACCGAGTCATTAAATCCTCGTTTGCTGGGCAACCGAATACAGCGTTTTCGATCGACGCTAATGATGTTGAAAGCCATGGTGCAGTGATCGGTGCTGGTTTAACCTTTGTCGGTAAGAGAGGCTTTATCCCTTCTCTGAAGTATCGTGGAGAGTTCCGTGACGGTTATCACGCCCACGGTATTATTGGAGAACTGCGTTGGGAGTTCTAGTCGAAAAAAAAGCACCTGGAATCCAGGTGCTTTGCGGTGATTGGCGGGAGTAGATGAGGATCGAACTCACCAGAGACGGGATACGCCTCCCATCGGTTTTGAAGACCGAGCGCGCCACCAGGCTACGAACTACTCCCGTGTGTTATAGACGGATGATATTTCCAGCACCTTCCAGGGCGTTGATCAATTCCAGCATGTTTGAGATCCTGCCGACCATCAACGAGTCTTTGGCGTCAAAGAACTCAAGGCAGAGCCCGCAGGAGGCGATATCGACACCCTGACTGGCGAGGTTTTCCAGGGGTTCTATGACATCGGAGCCGCCGATCGTCAGTTTTACCCCGCTGTTGACGCAGTATATGGCGTCCGGCGTGCTGTCCGATTCAGTCAGGGTAAAGATGAAATTTTTCATCAGGATCTGGCCGAGCTTGGCGTCACCGTGGCCCATCTGGTCGGAACCGATAAAGATGATTGTTGGTCCGACCTTCTGATCCTTCTGATGATTTTCCGCCGTATGCTCTCCCGGAGTTAACTCGAGCAGAATGCCCTCCGCTCCTGCAATGACTTTTGTGCCATAACCCAGCGTTTTTGCCAGGCGTGAAACGTTATCCTGGCACACCTGGTCGTCAACCAGGACCTGCAACATTGCTTCAGGTTCTGCCAGCATGGCTTGTCTTGTCTGAATCACAGGCTGTGGACACTGCTGATTACGACAGTCAATTGTTTTCATTATCTTCCCCTTTTCAAAAGCCAGCATACTATATATGGAATTCTTTATGTTGGCAAGCAGGCTCTGCTTGACATACAGGGAGCTCCATCCGTAAACTTACACCGTTAATATCTGTGTCTTGGGACAAAAATTTATGAGGCGTCAAACGCGTAAAATTCAGGTTGGCAGTGTTGCTGTCGGGGGTGATGCACCGGTGTCGGTGCAGTCGATGTGCAACACCGACACCCGTGACATTGCAGCAACGACTGCACAGATAGCGGCTCTGGCTGATGCGGGATGCGAAATCGTCCGTTGTGCCGTACCGGACGAAGCTGCCGCAGAAGCCCTTGCCCCAATCTGCGCTCAATCCAGTCTTCCCATGATTGCCGATATCCATTTCGACTATCGCCTGGCGTTGATGTCGCTTGATTCCGGGGTGGCTGGTTTGCGCCTCAACCCAGGGAATATCGGCGAGCGCTGGAAGGTCGAGGAGGTGGTCAAGGCTTGTGCCGAGCGAGCGGTGCCGATTCGTATCGGCGTCAATGCAGGTTCCCTCGAAAAAGAGCTGTTGGAAAAATACGGACACCCGACCGCGGAAGCGATGGTTGACAGTGCTCTGGGGCACATCCGCATCCTGGAAGAACTGAACTATCGCGAGATCAAGGTCAGCCTCAAATCCTCCGACGTGCGGCGTACGGTTGCCGCATACCGTCTGCTGTCCGATCAGGTTGACTATCCCTTACATATCGGAGTGACCGAAGCAGGCACGACCTGGAGTGGCACGATCAAGAGTGCGGTCGGTATCGGTGCTCTGCTTTATGATGGGATAGGTGACACCTTGCGTGTCTCGCTCACCGGTGACCCGGTCGAAGAGGTACGGGTCGGGTGGGAGATTCTCAAGAGCCTTGAGCTGCGGGAACGTGGCCCGGTGTTTATCAGTTGTCCGACCTGTGGCCGTTGCCAGATTGATCTGATTGAAGTCGCTGAGGAAGTTGAGCAACGCTTGCATGCTCTGCCATGTCGTATCACCATCGCCGTGATGGGTTGTGTGGTCAATGGCCCGGGCGAAGCGCGTGAGGCGGATCTCGGTATCGCCGGTGGCAAAGGCCAGGGACTGCTCTTTCGCAAAGGCGAGGTGGTGCGCAAGGTGCCGCAGAGCGAACTCGCCGATGCTCTGGTTGAGGAAGCGCTGCGACTGGCTGAAGAACAAGGTTCTTAAGCCATCATCACTCCTTGCAATCACCTTGGAAATAAGCTAATTTCATAAGCTCTTTTCAGCTTTCTGGAAAGGGCCATTATTTTATTCAAGAGGTTATCAAATGCGTTATACCCAATACTTTTTACCGACGTTGAAAGAGACGCCTGGCGATGCTGAAGTCGTCAGCCACCAGTTGATGGCCCGTGCGGGTATGATCCGCAAGGTTGCTGCAGGGATCTACGATTACCTGCCGATTGGTCTGCGGGTGATTCGCAAGGTCGAAAATATCGTGCGTGAAGAGATGAACCGGGCCGGTGCGATTGAGATACTGATGCCCGCGGTAAACCCTGCAGAACTCTGGGAGCAGTCGGGACGCTGGCAACAGTACGGCAAAGAGCTTTTGCGACTTAAAGACCGCAAGGACACCGAGTTCTGTATCGGGCCCACTCATGAGGAAGTGGTCACTGAGATCGTTCGCGGTACGGTCAATTCCTATCGCCAGTTGCCATTGAACATGTATCAGATCCAAACCAAATTCCGTGATGAGATTCGACCTCGTTTCGGCCTGATGCGTGGCCGTGAATTCATCATGAAGGATGCCTACTCCTTCGACATTGATGATGCCGGTGCAGATATCTCATACGATAAGATGTACCAGGCTTACCGTCGCATCTTTAAACGCTGCGGCCTGAAATACCGTGCCGTAGAAGCGGATTCCGGGGCGATAGGCGGCAGCTTCTCGCATGAATTCATGGTTCTTGCTGATACGGGTGAAGATGCGATTGTTTCGTGCGACTCCTGTGAATATGCAGCGAACGTTGAAAAAGCCGAGTTGCGTGCACCGACAGGCGAGGCTCCAGCACCGACTTTGCCGTTGCAGCGGGTTGAGACACCCAACCTGAAAAGCATTGAGGATGTTGCGGCCTTTCTCAAGGAAGAACCGAACAATATGATCAAAACCCTCGTTTTCCAGAATGAGAACGACGAGGTTGTGGCCGTGTTGATGCGTGGTGATCATACTCTCAACGAGATCAAACTGTGTAACTACCTCGGATGCAATCATGTCCAGCTTGCCGACGAGGCTATCGTCAAACAACTGACTGGAGCGCCAACCGGATTTACCGGCCCTGTCGGTTTGTCCTGCCGCGTGCTTGCAGATCAGTCTGTCGCCGTTATGAGTGATTCCGGGCTTGGTGCCAATGAAGCAAATTACCACCTTACCGGTGCTAATCGTGGCCGTGATTACCAGGTTGAAGCCTTTGCTGATCTGCGCCAGGCAGAGACGGGGGATGCCTGCCCGCGTTGTGAGGGCAAGCTGGAATCCTGGCGAGGTATTGAAGTTGGCCATGTTTTCAAGCTGGGAACCAAGTACTCCGATTCGATGAATGCTACGGTGCTTGATGATCAGGGCAAAGATCGAACCCTGATCATGGGGTGCTACGGCATTGGCATCGGCCGTACCGCAGCAGCGTCGATTGAACAAAATCACGATGAAAATGGCATTGTCTGGCCGATGCCTTTGGCGCCGTTTCAGGTGATCGTGACCATGCTCAATCCAAGTGATAAGGCGGTTTTTTCTGCTGGCGAGAAGCTCTATCAAGATCTGCTTGACGAAGGTGTTGAGGTGCTGCTCGATGATCGCGATGAGCGTCCCGGCAGCAAATTCAAGGATGCTGACCTGCTCGGTATCCCGCTGCGTGTCAACGTCGGTGCCCGAGGTCTGAAGGAGCAATCCTTTGAATTTCAGGAGCGACGCAGCGGTGAACGGATCATGCTGCCGGTCGAAGGTGCCGCGTCTAAGGTTGCCGAAAAGATACGCACTGCTCTTGCGTCCGGGCAGGAGGAATAGATCCCTATGGCTGAAATCCGGATAGAAAAAGGTGGAAGACTGACCCTGCCGCCCGGTGTTGCGAAAATGTTTGAAACGCAGCCGTTACGGTTGTCATCATGCTCCGCCAACCATCTTCTCCTGGAGCCTGCGACTGCTAACGACAAGGTTATGATGACGGGCCTGCTCGGCACTGGCGGGGTTGTCGACCTGCTCTCCTTCTTTAACATGTTCCGTAAGTCCGGCCTGTTGCATTTTACACTTTCCGGTGGCAACAAGACGCTCTGCTTCCAAAACGGTGAGATCGTTTACGCTTCGAGCACCTTTCCTGAAGAAGAGATCGGCGAGATTCTTTACAGCTTGGGCAAATTCGATCGGGAAATCCTTCAGGGTGCGCGTCAGTTTGCTGATGGCGAACTTTCCCTAAGCAAAATCCTGGTTGATCAGGGGATTGTTACTTCGAAGGATCTCTGGGCGGCAAACCGGAACCAGGTCGAGACCATCGTCTACAATCTGTTTGCATTCCATGAAGGGTCATATACCTTCATTGACTCTCCCCTCAACGAGGATCGGGTCGTCAGTCTTTCGATGAATACCCAGAACCTGATCATGGAAGGATTGCGCAGGGTTGATGAGCGGGCTGTCTATATGCAGAAAGTCAAGTCACTCGATGCCATTCCTGTCGCGACCGGCAAAGTGCCCAATGATCTTGATAGTGTTTCCCAGAAGATGGTCGCTCTGATCCAGGCGGGCGTCGGTGATGTCAGGGAGCTGTTGCGCCGCTCCGGTTCAGGCGAGTTTGATGCCATACGTCTCTTGAGCCAACTGGTCGAACGTGGCATCATCTCCATGGAAGAAGCACCAACCGTTGCTGTGGAGGGTGTCCTCGGCGAGGTTATGAATATCTTTAATGGTGTTCTGGTTGCCATGCACAAGGTTGTCTCGGCCAAGAACCCCCAGTTTCGCGAGGAGATCTCCTGCTTCCTGCGCGATCTGCCGCAACCCTTTTCTTATGTTTTCAGGCAAACCTCTCTCAAGGAAGATGGTTCCGTGGACGGTGGCCGGGTGCTTGCCAACCTGGCCGGTCTTGAAGAAGGTGACAAGCTGCGCCTGCTCTCGGATTCATTGAGTGAACTGGTTTATATGGAGTGTGTCGCTGCCCGTCGTGAACTTGGAACGGCGGATTCTGCCGAAATGATCAAACGGGTTCAGGAAGTATCTCAACGCGTACTGGATTTGATAGGAAGCCGTGATGATGGATAATGCCAGAGAAAAATTGATTTTCGCCCTTGACGTTGACAACCTTGACGATGCACGCAACTGGGTCGAACGATTGCATGAGCAGGTCGGTGTTTTTAAAATCGGCAAGCAGCTCTTTACCAAGTGCGGCCCGGAAGTTGTCAACCTGGTTCAAGATGGCGGCGCCGATGTGTTTCTTGACCTCAAATATCACGACATTCCTAATACCGTGGCTATGGCCGGTCTTGAGGCCTTGCGCCTCGGTGTCAAGATTTTCAACGTCCACGCTCTCGGTGGTTTCGAGATGATGGCTAAACTGGTTGAGGCCGTTGATGCTGTCTGTCCGCGCGGCAATCCTGATCGCCCGCTGCTGCTGGCGGTGACGATTCTGACCTCGTCGAATGAGGAGACTCTGCGCGGAGTCGGCATTGACCGTCCCATTGAAGTCATGGTGCCGAAGTTGGCCAGGTTGGCCAAAGATGCCGGCATGGACGGTGTTGTCGCTTCGCCGAAAGAGGTCGGTTTGATCAGGAAAGCGTGTGGTGAGGGTTTTGCGATCGTAACACCCGGCGTGCGACCGACCTTTGCTTCCCAGGACGACCAGAAGCGGGTTACAACACCCGGTGATGCTTTACGGGCCGGTGCTGATTACCTGGTTATTGGCCGACCGATCTCTGCCGCGGCAGACCCTGTGACTGCTGCGAAAATGATTCTTGAGGAAATGCAAACAGCCCTGGAAGGGTCGTGAAGCAGTGAAAGCTGATTATCTTTACGGGATTCACCCGGTAAGAGAGGGGTTGCGCGGTCGTCGCCAGCCCCTCGAACTCTTTGTGGACGAAAAGCAGGGAGGGGCGCGAGCTGAGGAGCTGGTCTCCCTGGCGCGGGAACGCGGTATTCCGGTTCGGCAAAGACAGCGACAGGATCTCGATCGCATGGCGGGACTTCCCCATCATCAAGGTGTGGTCCTTGCCATTGAACCCTTTCCGTATACAGAACTTGAGGACCTGCTGGCTAGCTGGCAGGCTTCCGGTGCAACCGGGTTTTTCCTATTGCTTGACGGGATTACCGATCCCCATAATCTGGGGGCGATCCTGCGCAATGCAGACGCAGCTGGCTGCCAGGGTGTGATTATCACCAGGGATCGTAGTTGTGGTATCACAAACGTGGTTGATCGTGCCTCAGCTGGTGCCGTGGAGCATCTCGCTGTCTGTCAGGTGACGAACCTTTCCCGCTCCATGCAGCAACTGCAAAAGGCTGGCTTCTGGATTTACGGTCTTGCGGCAGGAGAGGGTGCACGGCCCCTGTACGAAACGGATCTTTCAGGCAACCTTGCTTTGGTGATCGGTAGTGAAGGTGAAGGGCTGCGACATCGCACCCGCGAACTTTGCGACGGGTTACTTGAAATCCCTATGGTCGGTGGAGTCTCTTCTCTGAACGCGGCTTCGGCGAGTGCTGTGGCCCTCTTCGAAGTAGTCCGTCAAGGGTTGGCCTCAGCAAAAAAAGACTTATAGCCGGTGAAAATGAAAAAAGGGGACACACAATTTGTGTGTCCCCTTTTTTGTCTTAATTTAATCCCTCCACATTTCTCTCCGTAACGGTTTTGTCTCTGTCTTTGCGCTTTAGATAGTGGGCGATGCCAAAGCCAAGCAACATGAAAAGTGCTGACAGCACGATCACTGTGAC
>CAZXBD010000354.1:0-4929 GCA_964638305.1 uncultured Geobacteraceae bacterium | reverse complement strand
CACACTTCTTAACGTCTATGTGTTTGCTTTTATTGGCATCCTTATCTGGCTTTATTTCAAGAGGGAACCAGAAGGTAATGAAGCAGAGAGTCAAAAGAGCGTTGGTGACAACTAAACCTTGTATTTATTCTCATAAGCCATGAGTTTGAGTATCTGCTATTTATCTTTAGTTTACAATCCCACCAAAAACTTATGATTTCCTGATCATATCTAAACTTATGTAGAAGTTCACATCTTGGCAAGATATCTTAATTCACAGCCTTTGCAAATCTGCTCTTTTTGTCTATACTGCGCGTTATGATTCAGTCATGTCAGGTTGTGGCTTGATCAATCTTTGTCGACGGCAGCTTGCTGGCAATGCGTTTAGCAGAATGAGTCCCGGTCGTCGATCACGCCAATCGCTCCAACAAACAGACCATTGACAGAGGGAGAACAATGAGAATCTTACGACCAATGATGAGTTGCATACATGGGGTCATGTTGCTTGTTTTCCTGAGCGCTTGCACCATGGTTGGGCCGGATTTTGTGCAACCCACAGCCGATGTTTCGCAGGAGTGGCTTGAAGCGAAGGATGCCCGGGTCAAAACAGAGCCCCCGGACTACAAGAATTGGTGGAAAGTCTTTGATGATCCAACGCTGGACCAACTGATTCAGATGGCCTACGAGCAGAACCTGCCGCTTCGTATAGCGGGGGTGCGGGTGTTCGAGGCCCGGGCCCAGCTCGGTATCGTCATTGGTGAATTCTATCCCCAGGTGCAGGAGGGTTTTGGCTCGGCGAGCTACAACCGGCTCAGCAAGCGAGCGCCCACGGCCCCTCAGGATGGGGATGCGGATTTCAGCTTTCGGCAGGCTGATATTGGAGTCGGTGCCAGCTGGGAGCTTGATTTCTGGGGAAAGTTTCGGCGTGCCATCCAGTCAGCGGATGCCAGCTTTCTAAACTCCATTGCCGAATACGACGATGTGCTGGTCAGTTTGACAGCGGATGTGGCCCGCACCTACATACTCCTTCGCACCTTTGAGGAACGGTTGAAGATTTCCCGGGAGAACCTGGTGATCCAGCAAGAAAGCTTGAGGATTGCCCGGGCACGTTTTGAAGGCGGTGCCACCAGTGAGCGGGACGTACAACAGGCGCTCACCCAGCTGAACGGCACCGAGGCGACGATTCCCTTGCTGGAAACCGGAGTACTCAAGACTCAAAACGCGCTCAGTATTTTGATGGGTATGCCGCCTGGGCAGTTGCATGATCTTTTGAGCGGCTCCAGTGAAATCCCGCGAGCCCCGCTCGAGGTTGCTGTGGGCATCCCTGCGGAGTTGCTGCGGCGGCGGCCGGATATTCGCAGCGCCGAGCTCCAGGCTGCGGCGCAGAGTGCTCTCATCGGCGTTGCCAAGGCAGAGCTCTATCCATCGTTCTCGTTGACCGGCTCCTTCGGCTTTCTCTCCAGTGACGCGGGCACCTTTGATCTGAGTGACATTTTCATGTGGAAAAGCAGGACAGCAACGTTCGGCCCTTCGTTCCAGTGGAATATATTGAACTACGGCAGGCTCACCAACAATGTCCGGGTTCAGGATGCTCGTTTTCAGGAGCTTCTGTTGAATTACCAGGAAACAGTGCTCCGAGCGCAACAGGAGGTGGAGGACGGCCTGGTGGATTTTCTCAAGTCGCAGGAGAGAGTGAGTTATCTTTCAAAGGGCGTTGAGGCGGCGAAGCGCTCAGCTGACCTGGCCCTGATTCAGTATCGTGAAGGCGCGACCGACTACACCACGGTGCTTACCGCCCAGCAAGCCCTCTTGGAACAGCAGGATCGGTTAGCAGGCGGCCAAGGAGATGTGCCTCAGGGTTTGATTGCGGTATACCGGGCCCTGGGTGGCGGCTGGGAGCTGCGTGAAGACCAGGATTTTATACCGGTGGAAGTCAAAGAAGCCATGGAAGAGCGCACCGACTGGGGCGGATTGCTGAGCCCTGATAAGAAGGACGTCGTTATCCGCACACCCGATTGGTAAGTAAAGAGAAACTACATGCACGGTCCCTTGAAAGTATCCCATAGGAACCCTTGGGCTCAGGCGGCAGTGATGCTTTTGCTGGCTTGGATTATTGCTGGTTGTGGCCGGGGAGGCGAGGACGTGGAGCCGCCCCCGCCACAAGTGACCATTGCACAGCCCCTAGAGCAGGAGGTCATCGATTATCTGGAATTTACCGGAACTACCCGGGCTTTCGAAGAGGCGGAAGTGCGTGCTCGGGTGTCAGGCTTCCTTGAGAGCATGCACTTTACTCCAGGTACGGAGGTAAAGGAAGGTGACTTGCTGTTTGTTATCGATCCCAGGGAGTATGAGGCCGGGCTGGATGCTGCCAACGCCGAAGTAAAGAGTGCCGATGCCCAACTGCAAAGGGCAGAAATTGAGCTGGCCCGTGCCAAGAAACTGTTCGAGCAGAAGGCCGGCGCCGAGGCCGAGGTGGTAAAGTGGCGGGGGGAGCGTGATGTCGCCGAGGCAGCTGTGGTCCACGCCGAGGCTAAGCTCAAGAGGGCCCGTTTGGATCTAAGCTACACCAGGGTCAAAGCCCTTATTAGCGGTCGTGTCAGCCGCAATTACGTCGATCTGGGTAATCTGGTCGGTGAGGGTGAACCCACCTTACTTACAACGGTTACCAGATTCGATCCCATGTACGCCTATTTTAACCTCAACGAGCGTGACCTCCTCAAGGTGCTGGCCATGTACCGAGAAAAGACCAAGGAAAAGAACGTCGATCCCGCCACCAAATCCGGTAGAGAAGCAAAAATCCCCATTTTCCTGGGCCTGGCCAACGAGGAGGGTTATCCTCATAAAGGAATGTATGATTTTGCCGAATCCAGTGTTGACCCTGGAACCGGTACCCTGCAACTCCGTGGTGTCTTCCCTAATCCTGGCCGTTCGCCGGTCCTTTTACCGGGGTTGTTCACACGTCTCCGCCTGCCCATTGACAAGCGGGCCAACGCTTTGCTGGTAACCGAACGAGCCATCGGCGCCGATCAGAGTGGACGTTACCTTCTGGCGGTCAACAGCGAGGACGTGGTGGAAAAACGATTGATTCGAATGGGCCGACTGGTAGACGGCCTTCGGGTCATTGAAGAGGGATTACAGCCCGGTGAATGGGTGGTGGTCACCGGCCTTGAGCGCGCTCGGCCTGGAGCCAAAGTCTCGCTGGAGCGCACCGACATGGCCTCCTTCAAGGCCTCGGTCCTCAAAGCCGCGGTAGAAGCAGAGAAGGAAAAAGCTGCTGCTCTAAGGAAAAGAGAAAAAGGACAATTGAAGAATTAGCGAATTGAGGAATTAGGGAATGGAGACATTAATACCTTAAACGAAGTGGAGTATGTTCTCCAAATTTTCCATTGAACGCCCCATTTTTGCCAGCGTCATCTCCATTTTGATAGTCATCGCCGGGGGCGTCACTCTCGCTACCCTGCCCACAGTTCAGTATCCTGAGATCAACCCCTCCACTGTGGGGAGGATGCGGTACCTTAGACACAGCCGCATGTTTCTGTTGACCGTCCTAGAGTATCACCAGCCTTTTCCCCAGGAGGGGACGTTTCTCATGATAATGATTCAGTATCAAGACCCTTACGATTATTTTTTGCGGGAGGTTTGGTATGACAAAACAGACGTTCAAGCGGATGGTCTGGCTGCTATGCATATCAGTTGCCCTGACAGCATGCAAAGAAAAACCTGAAATTGCTGAAGTAATCCGGTCGATCAAGACGATTACCGTCGGTGAACAGCCTGCCGAGAAGATACGTAAATTTTCCGGGCTTGTCGCTGCGGTCGATTCCTCTGGGCTTAGTTTTCAGGTCAGCGGGCAGGTGGAGTCTGTGGAAGTTGACATCGGTGATCGCGTGAAAAAAGGGCAGGTGCTCGCTGTTCTTGATCCTGAGCCCTACCAGTTGGAGGTGGATGCGATCAAGGCTGAGCTTGTCAAGGCCAGGGACAATGTTACCAAAACAAAGGCGCAGTACGAACGCCATAAGCGTCTTTTCGAACAGCGTGCGGGGGCAAAAAGTTTTGTGGAAGTCACAGAATATAATTACAAGACCGCCATGAGCGCGGTTAAATTCCAGCTTGCCAGACTGGATCTGGCCAAGCGCCATCTGCGCAAAACAAAACTGCTCTCTCCTTACGACGGCATCATCGCCTGGCGGTCAGTGCAGCCGAATGAAGAGGTACAAGTCGGGCAGAAAATTCTCGAAATCAATGCCACCGGGAAAATGGAGGTGCAGCTGGCCATACCGGAGACCACCGTCGACCGGATACACATCGATGACCCAGCGACGATCACCTTTCCCACCCTGCCGGAGGAGTCCGCCAAAGGCCGTATTTCCTACATCGGGGGCGCCGCCGTTAAGGCCAACGCTTTCCCGGTCAAAGTGGAGCTGATGGATCCGAATGAAAAAGTCAAACCCGGCATGACCGCTGAGGCCAATCTATCTATAAAAGATGAAAACCGGAAGCCGGGTTACGTGGTTCCGCTCCAGGCGCTCCTGCCTTCCCCGAAGCCGAACCGGGGGTATGCCTTTGTGTATAACCCCGAGACATCGACGGTTAAAAAAACGCCGGTCCGCTCCCGCGGCACGGCGCATAAAAAAGCAATCGTGGACGAGGGCCTGGCGGCCGGGGACATTATCGCCGTGGCCGGCGTGAGTTTTTTAGCCGATGGGATGGAAGTAAAACTGATGAAAGGCAACGGAAAATGAAAGGGATCACCGGATTTGCATTGAATAATTCGCGAACCGTCGTCATGACCATATTGCTGGTAATTGTCGGAGGTATCTATGCGTTTATCGACCTTCCGAAACTGGAAGACCCTTTAATCACGATTCGCGAAGCGGTGGTGGCGGCAAAATATCCCGGCATGCCGGTTGAGCAAGTAGAACGCCTAATTACACGGCCCATCGAAGAGAA
>CAZXBD010000353.1:0-19294 GCA_964638305.1 uncultured Geobacteraceae bacterium | reverse complement strand
TCGGTGCCGGTACCTTTTCTCCTTGCCATTGGCCGAAATGTTCCCGGGTGGCAGCCACTACTTGCTGATGATCAACCGGACCCGCCACGGCCAGTACTGCATTGTGTGGTGTGTAGTAGGTGGCGTGGTGCTGTTGCAGTTGACGCAAGTTCAGGCGTTCGATTGACGGACGGTTGCCGACGGTCGGCTGTCCCAAAGGATTGTTGGGGAAGAGCAGGGTCGCTACGATATTGTCGGAATTGATCTGGCGGCCGTTTTCGTTTAGATCGCCCATGGCTTCTTCCAGGATCACTCGGCGCTCCATCTCGATATCTTTGAAGAGCGGGCGCTGCATCATCGAACCCAGCAGGGCAATCCCGGTAGCGAAATGAGCGGGATGAACACGGGAGTGGAAGCAGGTCGTTTCGCTGTCGGTGGCGGCATTGGCCGAGCCTCCGATGGCTTCGAAGGCTCGTTCCAGTGCCAGGCTGGAGGAGAAATCTTCTGTGCCCTTGAAGAGCATGTGCTCGAGAAAGTGCGACACTCCGGCGTTGCGGGTAGTTTCGTAGCGGCTGCCGACACCGATATAAATCATAACTTCGGCGCTATGGTGGTGCGGCATCGGTACGCTGATGACGCGCAGGCCGTTATCGAGAGTGTCGCAGAGGTATTCAGTCATAAAGGCCGAGGCGCGAAGTGTGAGCCGCGAGGTGGGAACGATAAAAACTCCCTGTCGCGCTTCACAGCTCTCACTTCTCGCTTCCTATTTTAGGAGTTTCGCCGCTTCCTTGGCGTGATAAGTGATAATCAGGTCGGCTCCGGATCGTTTCATGCCGACCAGGGTTTCCATCATGACCCGGTCGCCATCGATCCAGTCTTTTTCTGCGGCGGCCTTGATCATAGAGTATTCTCCGGAGACATTGTAGGCGACCAGCGGCAGGTTGTAACGTTCTTTGAGATCACGCAGGATGTCGAGGTAAGCGAGAGCCGGTTTGACCATAAGAAAATCTGCACACTCCTGGATGTCGAGTTCCGCCTCGCGGAAGGCCTCGATGCGATTGGCCGGATCCATCTGGTAGCTGCGACGATCACCGAACTGTGGCGTCGATTCGGCAGCATCGCGAAAGGGGCCATAGTAGGCGCTGGCGTACTTGACAGCGTAACTCATTACTGGGATGTGCGAAAAGTCATTGGCGTCGAGGATCTCACGGATTGCAGCGACCCGGCCATCCATCATATCTGAAGGGGCGACGATGTCCGCACCGGCGCGGGCGTGGGAGAGGGCCTCGGCGGCAAGCAAGTTGAGTGTTTCGTCGTTGTCGACATCACCGTCTTTGATCACGCCGCAGTGCCCATGATCAGTGTACTCGCACATGCAGACATCGGTAATGACCAGCAACTTCGGTACTTCGGCCTTAATCGCTTTGATTGTTTCCTGGATGATGCCGGTGTCTGAGTAGGCGTCCTGACCGAGGGCATCTTTCTCCTCCGGAATACCGAAGAGGATGACTGCCGGAATGCCCAGTTCGTAGACTTCTTTGGCCTCGGCAACAATATGTTCGATCGACTGCTGGTAGATGCCGGGCATAGAGACGATTTCTTTTTTTATATCTTTGCCAAAAGCCGAGAACATCGGGTAGATCAAATCGTCGGCACGAAGGAAAGTTTCACGAACCATGCGGCGCATGGTATCGCTGCGGCGCAGGCGGCGGGCACGGTATTCGGGGAAAAACATGGCAAACCTCCGGTTCTTCTAAGGCGCGAGGCGCGTGGGGAATCTTTAAAATTACAATATCTTGAAATAATTCTTAATTTCTTTAACGAGTGCCCCAAGTGTCGAGTTCTCGGGCTCAACGACGACATTAAAACCGAATTTCCTGGCGGTTGCGCTGGTCAAAGGGCCGATCGTAGCGACCGGAATCAGTTTGGCTAGCGGCTGTGCCTCAGCATCAAGCAAATCTACAAAATTTTGCACTGTTGACGAGGCGGTAAAGGTCAGCAGATCGAGACCGTCAGCAAGGGCCTGTCTTAATTGTTGGGCGGCGTTGGCTGGTGGCGCACTGGCATAGGCAACCGGGTCAATCACTTCAGCGCCGGCTGCGGCTAATTCGGTCGGGATCAGGTCACGGGCCAGGGCTGCCTTTGGATAAAGCAGGCGCTTGCCTGAAACGCGATCCTTCAGGAGTGCGATCACGCCTTCGGCACGGTAATCTTTTGGTATCAGATCGACATTGATGCCGCGTTCAGCAAGAGCTTCGGCACTTTTAGGGCCTACGGCGACCGTCTGTAGGCCAGATAGGGCTAGCTTGCTTTTGCCTTGCACCATCAGGCGGTCAAAGAAGGCGTTGACGGCGTTGGCCGAAGTCAGGACCAGGTAGTCGATCCGATCGAGTTCAGCTATTGCCTGGTCGAGCTCAACAAAAGATTCGGGCGAAACGATTTCAATGGTCGGCACCGCAATGGGTTCGACACCGATCGCATTCAGAGCTGCCGTCAGGGCCGGCGCCTGTTCGGCTGCACGGGTAACCAGAACCCGTCGTTTCGAAAGAGATGCCAGCTCAGACGTCCTCTTTGTCGACATTGAATGTCTCGTGTTGGTAGACCTCATTAAGGATCTTTCCCGCGCCCAGAATGAGCAGATCGTCTCCAAGCGAGGCGCCTATTTTCTCGGCATCGTGAACGGAGCCGGAAATGGTTTTCTTAAGGCACTGTACTCCTTCGCAGTCGGAAACGAAACCGGTCAGGGTGAGGGTCTCATTTTCAACGGTGCCATGACAGGCGATTGGGACCTGGCAGCCACCCTCGAGGCGTTTGAGGAAAGCACGCTCAGCGCGTACGGCCCAGTCGCTCTCGGGGTGGTTGAAGAAGTCAATCAACGCATTGGTCTCGTCATCAACAATACGGCTTTCAAGGCCCAGAGCGCCTTGGCCGATAGCCGGGATCGAAACATCGACTGGAAGGTATTCACCAATCTGGCTGGTGTAGCCGAGTCGATGCATGCCTGCGGCAGCCAGAATGATAGCATCGAGATTTTCATCGGTGAGCTTCTGGATACGGGTCTGGACGTTACCGCGGATGTCGACCATCTTCAGGTCGGGACGAATATGTAGCAGCTGCGACTTGCGACGCAGGGCGCTGGTCCCGATCCGCGCACCCTGGGGAAGATCTTTCCAGGTCTTCACACCGGGACGCAGGATAACAATGTCACGGCAGTCTTCCCGCTCGGTGATGCAACGTAAGGCCAACCCCTCAGGAAAGATCGTCGGCACGTCTTTCATGGAGTGAACAGCGATATCAATTTCGCCACGCAGCATCGCTTCCTCGATCTCTTTGACAAAAAGGCCCTTGCCACCGACCATTGCGAGGGGGACATCGAGAATCTTGTCGCCCTGGGTCTTGATCTTGGTCAGGGTGACTTCCATCCCGGAATAACGCTTTTCCAGTTCGGCTTTGACCCATTCTGCCTGCCATAGCGCCAGGGCGCTGGCGCGGGTTCCGATACGAATTTGTTTTTTGGCCATCTAGGCTGCTCCTTTATTCCTGATCAGGATCGTCCAGGGGTTTAATCTCTTTGTCATCGCCCGCCGGGGCGGGTAGATCGAAAAGGACACGTACGGCGTCGACATAGTCTTCGCCGCTGGATTCATTTTGAGTGTTTTTCAAGATCGCAGTTGGCTGGTGCAGGATCTTGTTAATGATCGCCCCTGCCATTGCTTCGATGCTTTTGCGCTGCTTGCTCGAGAGGTCCTTGAGGTTGCCGAAGGTCTTTTCCAGCTCCTGCGTGCGAATCTCTTCGAGCTTGCGGCGCAGGGCGATAACTGTCGGTTTGACTTCAAGGTTGCCCAACCACTGGTAGAACTGGCCGATCTCCTGTTCGACGATGGCCTCGGCTTTTCCAGCCTCTTTCTTGCGTTCCTTGAGGTTGGCCTGAACGACCCCCTGAAGATCATCAACGTCGTAAAGGTAGGCGTTGTCCAGATCGTTGACTTTCGGGTCGATGTCTCGCGGTACGGCGATGTCGATCAAAAACATCGGTCGATTCTTGCGGCGCTTGAGCACTTCCTCCATCTGACGCTTACCGAGAATGAAATTCGGAGCACCAGTGGAGGTCATGACGATATCGGCTTCGACAAGATGATCGACAAAATTATCAAAGGAAACCGCCTTGCCGTCGAATTCGGCGGCCAGCTTTTCGGCCCTCTCGAAGGTCCGATTGGTTACCAGGACCTTGGAAACGCCGTTGGTGACAAAATGACGGGCCGCCAGTTCGCACATCTCTCCGGCGCCGATGATCATGACGCCTTTGTCATCAATCCGGTCGAAGATCTTGCGGGCCAGTTCCACTGCGGCAAAAGAGACCGAGACAGCGTTGCTGGCAATCGCAGTTTCCGTACGGACCCGCTTGGCAACCGAGAAGGCCTTGTGCAGGAACCGATTGAGAATCAGGCCTGCAGTCTTGAACTCGGCGGCATAGCCGTAAGCTGTTTTGATCTGGCCGAGGATTTGCGGTTCACCAAGAACCATGGAGTCGAGACTTGAGGCCACGCGAAAGAGGTGACGGATTGCTTCTTCACCCTGGTAGTCGTAAAGGTTGTCATTGATCTCTTCAGGTGAGATTTCATGGTACTCGGCCAGAAAGCGGCGTAACGCAGCTATGGCTGCATCAGGCTCCTTGGTGGCGGCACAGAGCTCGACCCGGTTGCAGGTCGAAACGATAAGCCCCTCCGCTACGGCGGCCAGTTCAAGCATCTGCTGTAACGGGCGTTCCATGGCGGTTGGGGCAAAAGCGAGTTTTTCGCGAACCTCTACCGGTGCTGTTTTGTGGCTCAGCCCGACTATAACAATATGCATGGCGTGCTCCTCTCCGTCTCTCCGTTACTGCCCCGTAAAGTTACGGAAGCTGTGTTCCCCGGAGAGGAACAGGTTAACGCCAAAGAAGGTGAAGAGCAGGAAGCCGAATCCGATGATGGCAAAGATCGCCGCACGGCGACCGCGCCAGCCAATTGTGAGCCGCCCATGAAGCAGGGCCGCATAAAGAAACCAGCTGATCAGGGCCCAGGTCTCCTTGGGGTCCCAGCGCCAGTAGCCTCCCCAGGCCGAGTTGGCCCAGATGGCACCGGAAATAATACCCATTGTCATTAAAGGAAACCCGAAGGTCAGGCACTTATAGTTCATGCTGTCGAGAGTGTCGAGAGACGGCAGGCGGTAAAAGAGACCTGAGAACTTTTTGCTCTTAAGCATCCGCTCCTGCAGCAGGTACATGACCCCGGCCGCTGCGGCAATGGCAAAGACGGCATGACCGAGAAAGGCCAACGTGACGTGCACCGGAAACCACCAGCTGTCGAGCATCGGGTTGAGAGCAGGAGCCTGAGAGGATGTTGTGGTGCCGATGATCATCAGGACCAGTGCCAAGGGCGTGATAAAGGCCCCGAGCATGACGGTTCGATAGCGCAGATAAAAGAGCAGGTAGGTGCCGACCAATGCCCAGGCGAAAAAAGATAACGACTCGTGGAGGCTGGCGACCGGAGTTGCCCCGGTGGCAAACCAGCGGACAGCCAGGGTGGTGCAGTGTAAGACAAAGCCGCCGATCAGCAACCAGACAGCGTTCTGCCGGAAGCTTTCTTTGCGGGAGATTACACCAATCAGGTAGAAGAGGGTGGCAACGAAATAGACAAGCAGGGTGATTTTAAACAGCAGGATGTTCACAGTCATGATGCAATATCTCGAAGAACCGGCCCTAAACCATCCGGTGCGATCGTCTCGCCGAGCAGTCGGTTCGGTAGGTTGTTAATCTCAAGTCGTATGGTTGACGCCTGTAAATTCCGCAGGGCCTTCTTCAGCAGTCTTTTCTAAAACCTTATAAGAATACGTTTTTTCGTCCTTGTCTGTCAATTCTTCTCGTCCTCACCCCCTCTGGCTTTTGTCAGCAACAATTCATTCCTTAGAAAGAAGGTTGCGTTCGATTGACAATGACGGAGGGACGGCAGTCAGGATCAAGATCACAAGATCATTTTTTTCCGGGGGTCAGGTTCCGAAAAGCGCCCCTTCGACAAGAGCGCAGAGCTGGTTGCCTATGAAGAGAGAAGTCTCAAGCAGTCGAGGCGCGGAGCCGCTCGGCAAGGACAGGTTCATCTCTGGCTGAAAGCCGGTGAGATCAGTCTGCTCGCTGGCAATCAGGATCGTGTGGCAACCCATTTGTTGGGCCGTGACGAGAGCTTCGCGATCTGCCTGGCTGAGAGCTGTGCCTGCGAAGAGCAGAACGGTATCCTGGTCTGTGGCCAGAGCACGTATCTGGCGGCTGAAAAGTTGGTTGTCCTGCTTGTCGCTAGCCAGAAAAGTGGCCAGCCCGGCGTCATTTGTCAGGGCAATTGCGGGCAGCGCCGGACGCTCCAGGGTTTGTCGGTGGAGAAAGGTCTGGCCGACGAGGCCGGCGATTGCACCAAAGGGGCCGCTCCCAATCAAAAAGAGCCGTCCCCCCTGATGGAATGTTGTCACCAGGTGTTCTGCCAGGTTGTTCAGAAGTGATTTCTGGGTGAGCAAAAAAGGGTCGAGCAGGGCGATTTGCTGCTTAACCGCTACACTGATTTTGTCCTGAGTCATACTTCCCTCACGAGTGCCTGAATCAACGAACTCACTAGATTTATAAGGTTGTTTGAAGCACATCTTAGGGGGCAGGCTGGGAACTGTCAAGAGTTGGTAGTTTTACGGATTCAAACGGATAAATCCTTGATTTTTTACGTAGGTGGATTATTATGAAAACTGAATGTATAAAAGAGCCCAATTTAAAGGAGAGTATCTTATGGCTAGTGATAAAGTCGTCCAGGTGACGGATGATTCTTTCGAGAGTGAAGTCAACCAGTCCTCGGTTCCCGTTCTCGTCGATTTCTGGGCGTCTTGGTGTGCCCCGTGTAAAGCGATTGGTCCTCTTGTTGACCAGCTTGCCGATGAATTTGACGGTCAAGTCAAAATCTGCAAGCTGAATGTCGATGAGAACCCTGCCACTCCAGGGCAGTTTGGCGTGCGCGGTATCCCGACTCTGATTCTGTTCAAAGACGGTAAAGTTTTCGATCAGGTTGTTGGTGCGGTGCCTAAAAGCCAACTCGAGGAGTTGTTGAAGAAGGCGCTCTAGACGCTCGCCGGCAGTAATCAAAAAGCCCGTCTTTTCAGACGGGCTTTTTGTTGGTTTTATTCGCGTACGGTGTTGAGAGAGATGTCTCATAAGTCCTCCGACTGACACACTTAAAAATTCTCAGAAATCCTCATATTGTTTTGATGCGGTCAAACTTGCTGAAACGCATAATTCTTACTGACCCTGTATTACAAGAAAAGGCCGCCCGTTTCCGGGCGGCCTTTCTAAGTCTTCCAAAAGAAGATTTACAAGGAGATTGCGCAGTCTTGTAGCACACCTCCCCTAACTCTTTAACCTGTAATCAGACGGTTGTAGAAATCTCGTGGAAGAGCGCCTCATGCAGGTTGACAGTGTGGTTCTTGATCCGTCTCAGGGCAACGGCCATGTCGCTGAAGGTTAAGGCGGGAAGCGCGCCACAGGACCCCTCCTTCATACGATCGAGGTGTGCTTTTCGTACTTGATCGGCTAGATCGTTGAGCCGGGTTGCCTCGTCGTAGATCTTACGTGTACTGCTCACGTCTTCATTGTTGAAGGCGTTGCAGACCTGGGTGAAAAATGAGAATACCTCGCTGTGAAAGTTGCGCAGGTCGGCCCAACCGTCAGAGCTATAATCGAGCTCATGCTTGTCGAGCCGTTTCATGTATGAACAGATGGCGGCGGCGTAGTCGGCAATCGACTCTAGCTCGTCGGCGGCACGCACGTAACTGTAGGCGCGATCCGATTGCTGCTTGCTGGCGCCACCTGCTTGCATCAGGCTAACGACGAAGGTCGTTATCTCGTGCTGCATGTCGTCTGTTTTGTCTTCGAGTTCCTTAACCTTGCGATAGATGCGATCACGCCCTTTTTGGTCACGCTGCAGAAATTTCTCAGTGTTGATCAGGGTCCCGTGAACTTTCTCCTGCATTCGTTTGAGTTCTTCAAAAACCATTGAAACGCCCATCGCCACGGGCATGGTGCCAGGAGCGCCGATATACTTGAAGGCTCCTTTTTCAGCGCCGACTTTCTCTGGCACCATTCTGGTCACCAGTTTGGCCAAATGGTTGAGAAAGGGCAGCATCACCAGGGTGGCGGTTACATTGAAGAAGGTATGTGCCATGGCGATATGCGCAGCAATGTAAGGCCGATTGCCTTCGGCATCGACAAAGGTTGAGAGACCGGGGACAAACCTCTCGACCATGTCGACGTAGGGCGAGAAAATCGAAATGATGATGACGACCCCCAGCACATTGAAGACACTGTGGGCCATCGCAGCACGCCGTGCAGCAATGGAACCACCGATTGCAGCGAACTGGGCAGTGATGGTGGTACCGATGTTTTCACCCATAACCAGGGCGACGGCCGTGTACAGCGGGATTGCGCCGGTCAGGGCGAGGGCGATGGTGATACCGAGCATCGCTGAACTGCTCTGGATGACCATAGTCATCATACAGCCGATGGCAACGCAACCAAGGATACTCAGCACGGTCTGGGCATCAAGGGTCAGCATCAGGTTCATAAAGCCTTCATCACTGCGTAGCGGCTTGAAGGCCCCGCTCATTATTTCAAGGCCGTAGAAGATCATACCCAGGGCAACCAAAACCTTGGCCGTTGCCGAGATACGGTCATTCTTGGAAAAGAGCATCGGGAAGACGCCGATGGCAATCAGAAAGAGGCCGTACTTGCCGACCTTGACTGCCAGAATCCAACCGGTGATGGTGGTACCGATGTTGGCTCCGAGGATGACACCGATCGCCTGGGTCAGCTGCATCAATCCGGCGTTGGTCAGGCCGACCACCATGACCGTGGTGATCGAAGAAGACTGTACGAAGCAGGTGACAACCAGGCCGACAGTGACCGCCAGGAAGCGGTTACTGGTGACCGAGGAGATCGCTTTACGAATCAGCCCCCCCGAAAGCGACTGCAGGCTGTCTGACAGATACTTCATGCCGATGATAAAGAGACCGAGTCCGCCGACTGCGGTGTAGCCCATTTTAAAAGGTTCGATCATTTGGTTCGCCTCTGAAGGTTGTGACTTGAAATAGACCAAAGCAGCTAATGCCTTGGAAGGCAATTTATTGGTCTTTCCCAGCCATGTCAAGCTCGATAGTCTCCGGGGTCGGCACCGATGACTGAGGGGTGTGTTGTTTGATGAGATAACTACGCAACCGGCAGGCCTATCGTAAAGACACTCCCTACGCCGGGAGTGCTGTGCACTGTCACGTCACCGTTGTGAGCCTGAACGATATGCTTGACAATTACCAGCCCCAGGCCGGTCCCTCCGACGGCACGGCTCCTTGCGACATCGACGCGATAAAAACGCTCAAAAAGCCTTGGCAGATGGTCTTTTGGAATACCATGGCCGCGGTCTTGAACCTTGATCTTCACCTGAGCCATTTCTTTCCACCCTTCAATGGTGACCACTCCACCTGGCTCGCTGTACTTGATGGCGTTGTCCATCAGTTTGACTACGGCTTGTTCTAACAATGGAGCGTTGGTACGAGCCACCAGTTCTTTTGAGCAGAACAGGTTGATCTCGAGCGAATCGGAGTTGCAATCGTATTGGTTGTCGCATTGATGGGAGTACGGATCATGGCCATTCGTTTCTCGCCGAAACGACGTGAGTTGCTGGACGGACTATGAATCCTTTTTTTGTCAAAGTTGCGCAGGCAATCGTCAGGTCAACCAATCCCACCCAAATCGATTATGATCTTTATTAAATCAGAGTGCCTCTGCCGGGAATCCTCTTGAGATTTTCAGGGTGTCGTGCTAGAAATTCCTTACTGAGTTAGACTCTTCTTTTCATCTTCTTGAGGCTTTTATGAGTGGCCTGCTTTTCATCTTTATCCTGATCATCATTTACCTGATCGCCGCCATTCCAACGGGCGTCGTCCTTTCGCGTCTTATGGGCAGCGAAGATGTCCGTGAAAAAGGCAGCGGTAATATCGGCGCGACGAATGTCTACCGGGTCGCCGGCAAACTGGCCGGGGTCCTGACCCTCGTTGGTGACACCCTGAAAGGCTTTCTGCCACTGTTGGCACTAAAAACCTGGATGTCGCCGAGTCCAGAGCAGCTCGGCGTTGCCAGCGCGGTCGCCATCCTCGGCCACTGCTATCCGGTTTACCTGAAGTTCAAAGGGGGGAAAGGGATCGCCACGGCACTCGGTATTTTCCTGGTCCTCTCACCACAAGCGGTTCTTGGCGCCCTGGTTGTCTTCGTGATCACGGTTGCAACGACCCGCTTCATATCTCTTGGCTCAGTACTGGCGGCCATGTCTGCACCCTTGTTGATCTTGATGCTTGACCACCCGCAGCCTATTTTCCTCGCAACCCTCTTTATTGCCACGCTGATCATCTGGCGTCATCGGAGCAATATCCGCCGCCTTCTGGATGGCAGTGAAGACCGCTTCAAAGCCTGACTCTCCCTCACAAAGCCCTGCCCTTGACTTTTCCTGACAAGGCTCCAACAATAGTCAGGTGTCCCAACAATGATTTTTCGGAGTGTTCTCAATGGCTTTTCATACCAGGAAACTGATCCTGATTTTTTTCGCCCTGGTCGGCATCCCTCTGTTATGCCTTGGCTTCTGGTGGCAGAGCTTCGTCACGACGGCAATATTCCCACCGGAACCCAAGGTGGTCGAAATCAAATCCGGCAGTTCTTTCACCCGGATTGCCAGCCAACTTCGGGAATCGGGCGTCATCAGCGACGCCAGGCGGTTTACCCTGCTGGCACGCTGGCGCCAGGCCACGGGACAGATTCACGCTGGCGAATACCTTTTCGAAATGGCCGCCAGTCCGGATGAAGTCCTTGCCCGCCTGGTCGCCGGCGACATCCGCAAATTCCAGGTCACCATTCCTGAAGGATTCAACCTTCGAGAGATCGCCGCGCGCATGGAGAAAACCGGGGTCGGTTCTGCTGCCGAGTTCCTCTTGCTGTGCAACGATATCGGCTTCCTCAAAGAACTGGATGTCAATGCAGCCTCTCTAGAGGGATATCTGTTTCCAGAAACCTATACTTATACGTCATCAACAACGCCTCGCCTACTGTTAGAGGCAATGGTGGAACAACTGAACGACGAACTGGCTCCCGAATTGCTTAAAAGTGCTGCGGAGTTGGGCCTTGACCGGCACCAGTTGATCACCCTGGCGTCAATTATCCAGAAAGAGGCCGGCAACGTTATGGAGATGCCCATAATTTCGGCGGTCTTTAATAATCGCCTGCAACGCAGAATCGCCTTGCAGGCGGACCCGACCGTGATTTACGGCATTGCTGACTTCGACGGCAACCTCACGCGCAAGCACCTGAAAACACCGACTCCTTACAACACCTATCGAAAAAGAGGCTTGCCGCCAGGACCGATTGCCAGCCCGGGGCGTTTCGCATTGCATGCGGCAGCGAATCCGGCACCAAGCAAGGACCTGTATTTTGTCGCCCGTGGTGACGGCACCCACGAGTTTAATGCAACCTTGAAAGAGCACAACCGTGCGGTACGACGCTACCAGTTAAGGCGCTGAAGGTTTAGAAGGGGAAATCTTATTTTTAAAACATGGCACTGAGATACGAAGAAGGAGCTTCTTCTGTTTTGGGGTGAAGACCCAAGATGCAAGCGTTATGCTCTTCAACTCTGATTCTCTCTGTTAACCCTTTTCAGTTTTTAGTATTGTTTTTCCAAAGGGATACAAGGGACATGGCAAAGCGCATCTGGCTGGCTGAAGAGAACCAGCAAATGGCCGCGACAATTGTCGAACAGCTTAAGCATCATGGGTTCGCTGTCGAGCATGAAAGCAATGGCATCGCCGCTTTGCAATCGATCGCCCATGCTTCACCGGACCTGTTCCTTCTTGAACTCAAACTCCCCGGTCTGCACGGCATAGAGCTTGTCAAGAAGCTGAAGCAGAGCCCACGCACCAGTAATCTACCCATCATCGTCCTGACAGGCGTCTACAAGGAAGAAAAATACAAGACAGCCGCAAAGTCGCTCGGGATTCAAGACTACCTGCACAAACCTTTCGATACCTCTGAGCTCATCAGGGCGATTCACCAGGCACTCACCCCGACAGCCTCACCAGCCGTGCCCTCAAAAGGAGAATCAAAGCCCTTTTCACAGCACCTGCGCGCAGCTTTTCAGCAAAGCTTTTCAGGGCTTTTGACTCTGCAGTATCCGGACGTCGTTCGACTCCTGACTTTTATCAACGGCGCCCCCGTAGCTTTGCGACCCGGCTTCAAGAGCCTCGACTTCGGTGACTTCCTCTGCAGACGCGGCCAGATTAGTGCCGACGAGTACGACTACTTCAAAACCACAGCCAACTATCGGCACGACAGCCTGGTCCAGCTAGGCTGCCTGCAGTACGGCGACCTGTTGCAGGCGGAGATGGACTACCTCGACCAGGAACTGCAGTACGCCTTTGGTAGTGGCACGGCGCAGGCCAGTTGGAAGACCATACCCGCCCCGGAGCTGCTGCAGTTGATTACACTGAACGTTCCGCAACTTTTTTATGATGGCTTTCATAAGCATACCGGGGATTCCGCAGGACAAATGCTGCAGACCTTAAGGGACAAGTTCCTTCTTCTCGGTGAGGATTACTACCGCCACATCAATTTCCTGCGTCTCAACGAATCGGAAAAACAGTTTTTACAGAAGATTAACGGGCATCAAAGGCTTGTTGACCTGATCGCCGGAGAGGCGGACTTCGGTCCACTCCTGCTTACCATGGCCAACCTGAACATGGTGCGTTTCGCTGCACAACCCGCGCCTTCTGTGGCACCGGAAGACCTGCCGTTGCGAACGCTCTTCAACCTTGTTGAAGGGGAAAATGAAGTGATTGCAGACGAGGACCTTGAGAGCTTTTTTGACCTGGTCGACGACTCCGATGTTGGCGAGAGCCCTGTCACGACTTCGGATCATGGCAACGCGGGTTTCAACGCGGCATCAACGGAAGCTGCCTCCTCCCGGGACGATGACCTGTCACTCGAGGTCCGTCTGATTGCCACAAGCCTGGAGGACAAAACCCACTACGAGGTGTTCGGCATCAAGCAGTCAAAGTTTTCCATTGCCCTGCTCAAGGATCGTTATTTTGCCATTACCCGCAAGTTCGGCCCCGAAGTTCTAATGCAACTAGGTGGCGAGGAGGCTGCGCTGGTTGAGGTGATCCTCTCAAAAGTTGCCACTGCTTACGACACACTGACCGATGTCGTTAAAAAAGAACGCTACGATGAATTGCTCGGCGCCGACAAGATCGGCCTCGGGCAAAAGGGGGATGACCGCTTTCAGGCACAGGTTCAGGCGGAGTCTGGCAAAGTGTTTCTGGAAATGGAGGAATGGGATAACGCGGAGAAAGCATTGCAGGAAGCAGTTAATGCTGACCCTAATAATGGCGACTACCTGGCCAGCCTGGCCTGGGCGATCCATCGCAACCCCCTTCACGCGAACAGTCTCGCCATGCAGGAAAAAACCCGGAAGATTCTCAACAAATCGATCGCCATGGAGCGCACTGCCCAGGCCTTCACCTACCGGGGCTGGATACTTCTCGAAGCAGGCAGAGAATCAATGGCTGAAGCAGAGTTCAACAAAGCGTTGAAACAGGATGCCCGTCATGCGCTGGCTCGCAAAGGGCTGCGGACACTACGGGAACAGCAGGAACAGCAAAAGAAGGGATTGTTCAAACGGATGTTTAAGTAACAGCGGTAGGGCAAAGATCAGTACATGAAACGGGGGCAGAAGTTAATTCTGACCCCGTTCGATTATGCCTTAAAGCTTTATAGCTTAGAGCCTATAGCCATGTTCACGAGATTCACTCGTGAACATACGCCCATCCACCCATTTTTTCAAACCAGCCACCGTGTCCGAGAGAGGGATAATTCTGTAGCGGGTAATAGAGGAATTGATCCCACCGAAACGAGCCCGTCGGTGTCTCAAGGACCAGCACCCAGGGGTTGCCATGATAACGATCAGAAGCCAGATCACCGGGAACATATTCAAAATCCGGCAACTCGCCACCTTTGATAACATGCCCCTCCGGGTATTCAATCTGTAACTCTTCCAGGCTTTCCGGCGGATATCCGTACTTCTCGCTGTAACTATGGATCGCTGCGACAAGTGGTGTCGCTTCCCGAGACAACCGCTCAAAGCCCTGCTGTCTGATGCCGTCTGCCGACTTGAGGGAAATCAGACTCAAAGTCACCAGCAGGCCGGCCCCGAAAAAGATCGCCATTGAGGAACATCTGATCTTACCAAAGAATATCCCGCCGGTCAGAGACAGGCCCATAACCACCATGCCTAGCAGACAGAGCCAAATCACCATTTCCTGACCAGGAAGCCGCCAGTCACCATAACCGGATACCGACAGGTAACTGGAGCCAATAGTGTAACTGCAAAGGAGCAAACTGAGTACGCCAAAGCCAGTAAGAGACAGCATCAGCTTCGAACGAAACCCTGGTTTACAATCGAGATTAAAAACCATATCCCCTCGCGCATTAACCCTTTATATTAAGGATATTTTAATCAAGCCGAGAAGAGAGGTCAACTTATTTCTTTTCTAAACGTGGATAAGCCGAGAAGAATGGTCGGGAAATAACGGGTTAAACAATCTTGACGCGGGCGAAGCCGCCGCCCGGGGTCCGCAGGTTGGTTACCTGGCCCCGATAGAGGCGGGCGGTCACACCGAGCGCCCGGTTACGATAAGCGTAGAGGCGCAAGTCCGTCTTCATCGGATCGGTTCCCGGCACTTCTGTCATGGAGGGCGGAACCAGCTCCTGCACAAGTGTCGTCATCGGCGGGAGTTGATCAAAGCGTTTGCGACTGATCTTTTCACCGAGCAGTACGCCGCGGCTGCCAAAACTGCTAACCGGCTTGAAAACACGTTTTTTCCTGACCGACCAGACCTGCTGCAGATCAAGACCAGCAAGCAGCACGGCAGCCGGAAGAGTCTTGTCTAAAAGGGTTTGTTCTTCGGCTGTCAACGAGAAAGCGGACCTTTGCAACGGATCGGACCAAAGGGTCAGGCGACGTTTATCGGCGAGCAACCCGTACTGATGCGGGTTAGGTGAGAGACAAACCTTGTGGGCCAGGTAAGCGGCTTGCACACCGGACATCTCGTCACTCTCCAGGTAAAAATCACAATGGCGATTGTAGATCAGGTCGACGCCTTTACCATTGAGCCACACGCCTTCGTCAGAAGCTTCGAGTTGCTGCGGATCAGCAATCTCAGCGGCAACACACCAGTCCCTGAAAAGATCCCTGAAGGCCTGCATCTCCGGATAGAGGTGCTGTTCTTCCGGATTTTCATCGACAATCACAATCCTTTCCGGTTTCGATTTGCGCCCTTTAGAAAACTGATGAATTTCATCAGCAAAGGTTTGTAAAAGACGCTCTTTCAGCTTGGGATTCAGGGCTTCGGGAAGAATGGATAGAGAAGGATCATATGCGAGATATGCAAGCAGGCCTCCCCCGGCATTGGTGTTGACTTCGATCAGTTTCGGGACATCTCCTGAAAGATGAAAATCGTAGCACATCATTACTGCATCGTGCTCTGGATCGAAACGGGCTGTGACAGGGACCTGTGGGTAAACCTGGGCACGATATTCAGGGTTGTGACTCAGTCGATCAAGGAGACGCACCAGTTTGAGCATACGCCGAAACGAGACTGCGGGCAGATCAACGATGGCACGACTCAAGTTTTCATGCAGACTGGACATTTGGCAACCCCATAGCCAAGAGTATATACGTTTCACATGGTTTTGCCACAGGCATTACCTAAAGGACAAGCTAAGGATTTGTCTGGTCACATGGTAGATTTTGAGAGATAATGTGCAATCATTTGCTTTGACGAGAGAACACAACACCATGGAGAACCTGATGTCTGTTGACTGTAAGTACGGATTCGGCTGTGATGTCAAGGTCAGCTTTGATGACGCCAAGATGAAAATGGAGCAACTTCTTAAAGAGAAAGGCTTCCAGGTTTACACGCAATTGAACCTGCACGAAATCGTGGGAACTCGTTGTCAGGACAGGTTCGGCCGCTATGTCATCCTCGGCGCCTGTAATCCGGATTTCGCCGCACAGCTCTTCATGTCTGACCCCAACATTGGCCTTCTCATGCCGTGCAACATTATTATTTACGAACACCAGAAGGGTGGTTGCCGGATCATGATCAAGGACCCCGTTCACATCATGGATATGATTACGAGTCCGGCCGCAATTGAAACCTCGATCAACGTCAAGTACCTTATGGAAGAGATTATTGAAGAGTTGAGTAATTAGGGATTTTACCTGAAGCGACCATCAGACTGCTAATGCTTAAAATTCAGGATGGGGGCTATTATTGGGATGAGGGCAACAGAGAGTCAATCTGTTGCCCTTTAATTTATATAAAATGTTCTCTTTTAGCCCTTTGTTCAGAAAAAAACCAACGACTAGAAAAACAAAACCGGCGGGTCGCGTCCCGCCAGACGCCATTCTTTTTGTCCAGGCGGCCACAAAAAGGAGGCAAAAAAGACCTTGCTCCTGGCGGAGGGCATCTCCTTTGCCAGTTTTCATAGCCTTTAAGGTATGGTGGGGCCAAAGAATCCGGCCCTGTGCTTGCGGGCCTTCCAGAAGGTGACCTTTTGCAGCAAAAAGCGTAACAGACGAAAAGCAACAGCAACCAGAGGGATAGAGGTCCACAAGGGCCTCGGGGATAACTGGGGATATGTAGACAGCTAAAGGTTAATACCTATGACACTTACCAACAGAAATTCCCGAGCAAGACATGCCCAGCGCAGCGCCAAGCTTTCTTTTGCTTCGTTTTCTTTGTCGCCACAAAGAAAATGACGTTGCTGTCGGGCAACCCCGACGATTTTGTTGATTTCCCCGACAACAAAAGAGCCACAGATTGACTGCCGGTTGCCCTCAAATTGGGATCTCTGGCTAGTCGATACTCTCTGCCAACAACTGAATCGTGTGCATCGCCCGCACATCAATATCCTGCTTCTCCAGCCCACCACGCAACTGCAGCATACAGCCGGGGCAATCCATAGCCACACAGGTTGCACCACTCTTTTCTATATCCTTGACCTTGTCGCCAAGAATTTGCTTGGAAATATCAGGGTGACTGGTCAACGAATAGGATCCGCCAAAACCACAGCAACGATCAGCATGATCCATCTCGACCAGTTCCCGCCCGGAGGTTGTCAACAGCTGGCGTGGTTCTTTCCAGACCCCGGCACCACGCTTTAAGTGGCAGGAGTCATGATAGGTGACTTTTCCCCCAACAGAGCTCCCCTTGAAGACCTCGGCAGCACCAAGCTGGTTGACTATGAAGCCGGCAGCATCGACGGTTATCTTGGCCAGGTGCTCTGCCTTGGCAGCCCAGACCGGATTGTCCTTGAGGAATTCGACAAAATCCCTTTGCAACGCCATGGTGCAGGTCGGGCAGGTGGTGAGGACGAAATCAGGATCATCCTTGAGCATCGCGGTGATATTCTGCTCGGCCAGCGCAACCGCTGTCTCCTTGTCTCCAGAGTAGAGAGCCGGCACCCCACAGCAGTTCTGATCAAGAGGGTACGAGACCTCAACATCCAGTTTATTCATCACCTTGATCAGGTCGATGCCAAGTTCCGGATAGAGGAAGTCATTGGCGCAACCACCAAACAGCGCAACCTTGTAACGTGGTTTTTCAATTTTTTGTGGAATCTTCTCCCATTGGTCACGCAGCGATTTTTCCGCAATTGCCGGCAGGGTACGCCACTCGGTCAGCGAAGAGAAAAAGAGTGGCAGATGACGGATCGTGCGATTGCCGCCGGTAACCGGTTTCTGTAGCAATGAGGCGGCACGGATCAGGCTGTGGAATAGTTTGCGGTTACGCATCACCTTGCGGAAGACAATCGACTTGCCGAATCCGATTCCCTCCTCGTGGCCAATGGTCTCACGCAAACTGAGAATGATGTTTTCCAGGTCGATGTTAGACGGGCAGACGGTGACACAGGCGCGGCAACCAATACAGGCGCGAACGATCTCGGCGGCCTTGTCCAAACCGTGAAAGAAAGCTGTCAGGATGATGCCGATAGCGCCGATGTAGACATGGCCGAAGACATGGCCGCCGACAGTCTGGTAGACCGGGCAGACGTTGGCGCAGGCGCCACACTTGATACAAAGCAAAGCATCACGACATTGAGGAGACTCTGCCAGCGCACTGCGGCCGTTGTCGAGCAGCACCAGGTGCAGCTCCTTCTCACCGTCACCGCAGGGGACCGCGCCGCGGATCCAAGTCACGTAAGAGGTCAACAGCTGGCCGGTGGCGTTCTTCGGTAGAGTGCGGATGATCGTCGCCGCATCCTCTAGGGTCGGCACGATCTTCTCCACCCCGAGCAGGGCGACATGAATCTTTGGCAGGGTCGAGACCAGCCTGGCATTACCCTCGTTGGTAATCAGGGCAATGCCACCGGTTTCAGCCACTGCGACATTAGCCCCGGTGATCCCCATGTCGGCATCAAGGTAACCCTGGCGCAACTGCTCGCGAGCGACCTGCACCAGGTGGGCAATTTCCGCTGGTTCTTCGTTTCCGGTCACCTTACTGAACAGTTCAGCGACCTCTTCTTTAAACATGTGGATCGCCGGCATCACCATATGACTGGGACGCTGACCGGCGAGTTGAATAATCCATTCGCCAAGGTCGGTCTCGAGCGCCTCGACACCAGCACTATCGAGTGCATTATTAAGATGGGTCTCTTCACTCGCCATACTCTTGCTCTTGGCCGCCAGCTTAACCCCTCTAGACTTGGCCAGTTCGGCAATATAGCGGTTGGCATCGGCGGCGGTTTTGGCCAGGTAGACCGTGGCGCCAGCAGCTTCGGCATTTGCGATAAATTGCTCGAGATACTGCTGGCGATGCGTAGCCACCTCATCCTTGCAATCAGCGATCTCCTTGCGCAAAGCCTCAAAATCATATTGGCTGAAGGCTTTTTCGCGGGCGAGCAGAAAGGCGTCGCCGAACTTGTGCAGGGCATCCTGCAATTTCGGAGTTGCCAGCGCGTGATCTATGCGGACCTGATATTCCTTGGCGCGAACTTTACTCATAATCTAATCCTTGATTGTCAAACATTCTCCACTACATTTCCAACGGATCATTGGAAAGGCCAGAAAACAACAAAATGTGCAGCTGTTTAGGGCCATGCACGCCGATGGTCAGCACCCGCTCGATATCTGCAGTACGGCTCGGACCGGTAATATAGGCA
>CAZXBD010000352.1:0-3710 GCA_964638305.1 uncultured Geobacteraceae bacterium | reverse complement strand
GACGGCCTCCTGCTTAAACTCCTTGGTGTAGGTCTTGTACTGCTTTCGTCTCTGTGTCATATGAACACTCCTATAGCGACATTGTGTCGCTATTTAAAGTGTCCGTCAAACTGGGGGAGGTTCATTGTGTCCCCATAATTACCTGAGGCGTTTGGCGGGACGCGACCCGCCGGTTCTTCTTTGGCCTTAAAAAACAAAGAGCAACAGATTAACAATCTGTTGCTCTCAATCTACGGGAAAAATTCAAAGAGCCCCAATTTCCGATACGCAAAGAGAAGAACTCTTTGCGCCCTTGGTCTTCTTATATCGGGGGGTTCTTGGCCAAATCATCTTTCTTGCCCGTCATCAAATTTCCTCAAAGCGGTTCATTTCTACATTCTTGCGCGTTCTCTCAGGATTAAAGACCTTGCCATTCATCACAATGTAGACCCCCTCAGAAAGAGTCTGTGCTGCCATCATGGCGCTAGCGATGTTGAATACGGCGTCGGTGAAGCGGAAACGTGCCGGCTGCATGGCGCCGGTTAAAACGATTGTCTTGCCGTCGATACCGACGAGCGCCAGTGCGGTGTTGGTCATGGTGTCGGTGCCGTGAGTGATGACGATACGTGCTGCCTGCGAAGCCTGTACTGCATTCCGTATCTGCTCTCTGTCCGCCACTGTCAGTTCGAGGCTGTCTTTGCGCATCAGCGGTGTCACCTGGTATTCGACGTTCAGGTTCGCTTCACGTAAAACTTCCGAGATTTGCGGCTCGCCAACTTCGAAGGTGCTTTTGGCGTCGAAATAGACTTTATCGATGGTGCCGCCGGTGGTGAATATTTCGAGTTGCATGATCATCCTGTCTCTTCGAAACTTCTGGGTAGATATAAATTTATACGTGCCAGAGCGCTTGTCAACATTCGGGGAAACAGAAAGGGCGTCCAAGTGGACGCCCTTTCTGTTGCAAGCTACTTTATCTCTGAGGTCAGACCTGCGGACCTGCCTGAGTGTAATCGAAGTCATCATTGTCGCTGGTGTACTTCTTGAAATTCTCAATGAACATGCCAGCCAACTTGTTGGCTGTGTTATCAAAAGATGCCTTGTCAGCCCAGGCGTTACGGGGGTTGAGCAGCTGCTCGTCGACACCGGGCAGGCTCTTCGGAATGCTGAGACGGAACCAACGGGTCTGATCGAACTCGACATTGTTGATGCTGCCGTCAAGAATGGCGTTGATGCAGGCGCGTGTCGCCTTGATGCTCATGCGACTGCCGACGCCGTAACCACCACCGACCCAGCCGGTGTTGACCAGGTAGGCGTTGACGTTGTGCTTTTCCATTTTCTCGCCGAGCAGTTTGGCATAAACCGTGGGGTGGAGTGGCAGGAACGCTTCGCCGAAGCAGGAGGAGAAGGTCGCCTGAGGCTCGGTAACACCACGCTCGGTTCCGGCAACTTTTGCGGTATATCCGGAAAGGAAGTAGTACATCGCCTGTTCTTTGGTCAGTTTGGAGACCGGAGGCAAAACGCCAAAAGCGTCGCAGGTCAGGAAGATGATATTTTCAGGATGTCCACCCTTGAGGCTTGGGTCATGGTTGTCAATATGATCGATCGGATAGGAAACCCGGGTGTTTTCGGTTTTGGCGTCGCTGTCGAAATCAATGACACCGTTTTCGTTGGCAACAACATTCTCTAACAGGGCGTTGCGCTGAATGGCTCTATAGATTTCCGGCTCATTCTCTTCGCTCAAGTTTATGGTCTTGGCATAGCAGCCACCCTCGAAGTTGAAAATGCCGTCATCGTCCCAGCCGTGCTCGTCATCGCCGATCAGTTTACGCTTGGGGTCAGTGGAGAGGGTGGTTTTGCCCGTACCCGAGAGGCCGAAGAAAAGGGCGACATCACCCTCTTTGCTAACATTGGCTGAGCAGTGCATGGAGAGAATCCCCTGCATCGGCAGCCAGTAGTTCATCATGGTGAAGATGCCTTTTTTCATCTCGCCGCCGTACCAGGTCCCGCCGATGATGGCCACGTTTTTCTCGATATTGAAAACAACGAAGACTTCGGAATTAAGACCGTGCTTTTCCCAATTCTTATTGGTCAGGCTACAGGCATTATAAACAGTGAACTGTGGAGCGAATCCGCAGAGTTCACTTTCTGTCGGGCGGATAAACATATTTTTAACGAAGTGCGACTGCCAGGCAAATTCAGTGACAAACCGCGCCGATGTGCGCGTCTTCTCATTGGCACCACAGAAGCCGTCGGTGACAAAAAGGTCCTTGCCGTCGAGGTGGTCGAGAACTTCGCTGTAAAGTTCATCAAAGACTTTGGGAGCCATGGCCTGATTGATCTTGCCCCAGGCGATGTTCTCGAAAGAGGGTTGCTGGTGGACAAAGTACTTGTCCTTGGGGGAGCGTCCAGTGAACTTGCCTGTGTCCACCATCATGGTGCCGTTTTCAGAGACGGCCCCTTCAGAGTGACTGGTTTCGTACTCGAACAGTTCGTCGTAGCTGAGGTTGCGACGCACGGTGCCGACACTTTTCAGACCAAGCGTCTGGGCGGTAAGGTTTTCCATGGTGTGACTCCCTGGTTTGCGGAAGAGTAAGTCCGCCGCGTTTTAGTCTTGACTCGCGCAATGTAAAAAAGAAGAGGCTTGTCACCGAAACCGTCAGTGACAAGCCAGACATTAACGAGCCTTTTCAGACCCTGTATTTATGTCTTGTGCGTTTAACATAAGACGTCTTTGTCTAAAAATCAACGGGTTCATTGAGATGAATACCGACTGCAGAGACACTGTTATGACGCCAGTTGAGACGCCGCGACAGCGGCACTCTAACAAATTTAGCTAGAATAAAAAAGGAATTTTTTCACTAAAAACAAAGGGTGTTGTTTCTACTCTGATTGATTTAGCGGGTTAATGTGCTCTGGTCTGCAGGTAAGCAACGATCTGCCATATTTGTTTATCACTGAAATGGACCCCCCATCCAGGCATGACGGAGCCTTGCGAGCGGTATGGTTCAACGGTTTTGCCAGATTCGATTCGCCAGAAGAGAAAGGCCGGGTCAAGCTTCCGGTAATGCGCATCGGTAAAATCCGGTGCCGGTGGTTGAAAAAAAGCTGCGCGCTCCGAGCGCCCTTCGCTCGTCTTGCCGTGGCAGGAAGCACACTTGTCTCTGAACAGCTTGTGTCCGCTGCTGATCTGCCAGGCGTCTTCCATCAAGCCTGCCGGCATCTGACGTGAAGGGTAATCAACCTTATTTTCTTTACAACCAGAGAAAACCAGTAGGACCAGAATGGTCAGGTGTAAAAGAGTTTCAGTTTTTTTCGCGCCTCTCACTTCGCGCCTCTCACTTCGCGCCTCTCACTTCGTACCGAACCCCCCAGCCCTGCAGCTCTTTCAGTACGCTGGTCACAACCGGTTCAACTGCTGTTGCGACTGTTGCAGTCAGTTCGGTACCCATTTCGATGCACTCCGGCTGGACACCCCAGACCACCAGATTGCGAGGCACGTGCCCCTGCAGTTCGGCGACGGCCAACAGGTCCTGCAGACCCATCTGGTGCACCGAGAGCTTGCTGGCAAACGCCCGCGGCACTTCGTCTCCTTCAATACGAAAGATTTTTCCCGGCTCATCCCGCATGTCGAGAGCGTCAATAATTAACAGCGATTCAACTTCTTCCAGGTGGGGCAAAAGATCAAGTCCCAGGGTGCCGCCGTCAAGCAGCTGAACCGGACCCTGAAAATG
>CAZXBD010000351.1:0-4347 GCA_964638305.1 uncultured Geobacteraceae bacterium | reverse complement strand
TTGAATGGCAGGACGCCAGAGCAAAGTGCCGGCAATACCGCCAAGTCAAAACTCCCAATCGAAAACTACAGCTGGATTTCGCATTGCAACGGGCGATTCAGCACGCCGATCGCCTGCTGATTTGGAATTCGCACGCCACAGGATCGCGGCGAAAGCGAGTCAGAATGGGACACCGTGATGTTGAATGCATGCAGAAACGGTCAACCAACGACCCAGATGTGTAAATGGCCGCTGCTTTCGACGAGCCAGGGCCCAAAACGGTCCAAACCTATCGATATTTTAGATATTTACCAATTAAATCAATAAGATATGGCGGAGAGCGAGGGATTCGAAACTTCACAGGGCCATTTTGACGCCACCCCATGCCCCACTACGCCCTTAGAATCAAAGATTTAAAAATTGGGATGGGCATTAGGCGGCGTGAAAGGGCGGGCAGATGGTCCCATGGTGGTCCCAAAACTTTCGATGGCTCGGGGGGAAGCGCGCCAGTCCTGTAAAAACCTCAAGCGGCGATAGGTCTGGCCCTTTCGATTCTAGCTCGCCGCTTCGGTGTGTTCAGCGCTTTCCACAGCTCGTTTCGCTGTTGCAAATTCAACCAGAAATCAGCCGTATTGCCGAAGACCGTGGCCAGCATCAACGCGGTATCCACCGTGATGGTGCGACGATTGGTACACAGCTCATTGACGGTTTTTCGACTCACACCCATCGCTTCTGCCAGCCGCCCCTGGGTCAGCCCCATGGGCACAAGGAATTCCTCGGTAATCATTTCGCCGACACTGACGGGTTGTCGCTTCGTGACATTCATCGCCTGCCTCATCGATAATCGCGGTTATCCAGATAGATGCCCTGAGACTCGCCTCTCTCACCTGACCATGCAAACACCAGCCGCCATTGTTTGTTAACGCGAATCGAATGTTTGCCAGCCAACTTTCCTCTCAACTTTTCAAAATGGTTACTCGGAGGTGATCGCAAGTCGAGGTCACAGGTCGCAGGTCGCAGGTCGCATCATCGATCAACTGCAGCTTTCGGAAAAGCCGGTCTTCGATCTCAGCCGGTATTTTCTTACTGCCCCTGTCTGCCAGATAAAAGTCCTGAAGCCACCGGTCCCGAAAACTCTCAATCAAAAGCAACCTCCTCAAATATGCACCATTGTAACGCCCCTCATTACTTTTTTGTAAATAGGTCGTCTACCCATCCTCGAAGGAAGCCGCGCTCAGAGTAAATGTCATGAATCGGTACAGCAGGGTCGTTTTTCGAACGCTATACCGGTAGTCGTACAAGCCCTGTGACTCCGACACTAACTCGGCCAGTCCAAAAAACGCGGCAAACCGGTCTGGCGCGCAGAGGACATAAAGGCAGTCCGATCGATCCGGCGGTTTCGCCACCGATCCGCCTTTGGCTCACGGTCCAAGCCATCAGGGCATCAACCAGGATTCCGCACAATTGGGCACACAGTGCAAGACGCTCCGGGTTCCTGTCCCGCTGCCGGCAGAGTAGCTGTAGCCACTCGGCATTGCGAACCAGCGTCTTTGTTCCGGAGGCCTCAATAACTGACCGAAGCTCCCGCTCAAAGTTCGACCAGCCGTGTTGTTTGCAGAATGCCACAAAGACCGCATCCAGCTGAACCTCTCCGTCAACAACCAGTACATTGTTCAGAAAACAACGCATCAGACCGGGATCATCCAGATCGCACAACAGACCAGGGAAGATATTTCGATCAATGTTGTCTTCCCTGCCCAAGGACTGCCCGCCGTGCTTCGGCTGCCAGGCATCGATATTGACATGAAGGCAGGAGAAACGACATTCTCGATCAGCGGGCTGCGGTGAAATCTCGCACGATGATCCAGAGCAAAATACCCAAACTCCGGCTAGCAGGCTAAACTGGAAAAGTAGCTCGCAAAAAAACCGTCTTTTAGAAGACGGCCCGCTTGGTTTCATATCCTTCGCCGACGGAAGGGTCGGCGGCTTTCTGCTACAATCTGAATCCGGGAGGCAGGCTTCTGCCGGATCGCTGGAGTTAAGTCATCAGTAGTTTGGAGGAAGGTATCGATGGCTATCATCACCATCAGTCGAGGATCTTTCGCAGGAAGTAAAGCTGTCGCCGAGAGACTGTCTGAACACCTTGGCTACCCTCTTCTCAGCCGGGAAGATGTTTTGCGCGAGACGGTGCGGGAATGTGGCATCCCTGAAGAGGATTTGAACAAAACGCTGAACGGCGCTCCACCTTTCTGGCAGCAGGTGGCCGGCAAGCGCCTCGCCTATGTGAAGTGCGTGACGGCGATCCTGCTGGAACATGCCAGAAGAGGGAACCTGGTCTACCACGGAATTACCGGACACTTGCTTCTCTCGGAACTCCCCCAAGTGCTGCGAATCCGGGTGATCGCTGAAATGCGGTACCGCATCAAGGCAGCCATGGTAGAAGCTAACCTCAAACATCAGGAAGCCATTGCCTACATTCAACGCATGGACAAGAATCGAAGTCGGTGGGCGCGGCTGCTCTATGGTGTTGAATGGGAGGATCCCGGCCTGTATGACATGATTCTGAATCTGGGAAGGATCAGCGAGAACAGCGCCTGCGAGACGATAGAACGCCTGGCAGAAAAAAAGGAGTTCGAATCCACTGCTGAAAACCAGAGGGGTCTCGAGAACTTGAGCCTGAGTTGCAAGATCTGGGTAGCGCTGGCGAAAAACCCGGAAACTCGCAGTGCCGATATTCAGGTGCACGCCGACGACGGTGATGTTGTGATTGGTGGCACGGTCAGCTCGGCCAAAGCGTTGGAACTAATCCCGCAGATTGTAGAGAGAGTGGAGGGTGTAAGGTCTCTCCGAAGTGAATTCGGAGTTGGTACGGGTTGGTACTGGTAGTCAACATCTTGTTAATAATGCCAGTGGGCTCGAATGGCCAGGTAGGCTCTGAGGAAGCATAAAGACATATTTATATGGGAAAAGGGATTCCGAATGTCTGATGAACCACCGGTAACCAGCACATCGCACTCAAACGTAACGAATCTGGGCTGGCAGGTCGCTTTCGCTGGCCTGGGCATCAACCTCGCTTTGGGGGTGCTCTACTCGTGGAGTGTCATCAGCAAGGGAATTCCTGAAAGCTGGGGCTGGTCAGAGGCAGATAGATCTCTTCCCTACTCAGTCGCGTGCCTCGTGTTCTCACTCATCATGGTCCCTGCCGGACGCATGCAAGACAGGATCGGTCCGCGCTTCGTCGCCAGCATCGGTGGCCTGTTGGTGGGGGCAGGCATGCTCCTGGCCAGCCAGACAACGTCGACGCTGGGTTTCATACTCGGTTTCGGAGTATTGGCCGGGGCCGGCATTGGCTTCGGCTATGCCTCGGCCACGCCGCCGGCCGTGAAGTGGTTTCCTGCGGCGCGAACCGGCCTGATCGCGGGTATTGTCGTTTCCGGGTTCGGCCTGGCCAGCGTCTATGTCGCACCACTGGTCAAAGTGCTGATCAGAGTTTCCGGGCTTTCGATGACGATGATGTTTCTGGGGGTCGGATTCTTGATAGTGGTCGTGGGACTCGCGCAATTCCTCCAGCCCCCTCCCAGGGGATATGTGCCTCCCGGGACGGCTACCGACCCTCCTGGAGTGGCGGCTATAAAGGACGACTACACTCCCGGCGAGATGCTGAGGACCTGGCAGTTCTACGTGCTCTGGTTCATATACGCATGCGGGGCTGGAGCAGGTCTGATGATCATCTCTAAACTCGCGAAGATAGTCGAGGTGCAGGCCGGCGTCGCGCTGGGCTTCGTGCTGGTCGCCATTCTAGCCGTCGGAAATGGCGCAGGACGGATTGTCGCTGGCACACTGTCTGACAGGATCGGGCGCAAGGGGACGCTATTCCTCTTCTTCTCCCTACAGGCAGTGTCGATCATCCTAATGTCGCGGGCCGAGAGCGGTAATGTGCTGGGCTCCACTCTCATCCTGTCGGTGTTGTCTATCCTGATCGGAGCGAGTTACGGCGCCAACCTCGCCCTGTTTCCATCGATCACTAAAGACTACTACGGAATCCGGAACTTCGGCGTTAACTACGGACTGGTCTTCACCGCCTGGGGCCTAGGTGGTTTCATGCTGTCGCTGTTCGCCGGCAGGGTCTACGATCAAACCCAGACCTTTACGTTTGCTTACTATTGTTCAGCGGCACTCCTCGTGGTGGCAGCGCTGACGGCCCTCTTGGTCAAACCGCCACGGCAAGAGGTGTGAATGGCGAAATACCGTGTGCCGTGCGAATTCTTATCTTGAGGCCATTTTCGAAGGTGTCATACTTGGCACATGAGAGACACCCTTCTGTCAGAATTAGTCAAATTGGTAGTCGAAATGAAGCACCGGAACCCG
>CAZXBD010000350.1:0-9225 GCA_964638305.1 uncultured Geobacteraceae bacterium | reverse complement strand
CGGCCTCCTGCTTAAACTCCTTGGTGTAGGTCTTGTACTGCTTTCGTCTCTGTGTCATATGAACACTCCTATAGCGACATTGTGTCGCTATTTAAAGTGTCCGTCAAACTGGGGGAGGTTCATTGTGTCCCCATAATTATCTGAGGCGTCTGGCGGGACGCGACCCGCCGGTTCTGCTTTTACATAAAAGGTAAACAGATCAACGATCAGTTGCTCTCGAGAGGTTGTCTCCTCTCCAACTTCAATCTTTGACACGAGACTAAATTTTGTCAGCAGCCTGAAGCCCTCGGAATCGAGGGCCTTTTTGTTTCCGCGAAACGCGTGGCGAGGGGCGCGGGAAAAACAAAAGGTCAAAACCCAATGGACCGAAGGTTGACCGCATGGTCAGCAACTGGCAGAATGTCGGTGCCTTTTATCAACCATCGGAGACCGACAGCTTGAACGCAAACCCCCGCCCCAAACAATTTACGAAACCCCAGCCAAAAGGCAACCGCACACCGGCAGCCTGGCGGCTCCGCCTGCACGAAATCATTTTCGAGGCCGACACCCCAGCGGGCAAGCTCTTTGACCTTTTGCTGATCAGCGCCATCATCCTGAGCGTAATCACCGTCATGTTTGACAGTGTCGCCGAGATCCGCGCAGAGTATGGTCAGGCGCTCTATCTTATTGAATGGTTTTTCACACTGCTCTTCAGCATCGAATACCTGCTCAGGATAATTTCCCTCAGGCAACCGATACAATACGTACGAAGTTTTTACGGCATCGTCGATCTTATTTCCGTCCTGCCGACCTATCTCAGCCTGTTGCTGCCCGGATCGCAGTACCTGATGACCATCAGAGTATTGCGGCTCTTGAGAATTTTCAGGATCCTCAAACTGGCACAGTATCTGAACGAATCCGAAATACTGCTCAAGGCTATGCGTGCCAGTGCTCGCAAGATTTCGATCTTCCTCTTCGTCGTTCTCACGCTGGTGCTGATCTTCGGTTCACTGCTCTATCTCATCGAGGGGGATGAAGGCGGATTCACCTCTATCGGCATCTCGTGCTACTGGGCCATCACCACCCTGACAACGGTTGGCTACGGCGACATCTCACCACAGTCACCGCTCGGTCGCGCTGTCGCCAGCATTATAATGGTCATGGGTTATGGGGTGATTGCAGTACCAACAGGGATTGTCACAGCAGAGCTGGTGTCACCGATCAAAGGCAAGGTTTCCACCCAGGCCTGTCCTGACTGCGGCGCAGAAAAACACAGCTACGATGCTCTATACTGCAAATACTGCAGCTGCGAGCTAAACCCCTCCGACTGACAATCAAAGAGGATGACACCAAAGGATCATTCTTTATGCCACCAGGCTGTCGAGGAAGTCACGAAGAGCGACTACCATGGTCTCGTTGGGTTCTACAAACTGCAGCCCGAAACCGCAGGGGGAGGAATTCTTCTTGCGCCACTCGGGATGATTGACCCAGGCAACCCGAACCCTACAGTGCAACGGGTCCTGGAACTCAGGCAGCGTAAACTCTATCGTCAGAGAGGTATTAACCGGGAAGAGCTTTTCGGTTTCGACAAACATGCCGCCAACATCGACATTGACACAACTACCGACATGCTTCCGTTGTTTAGGATCGAGAAAGGCCAGCTGAAAACAAACCGGAAAACGTTTTTTTAGCCGACTGGAGATGCCGAGCAGACCACAGAGAGTGTCAAGCAAACTGTCGGCTGAAAAAGGCCTGTGGATCACAGCATCACAACCAGCGTCCCAGCAGGCGTCGACCTGACGTTCGTCGGCTACCTCCGGCAGAACGATTATTACAGGCGTCGCCGCCAGCAAAACATCATGCTTGATCGTCTGACAACACTCCAGGGCCGACTCCCCCATCTGGACGAGGTCAAACACCGCCGAAGTCGGGGCTTCTGCCTCCACGGCCTGAAAACCGGTCTGACCGTCCTGGACCACCACCATCTCAAAGCCTTCTCTCTGAAAAAAAGAGTTTTCCAGGATATCCAGCAAGACGGCGTCGTTGGAGAGTACGATCTTTTTTGTCGGCATACCTTTACCTCCCCGGCCTTAATCTCCTCGGGCTAAAAAATACCTGCCGTTCTCTTTTGCAGAGTTCGTGCCGATCATTTTCCCCCAGGAGGACCTGATCCGATCGCAACTAAAAGAGTTAAAACCCTCCGACAATCGGTATATTACAAGAGTCGTCGACTAAACGCTTGGAAAAGACTTTGGCAGGAAACGTCAGGGCAGAACAAAAAAAGGCCGCCCCTGGGGGGGCGGCCATGGTCATTTAACGATTAATTCAGACAAATTCGAGCAGTTCTATCTCAAAATGCAGATCCTTCCCGGCCAGGGGATGATTACCATCAAGCACCACCATATCATCCGAGAGTTCCACCACCTGCACCTCAAGCGTCTGGCCGTCTTCCAGACCAACCTCAAGCATACTGCCAAGAATCAGCTTCTCATTATCCGGGATGTTGTGTCGTTCAACCTCGGCCACCATTTCTGGCACATGAACACCATATCCATCTTCAGGAGCAACCTCCACCTTGCGACTCTCACCCGTCTTCAGACCGATGACAGCCTTCTCAAATCCGGCAATCACCTGCTCTTCACCGACAGTGAACTCGAGAGGTTCATGCCCCTCGGAAGAATCGAAGATTGAGCCGTTCTCAAAACGACCGACATAATTGACCCGGATCTGGTCACCGACGGCAACAACACGCTCCTTCTGTTCACCCATCAGTTTGCTCCCTTTTCGAAGCTGATCAACTCCACTTCAAAAAGCAGAGTTGCGTTGGGGCCAATATCCTGACCGGCACCACGCTCACCGTAAGCAAGTTCGGAGGGAATGACAAGTTGCCATTTCGCACCGGGCTTCATCAACTGAAGAGCTTCAGTCCACCCTGCAATGACTCCGCCCACGGGAAAGGTTGCCGGTTGGCCACGATCATAAGAGCTGTCAAACTGGGTACCATCGACAAGAGTTCCACGGTAATGCACGGTTGCTACATCAGCGGGCCCGGGAGAGTCACCCTCGCCCGGCTCGATTACCTTGTACTGGAGACCGCTTTCGGTCACCACGACACCTTCCTGCTTGGCATTCTCTGAAAGGTAAGAAGCACTTTCCTCCTGGTTCTTTGCCACCATTTTTTCCATTTCAGCAGCCATTTTGGCCTGCATGTCCTGCTGAAACGCCTGGATTTCGCTGGCCATCTCTTCGTCGGTGAGGCGTAACTCCTTACCGGTCAGGCTATCCTTCATGCCCATCAGCAGGATATCGGCATCGATGTCCATCTGCTGGGTCTTGAAATCCTGTCCAATATTTACACCGATGGTATAACTAATGCGATTTTTCGGTGTCTCCAACTTCCCCTCTGGCGCCTTCTTTTCCTCGGCGGCACAGCCGACCACAAACATCATCAGCAACACCGCGGCAAACGATCTGAGATACATAAAAAATCCTTTCTCTTTGGTTATTTGTGTAAAATCAAGCAATAAGATAACTATCGATCTGCTCACTGTCAATACAAACTGATGACTACCTACGGGTTCATTCACCACCGTCGGCAATCAGGCCACTACGCAGCAGACTCACAGCTAAAAAAAGCGCGCCAAGAACGACAATCCCCAGGGCCAGGATAAAACCGTTCCAACCGAAACCACGATAAACATAGCCGGGTAAAAAGGAGCCCACAGCACCGCCGCCGTAGTAGAAGGAGACATAGAGGCCATTGACCATCCCCTTGTGCTGGTCAGCGAGCCGATTCAGCAGACCGGTCGCGGTGGCGTGGGTCAGAAACATCGCTCCGCAGAAGAGGAACAGGGTCGTCAGCAGCAGTACAACCGAGGGGATCCCCAACAGAGCCAGCGCAAGAGCGTACAAAACAAGAGCGAAGACCATGGTTCGACCGATGCCACCACACCACTTCTGTATGGTCACCGCGTTCAACGACGCGAGCAACCCCATCAGGTATCCGGAATAAGCGAGTCCAATTCTCAATTCATCAGCTTCGGACGTCAGTTCAGTCAAACGGAAGGGGAGATAATTCATCACCGCCGCAAAAACCAGGAAAAAACAAAAGATCATCAGGTAGGTACGGAGAAACAGCCGATTCGACAGGATCTCCCGGATCAGACCGAGACGCGGACGATGCATATTCATGGTCCCCGATTCGGGCAACCGAACCAACCAGCACCAGGCGACCAGGATGCTGACGCCAAGAGCAAAAAAGCTGCCACGCCAGTGGAACAGGCTAGCGATAATTCCCGAAAGGGCCCGACCGGCAAAACCACCGGCGATGGTCGCGCCGATATACCAGGCCATCACCCGCTGCATTTCACCTTTCGCAGCACTCTGTGAGGTGTAGGTCATCAGGGCGGTTAGCAGGGCAGGGATCAACAACCCCTGGAAAAGACGCCAGGCAAGCAGCCATCGGTAGCTGTCGACAAAACCCATCGCCAGAGAAGAGAGGCCTAGCAAAAGCAGCGCGATACGCAAAATCCGCCGGGCAGAAATCGATTCGAGCAGATAACCGTAGACCAGCGGCGCCAGGCAAAGAGGGATAAAAACGATAGCGGTCAGCAAGGCCGCCAACTCGCGACTGACCGAAAACTGTTCGGCGAGCACCGGCAGAAGCGGCTGCGGCACATAGAGCGCAGAAATAGTCAGTATGGTTGCTGTCAGGATGAAGGGCATGGCCTTCATCTCATTCGCTCCATATCTCTCAACTTCGACACCCTTGCCGTCACCGGGGGATGCGAATAGTAGAACCAGGCATAGAGTGGATGCGGGTGAAGGTTACTCAGGTTTTCTTTACAGAGCTTGATCAGGGACTGGGCCAGAGGGACAGGATTACCGGTCAGATCAAAAGCGAAACGGTCCGCCTGCCATTCATGCCGCCGGGACAACGCACTCGAAAGCGGCGTCAAGGGAAAGCTGGCCAGACTGGCAAGAAACCCAAGCAGCAGAAGCTGACCGGTGAAGCTGACCTGACCGAGGCCGAACATGGATGCCAGACCTCCCCAGGCGAGCATTTGCCAGGCCAGCCAACAGGTGACCAAGGACACCAGCTGCATGGTCAGCAGGCGCTTCCAGATGTGCCCCAGCTTCCAGTGCCCCGCCTCATGAGCCAGCACGCCGACGATTTCATCATCAGTCATCTGTTCCAGCAAGGTATCGAAGAGGACAATCCGCTTCACACGACCAATCCCTGTGAAATAAGCGTTCGAATGCTTGCTGCGCCGGGAGGCATCGACCTGCAGGACCCGATCAATTTGTAAACCGGCCTGCGCCATGACATTCTTGACCCGCTCGGCCAAGTCTTCTTTTTGCAATGGCTGAAACTTGAAAAAAAGCGGTTCAATCAGCACCGGAGACAGATACATCAGCAGCAGTGTGATCAGGGAGAAAAAGAGCCAGACCCAGAGCCACCAGCTGTCCGGGCGGGCCTGAACCAGAGTGAGCGCGCCGGCGGTGATCAAGGAGATCAGCACACCACCGATTATAGTTGATTTAAGAAGGTCGAGGCACCAGATCATTGGCGTCGAAGTATTGAACTGAAAACGTTCTTCAAGCACGAAGGTGCGATAGAGGCTGAAAGGCACGTCAATCAGGATTTGTGCCATCATCAATCCGAGGACGAAGAGCACCCCCTGTCCGGTAAAAGACGCTGTCAGCCCGCCGATCCAACCGTCGTACCATTCAAGCAGCCCACCGAACAGAAAGACGACCAACAACAAACTGCCGAGAAGGGACTCGAGCAATCCGGCACGGCTGTTGGCCAGAGTGTAGTCCGAAGCCCTGGCGAGCCGTTCCTGATCGATAGCCACATCAAAACCAGCAGGCACCTCATGACCATGCCGTTTCAAGTGGCGCAGGTTTAAATGGCGCAACCAGAGACGAAAAACAAGAAAGAGTAAATAGAGAACAAGCAGAAGCCATTTCATGGCGCGAATCATAACAAAATATGCGGCGCGTGGCGAGCGACGAGTGACGTGCAACAAAAAGGGACACTTCCCCTTATAAGGAAGTGCCGTTAAAAAATTGGTTCGAGAACATCTTAATAATATTCAACCCAGAATGTTCAACGCGGAGTCGCAGTGGGCGCGGAGCAAAGCAGTTAAATTTGCGAAGACATTAGCATCAGGCTCTGTGCCTCTGCGTCTCCGCGTTGATACGCCCATTAAAAGAGCTCAGTCTTTAGTTTTGGCGTTTCCAGATCTTTTCACGACTCGAACCGACGGAGGAACTCCAATAACGCAGCATTAAACAGTGCCGGTTGCTCGAGGTTTGCCATGTGCCCGGCCCCAGGGATAATGTTCAACAAGGCGTCTGGCAACCTCTCAGCCAGCAACCGGGAGTGCTCTAGCGGCACGGCCATATCGTACTCGGCACTGACCACAAGGGCCGGCAGTGTAAAGCCGGGCAACTTCTCAACTGAGTCGGCGCGATCACGCATGGCCAACAGACCCGCAGAGATCCCCTCTATTGAAGTGGTCTCCATCCACTGCCGCACCCTGGCAACCAACTCCGGGTTTTTTCGTGGAGTGTCCGGCGCGAAGAGCACCTGGGCAAACGCATCAGGGACTGCCGTCAGGTTGCCTTCGCTGACCTGTCTGGCCAGCAAGGTGCGCTTCTCTTTCCCCGCGGCATCATCTGCTGCCGCACGGGTCAACAAAAACATCGCCCCCAGCAGCCTGTCCGGATATCGCTCAAGCAGGTTGAGCAACACGTAGCCACCCATCGACATGCCGCCGATGACAGCCTTCTCAAGACCAAGCCGGTCGAGCAAGGCAATGACCGCATCAGCATAAGCTTCCATGGAAAACGGACTGGACGAAAGAGGAGTTTCACCAAAACCGGGCAGGTCGGGACAGATCACCCGGTAACCGGCATCACCCAAGCCAGCCAACTGCGGCTGCCACATTCGACGGCAGAGGGGAAAACCGTGAATCAACACCACAGGGATGCCTGCCCCACTTTCATCATATCCCATCATAATTTCCTCCACGGAACGGACAGGTCAGTAAACCTCATCCACAACGATCTCGATACCCTCAAGCGCTTTGCCGGTTTCAATGTTGATCGAGTGATCCGGAGATCCCTGGTAGCGGCCATAAAGCTCTCCCGGAGCAGGTGTACCGCCCAGTTCATCGCGTGCTGCGAGGTAGTAGTGTCCACCTGCTGGAAAAGAGAGTTGATAGCTGCCGTCCGCCCCGGTTTTCTGCGAAACAAAAAGAGGTCGATTGAGCATCATCGAGTCGTCATAGAGCAACACCTGCAAACCGGCGACCGGTTTCCCGGCCGTATCGAGGACCCGGCCGGTAACAAGCGTATTGCCAAACAGGTTGGCGGCGTGGCGTTTAACTTTTTCAGGCACCTCGATCAGCGGGATATGGACCCGGACGGTGTCACCTGTAGAGACGACCAAAGGATTGCCGGACAGGTAGCCAAACAGATCACCGGCCTTGAGCGGGCCGGCCATCTGGCCGTTCCGGCGGACCCTGACCACCAGGTAGTAGGTCCCCGGGCCAAGCGGCAATTCAAAGTAGCCTCGATCATCAGTCGGAGCTGCCATCGCCATGCCCATACCCTTTAACTGGCTGGAGAGACCCGGATAAACCGTTACAATCGCATTTTGCACCGGTTGCCCGGCAAGACTCACACGACCGACTATGCCACTTTCGATGTTTGCCTTGTCGTTCGGAGCGGGCAGGTTATCAGACGTCATCAATAAATTGACATCCTCTAGCCCGTTCAGCGGAACGGTAACTGGATTACGGCCATAGTAGGTAAAAAGGTGTTCGCCTCTGGCGAGCAGGTAATATTGTCCTTCCGGCAGTTCCAGCGAAAATAATCCGTCGGCAGAGGTTTTCGTTGAAGTGTAGGCAGGAGGCACACTGAAGGTCAAAACATCAGCAGGATAAGCCATCACCTCGACACCGGCCACCGATCCGGCATCATCCGTCGCCTTGCCATTGATTGAAGCTGCAGGCGCAGAGGTCGACAATATAAGAGAGAGGAGAAACAGAAGTAAGCAGGCGTTTGACAATCTGATCATAAAGACACCTTAGATAAATGGAAGTGCCGATGCAGCCAAAAACAGCGCTCAGCATTTCATTGGTCAGTATTCTGACAAGGTTCAGTGAAAAAACGCCAAATATACCGACACATATTGCACAGATGGACTGGATTCACAAAGTTATCTCAATTATAATGCGAAAACTTTGCCAATCAGAGGAAAATTCTTATGCACTCATTGTTACTTTCATCACTTGTTTTCACGCTGTTTTTGGTCTCCGGCTGTCAAGAGGAGACAACCCCGGTGGTTAAAAGCCCACCGCAATCGGCACAAAGCAGCAGTGTTGAAAAGCAGGCGGCGGTAACCGCTGCCGAACAGGATGAAGTCCTGGAAGCGATACAGACGCTTGAGCAACCGCCGGAACCAGCTGAGCAGGAACCACCCCGGCCACCGCTATTTGAAGACTTCCAGGGTGTGCCACAACTCTCACTCTTTCCCCGGGTTGGTGATTTCCGACCGGCGGACGACAGCGATCGACTGCCCTACTGGAACACTTTTGTTGAACACCTGGTCAAGGTCACCGGAGTTGCTGAAGATAAGGAGACCGGCAAGCGCGGTTGGGTTTTCCGCAGCATCAACTCCATCGACTCCGTGGGTTACTTCTCACCAGTAGCTGTCGAGCCGCAAAGCTCATACCAGATTAGCTTCACACTCTCTGCAGAGCTTGAAGAAGGTGCCTCAGCTGGACTCGGTATCCTTGAATTCAACAAGTTCCTCTGGATAGCCACTCAGTACACGGAAGAGGACTTCAAACAACATTATCGCGGCATCCACGAAGGTAAGCGCCTGACCGGAACAATCACGGGAAAGCACACTTTTTACTTCACAACCGGCCCGGAGACACGCATGGTGCATATCGTCCTTTTCCGGGAAGGAACCCATGATCGCAACAGCGTGATGTTTGATGATATCAGGATTGAGCAGGGTGAGCCAGAGGAAGGTTAAAAGAGGTAAAGGCGACTGGGGCAAAAACTGTATCTGTTGACCTTGACGCATTTAATAATAAAAAACGGGTCATATTCCCCGCAGCTTGCTGCGTTGTTTAACTTTAAAGCAACAACCTTTGTTTAGCCGCGGTGAAAGTCTATCAAGATCTATGGTTAGAGCAAAACCAAGAGCTCTTGTAAACGCTATTT
>CAZXBD010000349.1:0-35045 GCA_964638305.1 uncultured Geobacteraceae bacterium | reverse complement strand
CTCAAGAGCAAGAGAACAAACCGTTTCTGCGATTGCGGTCGACCTCTGGGTTGGTATAATGGCTCTGTCGTCTTCCCCTGTTCCAAGGAGCGCATCATGGCAAATCTTCTGGTTGTTGATGACGAAGGTGATATCCGTCACCTTTACGCGGCTGAACTGGAGGACGAAGGCCATTCTGTCGTGACCTGTGGGACCAGCAAAGAAGCCACGGAACAGTTGCGAAGCCAGCCCTTCGACCTGGTCATCCTCGACATCCAACTGGACCATGAGAGCGGCCTGGAGCTGCTGCAACTGATCGCTCGAGAACAAGAGAACACACCCGTTATCCTCTGCACAGCCTACAGCTGCTATAAAGATGATTTTTCTTCCTGGCTGGCCGACGCTTACGTAGTCAAAAGTTCCAACCTCGACGAGTTAAAAAACGAAGTCAGGCGCGTTCTCGAAAGATACTGAAAGTACCCTGACGCTGAGGACAGCCACAAGCTCTGCATTTAAGGAGACCTACTTGAAAGCCGTAATTATGGCGGGTGGGTTCGGCACCCGCATTCACCCCTTGACCATCAGTATGCCCAAACCGATGATCCCCCTGATCAACCGGCCGATCATGGAGCATATCATCAATCTGCTGAAACAGAACGGCATCACCGACCTGGTTCTGCTGCTGTTCCATCAGCCGGAAACCATCAAAAAATATTTCAGCGACGGCAGCGAGTTCGGCATCCACATCACTTATGTAACACCACTCGAAGATTACGGCACTGCCGGAGCAGTCAAGGCTGCGGCCCGCCATCTTGACGAACGCTTCATGATTATCAGCGGCGACCTTCTAACTGACTTTGACCTCTCGAAAGTGATTGATTTTCACCAGAACAAGCAGGCCAAGGCAACCATCACCCTGACCTCCGTAAAAGATCCTTTGCAGTTCGGCGTCGTGATCACCGACAAGAACTCCCGCATCACCAAATTCCTGGAAAAACCCGGTTGGGGAGAAGTCTTTTCCGACACCATCAACACCGGCATCTACATTCTGGAACCGGAAGTCCTTAACCTGATCCCCGACGGAGAAAATCGGGACTGGGCCAAAGATGTTTTCCCAAAGATGCTTGCAAATGACGAAGCTCTGTTCGGTTGCCGCATGCAAGGATACTGGGCCGACATCGGCAATCCCGAGGCCTATCTCGAAGCATGTCAGGACATCTGCCACGGCAAAGTTTCTGTAAAGATTGCCGAGCCACCGAGCGACAAGGACGGCAAGGTTTTCATCAGCCCCGATGCCTGCGTGGACGAGCAGGCCATCCTCTCCGGCATGGTGGTCCTCGGAGAGAACACGCGGATTCAGGGCGACGCCCGGCTTACCAACTGTGTAATCGGACGTAACTGTCTGATTGAAGCAGGCGTCATTCTGGAAGAGTCGGTCCTGTGGGACAACGTTTACATCAAGACAGGCACCAGAGTCTCCGCAGCCAACCTTGGTCACCGGGTTCGCGTAGGCAAGCAGGCTGTCATTGAGACCGGCGCGGTGATTGCCGACGAAACCATGGTCGGCGATGATGTCAACATCCGACCTGGCATAAAGATCTGGCCACGCAAAGTTATCGAGAGTGGATCCACGGTATCCACCAACCTGATCTGGGGAGAAAAATGGCGGAAGAGCCTCTTTGAAGGGGCGGTTGTCAGTGGCCTGACCAATGTCGAGATGACTCCTGAATTCTCGGCCCGTCTCGGGGCCGCTTATGGCTCGACCCTGCCCAAAGACAGCTACGTTCTGGTCGGTCGTGACGCCATCCGTTCCTCACGTATGCTCAAGCGCTCTTTTGTCGGCGGCCTTCTTTCCTCCGGGGTCAACGTCCGTGACATCAAGATGATTTCCCTGCCGGTACTCCGTTACAAGCTGACGACCTTCGGCGAAGTCGGGGGTATCCATTTCCGCCAGTCTCCTGAAGATCCGGCCGCCACGGAAATTATTTTTTTCGATGGTGACGGCAACGAACTCCCGTCCGGAATCTCCAAAGGCATAGAACGCATCTATTTCAAAGAGAACTTTCGGCGGGCCCATCATTCAGAGCCAGGCGGCATCGAGGAGCTGCCCCGCATCTACGATTTTTACCGCGAAGGCTTCCTGCGCAACCTGGATGGGACCTTGCTGAAAAAGACCGCACCTAAGGTGGTCCTTGACCTTAACCATTCACCAGCGGCAGACCTGTTGCCAGACCTGTTGACTGATCTTGGCTTCGAGGTCACCGAACTGAACTCTCATGTTCACGAAAAAACCATGGACATGACTGCCGACAAGATGGATGTCGCACTGGACCGTTTAAGCCGGATTGTTAAAACGCTCGAGGCCGATGCCGGTTTCTGGATCGGCCCGTCGGGCGAGAAAATCCGGATGGTCAGTGGTCGCGGGTATGTTTTTTCCAGTCGTGAGGCACTCAGCACCCTGACTGTTCTGGTGAGCACCGCAGAGAAAGAAGGCGGCCTGGTTGTTCCTGTTGCGGCTCCGCAGGCAGTGGACACCTTGGCCCAGGCTGGCGGACTGACCGTACATCGTACACGCTCCGATGGTTATTCCCTGGTTGAGGCTGCACGTAGTCGCCAGGTTCGTTTCGTAGCTTCAATGGATGACCGGTTTGGCTTCCCGGGGCTACATCCCCATTTTGACGGACTCTTCTCGGCCGCAAAAATCATGGAACTCTGCGCCCGGTCCGGGTTCTCTCTGGACCAGGCCTTCGCCAAGCTTCCCTGTCACACGTACCATCACCTGCAACTTCCATGTCCCCGGGAGAGCAAGGGAGGGTTGATGAGACGAATGAGTGAGGAAGCTGTCGACCGGAAAGCATCCTTTACTGATGGCGTGCGCATCGACACCGATCACGGTTGGGTGCTCGTTCTCCCGGACCAGCATCGGCCAATAGCCCATATTTACGTGGAATCCGTCAAACAGAGTGACGCCGATGCTTTACGTGATCTTTATCAGGGGAAAATCTCCGGATGGCTTCACGAGTTGACAAACGACGTCTAATGCCGAAGGGTATTGGCCGCCAAATGACAAATGTCGACCAGACATGGTGCCACGATTTTGTAATACCACAGGTCATGGCGGCCGCTGCGACGAGCCACCGGAGATTCAACACAGTAAATTTATTAAGGACCACACCCTTGCCCGACTTCCGCCGTGCCCCCCTGAAGGGAACCTGCGTCATCACTGCAGGGCAACGCTCCCGCTAACCGTGCGAGTTTTTCGTCGACTGTCAACAGACAGCGATGGCGATCTGGATCAGAAGACAGCGGGACTTCATCGTTCGACACATGGCATCGACGCACACGAAGTCACTTTTGAAAAAGCAGAGCACCGGTTACTCCAGAAACCTCTCGACAACTTTATTCTGCACACAACACCGCCAATCCGGTATCCTGTGGGAGAACCGGAGAGTCGTAAGAGACTGGCCCGTGACTATCACAGGCACATTGAACTGGCCCCACGCCTCAGTCAAACGGCAGGAGTCGAATGGGGCAGCGGGTTTTCCATCAATCCGCTACCGTCTGAAGACACCGCACATTTTCTACATGAGGCCGATCCGGACTTAGGCTTCTGACATATCGAACAAATGACAATGTAATGTGGAGTTTCACAGAAATGCCCCAACCTCTTGATAAAAAACTGATCCTCAACCGACACACATTTCGCCAGCTGCAGGAGGCCGGCTTGAAATCTCTGTGCGACAACCTGCCGGACATCAAGGCGGCTCGGCAACTTGCTCTCTGGCGCAACGGTTCTGGGGCCGAGATATACCTGTTGGTTCTGCTGACTGCGGCTACCAGGCAGATCGTCTCGCATTTCTTTGGCCAGATGGACCTGCAACCAGGTCATAACAAGGTTGACCTGTCCGGGACAACACACTCCATCCCAGGACTTGATACGGCTTATTCCGCATATCTTCACTGTTACCCCAGAGATGATCTGGCAATGGCGACCCGTGACGGGATCTCCGCAACAGAAACAGTTTCACGCCAAAGCCTGCTTGCTGAACTTTTTGTTCTCGAAGCTCTGATCGACAATCCTGCGACAAGCTCATTCCATGATCTGTTTGACGATTCCGAGCTTAAGACACGTTATGATTATCATCCCCTTCTCAAGCGTCTCACCAACCTGTCCGGACAGTTCCAGGGGCCTGTCCACCGGCAACAAAGTTTGCCGGAACTGCTGCGGGCACCGATGCTTACCGCTCCGAACAGCCTGGCAGAGCAGGTCTCATATATTGCACGGCACTGGGCGCCGTGGCTGCCAGAGGGCTTTGCCGCGGAGACTCAACTTACCCGCGCCATCGTTGCCGAAGAAAACAGGCCATACCTGCCCGGACCTGGACCATCACTAAGCCCGCTCTTCGGTACGGGAGACGGTAGCGAGGCACCAGCAGCTTTCACTGCCGACATCGACTGGATGGAAACGACTGTCCTGCTGGCCAAGTCGATCCATGTCTGGCTCGATCAGCTCAGCAACCGTTATGGACGAGCCATCACGACCCTGGCCGACATCCCGGACGAAGAATTGGCATGCCTTGCGGGCTGGGGATTCAACGCCATCTGGCTGATCGGTATCTGGGAGCGCTCAAAGGCATCAAAACGAATCAAGCAACTGTGCGGCAACCCGGAAGCTGAAGCCTCAGCATATGCCCTCCACGCTTACCGGGTAGCTGAGGACCTGGGCGGAGAGAGTGCTCTGCGAAACCTTGAGCAGCGTTGCCACAATCACGGTATTCGCCTGGCCTGTGATGTGGTCCCCAACCACACCGGCATCGATTCTGAGTGGATTGAGCAGCACCCCGACTGGTTTCTGCAGACCGATCAGCCACCCTACCCGGCGTACAGCTTCAGCGGACCGGACCTCTGCGAGGCAGACGAAACAAGCATCCGTATCGAAGACGGCTACTGGGACCACAGTGATGCCGCCGTGGTGTGTGAACACCACGACCACCAAAGTGGCCGGCGCCGTTACATCTATCACGGCAACGACGGCACTCACATGCCATGGAACGACACGGCCCAGCTCAACTTCCTGATGCCGGACGTGCGCCGTGCCATGAGCGACCTGATCGTCAGCATCGCTCAACGCTTCAGTCTGATTCGCTTTGACGCCGCCATGACCCTGGCCCGAAAACATTTCCGCCGGCTCTGGTTCCCGCCACCCGGTGGCAGCGCCGGAGTACCGTCACGATCGGCATCATGGATGTCTGATGCCGACTTCGAAGAAGTCTTCCCCGTCGAGTTCTGGCGCGAGGTTGTTGATCGCATTAATTGTGAAGCACCCGACACCCTTTTGATTGCTGAAGCCTTCTGGATGATGGAGAGCTACTTCGTTCGCAATCTCGGCATGCACCGGGTCTACAACAGCGCGTTCATGAATATGCTGAAGCAGGAAGAAAACGCCAAATACCGTAAAATTCTCAAGGACGTCCTGGCTTACAACCCGGAGATCCTCAAGCGCCATGTCAACTTCATGAACAATCCGGACGAAGCCACTGCTGTTGAGCAGTTTGACAAGGGGGATAAATATTTCGGCGCAGCCACCCTGCTCGCCACCCTTCCCGGTCTGCCGATGTTTGGCCATGGCCAGATCGAGGGCTACCGTGAAAAATACGGTATGGAGTATCGTCGGGCCTACTGGAGAGAGGAACCGGACACCGGATTTATCGCACATCATGAGCAACAGGTTTTCCCTCTATTGCGCAACCGGCGGCTCTTTGCCGGCGTCGACGATTTTTCTCTTTACGATTTTTCCACCACTTATGGCGTCAACGAAAACGTCTATGCCTTCAGCAACGGGCCAATTGGAAGCAGAAATCTGGTCGTCTACAACAACTGCGCGCAACAGACTGAGGGAAAGCTGCATCACGCGGCCCCGAAAGCGGCACCGGGGCAGGAGAATGTGGCCCATCCGATGCCACCTCTCTGGGAAGAGCTCGGCCTTAACCCAATTCACGGCGAGTTTTGTCGATATCGCAATCTGCGCGGGGCTGAATACCTCCTTAAGGTCGAGCAGGCAATCGAGGGGCTTGAGCTACAGCTGGACGGATATGAACATCAAGTCTTCCATGACTTTCAGCTCTTCAACGATCCGGACGGTTGCTGGCAGGCGTTGTATTTACGGCACAAGGGACGAGCGGTTAACAACCTCGACCGTGAATTACTGCGAACACGCCACCAGCCCCTCTGGGAGGGGTTTACCAAGCTGTTTGATCTCGAGCGCTTGCGTGTTCTGGCCGGAGGATTGACGGCTTCACCACAGACACCTCCGATCAAGACCCTCATAGGGGAGATTTACGAGGAATTCTGTACCCTTGTTGAAAAACTGCGTCAGACAATACAAGCGCTTGACGATAACGAGCCTGCAGCATCTCTGGACCTGGGAGCCCTGCTGACTGCGCTTGCCGGATGGCTTGAAGACGAGTCCGTCGAAACACCGGCAGAGAAACTGATGAGGGGTCTGTGGTACGGCAAGTCGACACAGAACGCTCTGGGGTCTCCTCTTCTCGGCTGGCTGCTGCTGCGGAGCTTGGGAAAAGCGCTGGGCGTTGCTGATGACATACGCTGCCTGGAGCTCCTTCGCCAATTCGGGCTTGATTTTGCCTGGCATGAGAGCGCCACAAACGTCAACCAGGAGAGAGAAGTAGCCTTGGCCATCCTGCTGATGCAGACCACCACGCTGGTCCCTCACCCGGCGCATGACTCGGCTGCTTTTACGCACCTCTGCCAAGCCCCGGAGAACTCCAGACTTCTCGACATCAACGCTCACGAAGGAAAAGTCTGGTTCTCGCGCGAGGGGATGACGGCCCTGGCAGGTGCCGTAGCCCTGCAAGCCAGGATGTCATCTTTTATCGGTCATGACGGAGCAGAGGCTCCCGACACCCCTTCAACAGCAACCGCCGAGGCCCTGAGACAACGTCTGGCGCGCGCTGCCGCAGTCGGCTACCGACTGGATAAATTCCTGCATCTAGGTTAGAATGCCCACCAGAAATGAGCTATCCAACCTTTAATAAGTCGTGTCCGGGTCAGCCATGAAACTCCTCATGGTTGCTTCGGAGGCAGCACCATTTGCCAAGACCGGTGGACTTGCAGACGTCGTCGGCTCTTTGCCGCCGGCCCTGCACGCTCTCGGCCACGATGTGAGACTGGTGATGCCGTGGTATCGCGCCGTACGTAAAGTTAGCGGCAATCGCCCTTCAAGTCGGCGCAAGCTGTCGGTTCCCATGGGTGGTCGCGTATACCAGGCAGGTTTCCGCACTGGCGAACTCGGAGGTGTTCCGGTCTACTTCATTGATGTTCCGGAACTTTACGATCGTGCCGAGCTTTATGGAGAAAACGGCCAGGACTATCCCGACAACGCCGAACGTTTCGGCATGCTCAGCCGTGCCGCCCTCGAACTTGCCCGTCAGCTCGGCTTTTCCCCCGACGTCATCCACGCCCACGACTGGCAGGCCGGGCTGGTTCCGGTTTACCTGCACCAGCAGCTCTGGCGCGACCCTTTCTTTGCTGAAACCGGCAGTCTCTTCAGCATTCACAATCTCGGTTACCAGGGCGTTTTCCCGATGGCAACAGGACGAACTCTCGGACTTGAAGAAGCACTGCTAACCCCCGACGGGCTTGAATATCACGGTCAGATCTCTATCCTCAAAGGCGGCATCCGCTTTGCCGGTCAAGTCAACACTGTCTCCCCGACCTACTGCCGTGAGATTCAGACACCAGAACGCGGCATGGGCCTCGATGGTCTGCTGCGTTCACGGAAAAACCACTTGCACGGCATTTTAAACGGACTGGATGGCAAACTGTGGTCACCGGCCAACGATCAGGCCTTGACGCACACTTATGGGGCAGAAAACCTTTCCGGCAAGACGGTGTGCAAAAAAGACTTGCAGGAGGAGCTCGGTCTACAGGTATCATCGGCTACACCGATTATGGCCATGGTCACGCGGCTTGATTCCCAGAAAGGAATTGAGCTGGTTCTGGAAAGCTGGGATAAAATCTTGAAGCGTGAGTTACAGCTGGTTATCCTCGGCAACGGCAATCCGGACTTTGAACGCCGTCTCGCTGAGGCGGCAAGCTATTATCCCGGGCAGGTACGCGTCCTGTTACGCTTTGACGATGCCTTATCACGACGCATCTATGCTGGCAGTGATATCTTCCTGATGCCGAGCCGTTACGAACCTTGCGGCCTTGGTCAATTGATCGCCCTGCGTTATGGATCAATCCCTTTGGTTCATGAGACGGGTGGTTTGGCAGATACAATTATCGATTCAGAGACATCGTCAGAACAAGCCAACGGCTTCATGTTCCATGAATACCAACACAGCAGCCTTCTGAAATGTCTCGACCGGGCCCTGGCTGCTTATGCAGACGCAAAAAACTGGCAAAATTTGCTGTTGCAGGGAATGACCCGGGATATTTCCTGGAGCCATGCTGCTGAAAAATATGTAGAACTTTACCGATTGTGTACAAAGGAACTGCAATGACGGACCATCAGGATGACGTGACCGAACCAGAACAGCCGGAAGCCGAAATCAAAGAAGAACGTTTCCCTGAACTCGCCGAACTGGAGGAAAAGATCCAGCGACGGTTGCGCAGCAACCAGCGTTTCCTGGAGCGGTTTATGGATGAAGATTTCGATGATCTGGACGATGATGACATTGACGGCAGCATCGACGAGGATGAACCGGACCAGATGGAGGAGCTTTAAAGGGGGGTCTGACTAAACCAGACCGTCGAGATACTCCTGCCACTCGGTAGGCAGCAGATCTCGTTTGCGGGTGTTGCATTCTTTACAGGCCGGAACGCAGTTGCCGCGAGTACTCCGACCACCGCGCACCAAAGGCACAATATGGTCCAAAGTCAGCTCCTTCGCTGCATATTGAGCGCCGCAATAGTGACAGAGCCCTGTGGCAATTCGATTGCGCCACCACTGGGAGCGACGCAGGTCACGGGCCTTTTGCCGTTCGCGACGCAACTGTTCTTCAGAGATGTCGCCAAAGAGGTTCATTGCCAATAGGATACAGAAGAAAGAATACGGAATACAGCAAAAATCTACAGGAGGCCTTTCTCCCGCTTCATATTCTCCGCCTTCTGAATTCCACAGTTCTCAACCAAGGAATAATAGATGAACATACTCATAGTCGGGGCCGGACAGGTCGGTTACTTTCTCTGCGAAAGACTCTCCATGGAAGGTCACGAGGTCACCCTGATTGATCGTGACCAGGAGAATCTCAGCGCAGCCCAGGACCGTCTCAATGTTCTCGGTATCCTCGGCAACGGAGCCAGCGCCGAGACCATGGAACAGGCAGGCATCAAAGAGGCGGATATCGTCATGGCCGTTACTGACCTTGATGAAGTCAACATCCTCGCCTGTCTTCTGGCCCGGGAATACGGTGTCAGCAAGCGCATTGCACGGGTCAAGAGCATCGATTACCTGAGCCGGGGAGCCGTACTCTCCAAGGACAAGCTCGGCATCGACCTGATGATCAACCCGGACGATGCTGTGGCAGACGAACTCGCCAACCTGGCCGGACGGGCGGGAACCTTCGATGTTGCCGAATTTGTCGGCGGACAGATCCAGTTTCTTGGGTATCGCATCACCGAGGACAGCCCGCTATGTGACCTGACTCTGAAAGAGCTTGGCGAGATTCGCGGCATGTACCGCTTCGTTGTGGTCGCCATAACCCGCCATGGGCAGACGATCATTCCCCGCGGTGATGACACAATCCAGGTTGGCGACAGCATCTTCATCTTTGCCCACAAAGAGGAGCTTCCGGCCATCCAGTACCTGCTCCATATTAAGGAAGAGAAACGTCGGGGCTCACGCAAGGCCTTCATTCTTGGCGGTGGCCGGATCGGCCTGCGCGTCGCCCGAGACCTCGAAGAGCGCAACTTCAACGTCCGCCTGGTGGAACGGGACATGGAGCGCTGCAAGAAACTCTCGGCAAAGCTGCAGAAGACCATGGTCATTCACGCTGAAGGGACCGACATCCGGGCGCTGCTCGATGAAGGTGTCGCCGACGCCGATGTTTTCATCGCCGCCACGGAAAATGACGAGACCAATATTCTCTGTTCTCTCCTCTGCAAACGCCACGGCACGCAGCGAACCCTTTGTCTGGTCAACCGGCCCGAGTTTCTCGACCTGGCCCCTTCGCTGGGAGTCGATGCCTGCGTCTCCCCGCGACTATCGGCGGCAGGAGCTATCCTGAAATTCGCCCGCAGGGGCAATGTTATCTCCCTGGCCACCATTGAAGGCAGCAATTCGGAGGTTCTCGAGATCGAAGTCAAAAGCGGGAGTCCGATTGTCGATATCCCCCTCAAGGAACTGCACTTCCCGCGCGGCGCCATCATCGGTGCGATTGTCCATCAGAAGAGCTATGAAATTCCTGATGGTGAGAACCGTCTCAAGGTAGGTGACCGGGTCGTGATTTTTGCTTTACCCGAAGCACTTACCAAGGTTGAAAGGTTCTTCGAATAGATGAACATCACACTGACCTTGCGCATACTCGGTGCACTGCTGCTCTTTCTGGCCATTGCCCTGCTCTTTCCGGTGCCTTTTTCCCTGTTTTACCAGGATGGCGCCGCCCTTTCATTCATCCTTGCTGCGGCCATTTCAGCAGGATGTGGCGGGCTGTTATTCAAGAAGTTCCGCTCTGAAACCGATCTGTCGGTTCGCGAAGGTTTTGCCGTTGTTACCTTCGGTTGGACCTTTTTTGCCCTCTTCGGAGCGCTCCCTTTTGTCTTTTCCGGAGCAATCCCCTCTTACCTGAACGCCTTTTTCGAGACCATGAGCGGCTTCACAACTACCGGTTCGACGATTCTCACCGACATCGAAGCGATGCCTCCGAGTCTGCTGCTGTGGCGCTCCCTGACACAATGGCTCGGCGGCATGGGTATCATCGTGCTCTCCCTGGCCATACTGCCAATGCTCGGCGTCGGCGGCATGCAGCTTTTCAAGGCTGAAGTCCCCGGCCCTACCACCGATCGTCTGAAACCACGCATCCAGGACACCGCCAAACTGCTCTGGGGGGTTTACGTCCTGCTGACCGGAGCCGAAGTCGTGTTACTGATGACCGGCGGCATGAGTTTCTTCGATGGCCTCAACCATGCCTTTACAACTATGGCAACCGGTGGCTTCTCGACTCGCAATGCTTCTGTAGCGGCCTACGGCAGCGCTTATATCGACTGGATTATTACCTTTTTCATGTTTCTGGCCGGTGTCAATTTTTCGCTCCACTATCTTGCCCTGCGGGGACGAATCGGCGACTTTATCCGCAACGAGGAGTTTCTCTTTTACTCCGGACTGGTCATGGTCGGGACAATTCTGATTACCTTGCTCAATATGGGCAGCACCTATCCTGACTTTCTCGACAACTTGCGTTTCAGCACCTTTCAGGTTGTCTCGATTATCACCACCACCGGTTTCGGTACCGCCGACTACGAGCTCTGGCCGGTCCTTTGCCAGTACCTGCTGATTTTTTCCATGTTCATCGGCGGCTGTGCAGGATCGACAGGGGGAGGCATGAAGGTCGCCCGCATTCTGCTGCTCTTCAAGCATGCGCAGGTGCAGGTCTTCCGACTGATTCATCCCCGCGCCGTGCGCCTGGTCAAACTGGGCGAGCGTCCCGTGGACAAGGAAGTCATGCAATCGATTCTCGGCTTCTTCGCGCTTTACCTGGGAGTATTCGTTGCAGCATCTTTCATCATGGCCGGGGTCGGCATGGATCTCACTTCAGCCGGAGCTTCGGTCATCGCTACCTTAAGCAACATCGGCCCGGGTTTCGGTTCGGTTGGGCCGGTTGACAACTTTGCGCATGTCCCGGCGTTCGGAAAACTCGTACTCGCCTTCTGCATGCTGCTGGGACGACTGGAACTCTTTACCGTGCTGGTCCTGGTCTTTCCGAGCTTCTGGCGAAAATGATCGTCCGATGGCCCTTAATATCGTATCAGCTTTCTTTAAAAAACCGCATCTCAGGATCATCATATACCTGGTTGCAGCACTGACGATTGCCATGCCAGCTCGCACCGCGCTCGAACATCACTTCCTCTACTTCCCTGAACCTCGACACGAGGCAACGCCCGCAACAGTGGGACTGACCTACGAAGAGGTCCAGTTCCCGGCAACCGACGGCATTCGGCTTAACGGATGGTTGATCCCCGGCGAGGCCGGAGCGCCGGTCGTACTCTTCTGCATGGGCAATGCCGGCAACATCTCCCACCGCCTTGAGACACTGAAGCTGATCCACGAGCTTGGTGCCGCCGTCTTTATCTTCAACTACCGGGGATATGGCCCAAGTGCCGGGAAAGCAAGTGAGGTTGGAACCTATCATGATGTCGATGGCGCCATGGGATTTTTAAGAACACGGGGATGGGCAGCAGAAGACACTGTCATTTTCGGGCGATCACTGGGGGCCGCTGTCGGCCTTGAAGCAGCGCTGCGTACGCCTCCCGCCGGCATAATTATGGAGTCGGCCTTTACCTCGATTATGGCGATGGGGCAACAGCACTATCCGTTGCTTAACCTTATTCTGGGATGGCTGATCAGCGCGAAGTACGACAACCTGGCGAAAATTGTCGGACTGAAAAGTCCTCTTCTGCTTATCCACGGCAAAAAAGACAGCATCTGCCCGCCTTTCATGGCAGAAGAACTTTATGCCAAGACGCCGCGCGAGAAGGAACTCATCTGGATTCCAGAGGCCGACCATAACAACGGTTTTATCGTGGGGGGAGAACTATACCGCCAAACCCTGAAACAGGCCTTTGCCCGCTGGACCGGCTTTGAAAAGGATGACTCCAGGCAATCTCAGGGGCGAAAGATTTAGACAAAAAAATGGCCCCCATCCAATGGATGGGGGCCCCCCTGATCATAAAATCCAAGACCTCTCTTCTTCTTCAACAACATCTAAGCCTGCAAACACAAGCGGAATTTTGTTGAGAGTATACACATCTCTTCTCACAAATCTCTCACATTAGTCGTAAATATGAGGAAACCTACTCTTCTTATCAATGCTGAGCTTGGCCTTCTCAGCTTTCCGCCAGCCAATTCTCAACAAATTTGTTTTTCGTCAAGCCATGCAGCACTTCCTCAATTTCCTCTTCAGTAAAGTTTCCCCGGGTCAAAGCTTCACGGTATTGATTGATGACCTGATTGGCTTGCCCAAGAAGGTTCTGAACAAGACATAGCCCGTAGAGCAAGCGAACAACACCATCGTTGGTAGGATCGTAACGCAGAGCGTCGCGCAGCAGCTTGGCCGACTGTTGGTAGCGTTTGCCCTGAGCCAAAAGCCGGGCGAAGGTCAAACTGGCTTCCAGGTAAATCTGCTCCAACTCATCCTGAAAACCAATCGCAGCATCACTACCAAAATCCCCAGGAACGAAGGTTCCCTGCCAGAGGCTGAAGGCGGAAGAAAAAGTTATCTCAGCCGGCCAGAATTCACGGGTAGAAACTTGTTGATTCCCTTTTCGGATCAGACGGGAAAACTCCTGTGCATCAACCCGGGTGTTTTCCAGGCAGAGATAGCCACGTTTGACCACAAGGTATATTTTGCTGTCAAAAGGCTCAAGGGCCTGGTTCATGGTACGTCTTACTCGCGACAGGAGGGAGTCAAAGCTGGAGCGGGCGCGCGCCGCAGAGCTATCCGGCCAGAGTGCCGCCTGAACTTCCTCCTGAGAGACCTTTCTGCTGGAAGTCCCCACCAACATTGACATCAACTGACGCTGGGCCGGGCTGAAATCGTCCGTCCACGACATACGGCGGTCGCCAATACACAATTCACACTTCCCCAGCGTTTTCACTATAAGGGTTTCAAGGAGAGACTCGGCTGCAATCTCTTCTTTTACGGCAGCGGTTGTCTTTGGGTGGGAATTGTTGCGACGCAGCAAAGCCATGACTCGTGCGGTCAAAAGCTTGGGAGAGAAGGGTTTTGTCATATAATCATCGGCGCCGACTTCCAGACCGGCAACGATATCTTCTTCTTCTGATTTTCCTGTCAGCATCAACACAGGGATCTTGCTCATCCAGGGGTCCCGACGCATAGTACGGCAGACATCCAGACCGTTCATGCCGGGCAGGGTAAGGTCAAGGACCACAACGGCGGGAGGATCCTCCTCGATTTGAGGAAGAGCCGCTTCACCACTTTGAGCGACAGAGACACGATATTCTGCCTTGGTCAGACAAGAGAACAGCAGTTCACTGACACTGGCATCATCCTCAATGATCAGCACATGCATTTTGTCCAAAAGCAGCCTCCCAATAGCGTAAAAGCCCTAACGCAACAAGGCAAAGCCCATCTGTCGACCGGTTCTGCCCTGATCCCGCCGGTAAGAGAAAAAAGCCTCTTTATGACAGCAGGTACACTCCTTAACCATATCGACTGCAGCCCGAACGAGCCCCGCCTCATCAAGCTGCAATGAAATGCTTTTCTGCAGATCCAGTTGCCAATGGCCGAGGCTCACCTCTGTGGCGATCCGTTCCCACTGTCCCGTTCCCTGACGAAAAGCGTCGCGCACCGGACGGTCGACTTCGTAACTGTGTGCGGCAATTCCGGGGCCAATTGCGGCATTGAGTTCATCCGGTTGGCAACCGAATATCTCATGCATTGCCTTTACAGTTCGACCCAACAGGCCAACCGCGGCTCCACGCCAGCCAAGATGGACAACTCCGGCAACATGCTTCTTACGGTCGTAGAGTATAACCGGAAAACAATCCGCGACCAGAATCCCGATCAGGATATTGCGTTGGTTGGTAATAATTGCATCACTATCGACGCGCTGAAAATGAGAAACTTCCGGATTGGACTGGTCGAGCACCAGGATTTCGCTGCCGTGCACCTGATTGACGGTAAGCAGCAGATGTGGTTCCAGGTCAAAAGACCTGGCGACTACCGCACGATTGGCTTCCACCTGCGACAACTGATCTCCGGATCCGAAACCAAGGTTGAGCGAGTTAAAAGGCGGGCGACTGCTGCCACCGTTGCGAGAGGTAAAGCCTGTAACCAGATTACCCTGATCGCCCCAGGCCGGTTGCAGATAATGGATCTTGCCTTGCTTAACTGTTTTCATCAGAAGCCATTTCAACCGAACCTGCATACGAGGGAACGAAGAGGTCGGTGGGTTTGTGTTGGTACTTATCTTCCAGATAGTCGAGTATGCCCTGTAACTCCTCGGGCAAACCAGTTTGAAAGAGCATGGCGGCATAATCAGGATGCTCAAAGCCAAGCCGCCAGGCATGTAGAAACTGTCGATCCAACAGGCTCGCCATCTGCCGCAAAGTCAAATCAGCGATAGATTTAATCCGACTGACACCGCCATAGAGGGGGTCGCCGACAACCGGGTGATTCATCCCGGCCAGATGTACCCGGATCTGGTGGGTTCGTCCGGTTTCCAACTGCAGGTCGACGAGGGTCAGCCGATCCTCTTCGTAGCGCCGCAAGACCTGCCAGTGGGTAACGGCACGGCGGTTGACTCGCGCAATGGTTGACATTTTTTTACGATGAACAGGATGTCTGCCAATCGGCTGATCAACGGTTCCGCTCGCCTCCATTACCAAACCATGTACGAGAGCCCGGTAACGTCTCTGTATCGTGTGCGCCTTGAATTGCCTGGCGAGATATTGATGTGTGCGATCATCTTTGGTTGCAACCATCAACCCGGAGGTATCTTTATCCAGCCTGTGGACTATGCCGGGGCGAAGTTCCCCACCCACTCCGGAAAGGTCTTTGCAGTGGTACAACAAAGCATTGACCAGAGTCCCACTCTGATGCCCCGGTGCGGGGTGCACAACAAGATGAGCAGGCTTATTGACGACAATCAGGGCGGTGTCCTCATAAAGGACTGACAGTGGAATCGCCTCGGCCTGGGCGGAGGCGTCAATCGGAAGCGGTATATCCACACATATGGTTTCCCCGCCTCGCAACTTTATGCCGGCCTTACTTGTTACGCCATCAAGCGTTACCGCTCCCTCGTCAATCAGGCGCTTGATCTGTGAGCGGGACAGCTCCGGTAGGCGGTCATCCAGAAAACGATCAAGCCGCACGGCAACATGCTCAGCGGTAACCTGGAGAGAGCAGGGTTCGGACATGTAATTTACCAGATCGAGCTCTCGATCTTGCCTGCCTGCTTGATCATGACATCGACAATCGCCCGATCATAAAGGTGTGCACGGTCTGTCAGGTCGGGCGAAATCCGACCATAAAAATGCTCGCGCCCCTCTTCAAGCTCTTCAGTCAGGACTTCAAAAATCGAGTCATTCTTGATCCCTTCCTTCACCTTCTCCTGATTGTAGAGGGCGATATCAGAGACAATGGCACGGGCTAAACGAAATGCCAATTTAGGGTTCTCTACCAACTTGGCCATGAGACCTCCGGGTTTGGAGTGGATACCTATTTTTTCGGGCGAACTGCACCCGGTTCCTTATTCACCAAGAGGAAGCGCAACATACAGGTTCATCTCACCGCGCTGCAGGAGCAACAAGTTGCTGTCCTTTACACTGCTGCGTTGTCGTGCTGTACGAACGTCTTCCAAACTACTGACTGTATGACGATTGACCGCCAGGATCAAATCTCCAGACTTGACCCCCGCACTGGCAGCAACACTGTTCGGCTCAACCGAAGCGATCAGGACCCCCTCAGGGGTCTCCTCAAAGCTCATGCCCAGCCATGTCAGAGCACTTTCACCAGTGGCTATTTGAGCAGCCAGCGTGTCGTCATCACGCGCCACAATAATTACATTAAGGGTAAGGCGCGTCCCTTCTCGTAAGATTGTAAGCGGAAGCTCCTCGCCCAGAGGCGAACTGGCAACCAGCAACTGCAGCTCTTTAACACTACGAACCGGCTTGCCGTCAAAACTGAGCAGGACATCACCGCGTTTCAGGCCTGCTTTTTCCGCGGGCGTGTCCGGAAGGACTCGGGTAACCAGAGCCCCGGTCACCCGATCCAATCCGAAAGATTCTGCCAGTTCGGCATCGAGAGGCTGAATGCTCACACCCAACCAGCCGCGGGTGACTTCACCGGTACTGATCAACTGATCGGCGATCAGTCTGGCCAGGTTGATCGGAATCGCAAAACCGATGCCCTGCCCACTCGCGACAATAGCGGTATTCACACCAACAACTTCACCGTAGATATTCAGTAATGGCCCCCCTGAATTCCCCGGATTGATCGACGCATCAGTCTGGACGAAATTCTCATAGTCTTCTATACCGACGTCCGTTCGGCCAGTCGCAGAGATCACTCCGACCGTGAGGGTACTGTCAAGACCAAAGGGATTGCCGATAGCCAAAGCCCACTGACCAACCTTGAGCTGATCTGAATCGCCAAGCACTGCAACCGGCAGCGGCCCATCAGCTTCAATTTTAATAACTGCAACGTCTGTTTTCGGGTCAACACCGATAACCCGGCCGGGGAACACACGTTGGTCCGTGAGGCGCACCTTGATCTGTTCCGCACCGGAGACAACATGTTCGTTGGTCAGGATATAGCCGTCGGCGCTGAGGAGAAACCCCGAACCGAGGCTACGCTCGCGCTGTTCCGGTCGCTGCCCCCGGAAAAGCTCACCAAAAAATTCTTCAAACAACGGGCTGACCCGGTCCATCGACCGAACCCGCTCCGCACGAATGTTCACAACCACCGGGGTCACTTTTTGCGAGACCTCGATAAAAGCTCTTTGTGAGAGCAACAACTCCGGGGCAGGGTCCCCCACCGGAGCAGGAGATTCTACCTGACGGGCAGAGGCTGTCAGTCGTGTCTCAGGCTGCTCGTTGCAACCAGAAAGGAGCAAGCAGGGCAACGTCAGAAACATGCTTCCGGATAAATTTAAAAAAAGCTTGAGCATCGACCTTCACACCCCTTGATTATCACTGCGCAGGTTAGCGAAAACAAGCGCTTATGTCAATCTGGACGAGACGACCATGACGCGAGGGCAGAACTCTCCGGTGCAATCAGGGCAAGCAGCTCATCGTGGCGTCCTTGCCAGTCGGCTTTGAATTGCACACCGGGCCGTTTGATGCTCCATGGTGTCAACAGACAGGTCTGCATACCGACCTGACTGGCTGAGAGATCGTGCAGGGTGTCGTTGCCAACCATGAGGCACGCTCCTGCGGGAACCTGCAGGTGAGCCAGAATCTCTTCAAAAAAAGCCGGGTTAGGTTTACAGAAATGTGCAGTTTCGTAGGATGTCACATGGTGAAAAGCCTTCTCCTCCAGCTGTCCCCAGGTGATCCGGGCATCAATAACAGGCCGCGGAAAGATCGGATTGGTCGCCAGCACCACCTGCCACCCCCGGGCCAGACAAGACTCGACCAGGCAGGGAGACAGGGAATGGCCCTTAACCAAAGGACGTAAAGCTTCAAGGTCATTTTCACAGAAGAGCTCAAGATATTCTGCATACTGTTCCGACGTTATCGACACCGAGTCCTGCAGGGCATCAAGCAGTATATTTTCCAGCGTCCTGGTCGCATCTGTATTGGCAAACATGGCCGCAACTGCCTGATGCATCACCCGGGTAACACGCACGGGGTTGACCCGGTCACCCATCTGCTCGGTGAGCCTGTGCAGGTAGCTCGGTACAAACTGGTTCATATCAACATCGATCAGAGTGCCATCAAGATCGAAAAAAACCGCCTGAACCTTCTCCAGGTCGAGCGTAGACCGTCTTGATTTGCGGAAAAAGGATGAGAACATGAGGACCACGATATCACGACAACTCAGGAGACGGCCAGTACACAAGTTCCAACAACCTTGACATGCCGGTATTTTTCTTTAATCTTGACAGAACCTGTTGTCCGTTCCGACGTGACTTTTCCAGCATACTGATATTTAAGGAGAAGAGATTATGGCAAAAAAAATTGGCGTTATATTGTCCGGCTGCGGTGTGTATGACGGTAGTGAAATCCATGAGGCGGTCATTACTCTGCTGGCCATAGACCGGGCAGGTGCGGAGGCCGTCTGTATGGCCCCGAACATCGATCAGATGCACGTCATAAATCATCTTGTCGGTGAGCCTGCTGAAGGGGAAACACGCAACGTCCTGACAGAATCTGCCCGTATCACCAGGGGCAACATCAGGGACATTGCCGAAGTTGCGGTTACAGAAATCGATGCCCTGATCCTGCCGGGCGGCTTTGGCGCAGCCAAGAACCTCTGTAATTTTGCTGTCAACGGACCTGACTGTGACGTCAATTTCGATGTAGCCCGCATGGTTAAGGAGACAGTAGCGGCGGGAAAACCGCTGGCGGCAGTTTGCATCGCCCCTGCCCTGCTGGCAAAAGTCCTCGGACCGATCAACTCTCCGGCCCTGACCATAGGAACCGATGAAGGGACCGCGGCAGCGCTGACGGCAATGGGGGCCAAGCACGTCGACTGCCCGGTCAAAGAGACCATTGTCGACAAAGAAAACAAGATCGTCTCGTCACCAGCCTACATGCTTGCAGGCTCCATCAGCGAAGCCGCCGACGGTATTGAAAAAACCGTAGAAGAGTTGATCGCCATGATTGACTAAAGCCGCTGAAATTGACATTTTATGGCTAGCTTCTGCTGACGAAAGCCACTTTAATAAATGGTTTATGTCGCGATTTTTACTTTCCGGCTTGCCAGAGCAGATTCTTAATCTAGAATGGTCGCAATAATTTGTCCGGTCACCAGACCGGGACAACAAACCATCCAAGGAGTGAATCATGACCAAGTATCGCTGTGTAATCTGTGACTACATCTACGACCCCGCTGAAGGAGATCCAGGCAACGGGATCGCCCCCGGAACATCATTTGAGGACCTGCCAGAAGATTGGGTCTGCCCCCTCTGCGGCGCAGACAAAAGCAACTTCGAGGCGGCGTGACGCAACCACTAACTTTACCTGTTTTTGATGCGAATCCGCTGACGGCACCTGAAGGATTCAGGGTTTGGCGTCCCGGGCTGATGGCCTACCGGGACGCCGCAACCCATCAGGAAAAGCTGATTTCGCAACGACAACACTGGTCGTCTGATTTACTGATTCTTCTTGAGCATCCCCCGGTCATCACTCTTGGCCGCAACAGCAATGAAGAAAACCTCCTCTGGTCCCGTGAAGTTTTGCGGTCCAAAGGGATTGATTGCGTCACAAGCCGTCGAGGCGGCGACATCACCCTGCACAGCCCCGGACAACTGGTCGGCTACCCTATAGTTGATTTAAATCACTACCAGAGAGACCTGCATCGGTTTTTGCGCCTGCTGGAAAAAACCCTCATCAAGACTTTGTCAGACTTCGGCCTGGCCGGTGAATCACTGCCCGGCAAGACCGGGGTCTGGATCGCCGGTCGCAAGATCGCATCGATTGGCGTAGCAGTCCGACGCTGGATCAGCTATCATGGTTTTGCCCTGAATATTGACAATGACCTGGCTGTTTTCGAGGCGATTGTTCCCTGCGGACTCGCCAACGTTACCATGACCTCCATGAGCAGGGAGCTTGAACGCCCCATTAACAGAAATGCCGTCGCTGAAGCACTGATTGGCCACTTCAGTGTCATCATGCAACGGCCTTTTCTCGGTAATTTCAATGACTGTACCTCCTCCTCGCAAACCTGACTGGCTCAAGGTCCGCTTTCCGGCCGGGCCAAACTATGCCCGTATCGATCGCATGCACCGCGAGCTAGGGTTGCACTCGGTTTGTCGCAGCGCGGCTTGCCCGAATCAGGGCGAGTGCTGGGAGCAGGGCACAGCGACCTTCATGATACTGGGGAATCACTGCACCCGCGACTGCCGCTTCTGCAACGTTTTGCATGAGCCGCCCCTGGCGGTCGATTCTCAGGAACCTGTCAGAGTAGCCGAGGCCGTTGCCGAACTGAAATTGAAACATGCCGTCATCACCTCGGTGACTCGCGACGACCTGACTGATGGTGGCGCCGCACACTTTGCCGCAGTGACCCGGGCGATCCATAAATACAGCCCGACCTGCCAGGTTGAGTTGCTCATACCAGACCTGCAGGGCAATCATGAAGCGCTGCAGAGCATCCTCGCGGCACGTCCGCAAATCCTCGGGCACAATCTCGAGACCGTCCCTCGGCTCTATTCTGTGGCGCGTTCAGGGTCAGACTACCAAAGATCTCTGGGCCTGCTCGCCGAAGCCAGGAGAATTGCCCCGGAGATTCCAACAAAATCAGGCCTGATGCTGGGGATGGGCGAAAATGTCGATGAGATCCTCGTCGTCATGAACAACCTGCGTGAGGCCAATTGCACCATGCTGACACTCGGACAATACCTGCAGCCGACACGGGAACACCTGCCGGTGGCCCGCTATGTCGAACCGAACGAGTTTGACAAGCTGCGCGAGGCGGGCCTGCAACTCGGCTTTGACCATGTCGAGTCAGGGCCGTTGGTCCGCTCATCGTATCACGCTGCCGAACAATTCAAGGGGGAGAGCGATGACAAATCCTGACGCAATCTACGAAACCATTATTCTCGGCTCCGGACCGGCCGGCCTGACCGCCGCTATTTACGCTGCTCGCAGTCGTTGCTGCCCGTTGTTGATCCACGGCATTCAGCCCGGGGGACAACTGACAACCACCACAGAGGTCGACAATTTCCCAGGATTTCCCGAAGGGATCGACGGCCCGGACCTGATGGACAAAATGCGTCAACAGGCTGAACGCTTCGGCACCCAGTTTGTCGAAGGAGAAGTCACCAGGATCGAGCTCAAGGAGCGTCCGTTTCGAATCTGGGTTGGTGACGATCTGTATCGCTGCCTTTCATTGGTCATTGCCACCGGTGCTTCACCAAAACTGCTCGACCTTGGCAATGAGACCTCACTCTACGGCCGCGGGGTCTCAGTATGTGCCACCTGCGACGGATTTTTCTATCGGGATCGAGAAGTCGTTGTCGTTGGCGGCGGCGACACGGCCATGGAGGAGGCGGTCTTCCTCACCCGGTTTGCCAAAAAAGTCACCGTTGTCCATCGTCGTGACTCTTTACGGGCGACACCGGTGCTCGCAGACCGGGCGCTCGGCAACAAGGGGATCTCCTTCGTCTGGGATTCAGCCGTGGCGAAGATCCTCGAGGACACCAACGGAGTCACCGGTGTCCGTCTCAAGAACCTGAAGACAGGTGACGAATCGGAACTGACTTGTGACGGCGTTTTCATAGCTATCGGTCACCTGCCGAACACCGGGCTTTTTCTCGGCCAGTTGGATATGGATGATGAAGGCTACCTTATAACCCGCAACGGCACTGAAACAAGCGTTTCCGGTGTCTTCGCCGCAGGAGATGTACAAGACCTGCAATTCCGCCAGGCTGTGACTGCTGCAGGCACCGGCTGTATGGCTGCAATCCAGGCAGAGCGTTTTCTCGACGATCTGCCGTATGATCCGACGCTCTCATGTAAAAAAGGCATCTGCATGCCCAAAGGCTAGGCGTCGTTGATCACTTAAACCCCGCCGGGCCGGTTTGCCTGAACGGCAACTCCTTGATATAATTCCGAAGCGGCATCGGCACCAGAGCACGACAGGATTAAAAATTCTGAGGCAACACCACGAAATCTTTTAAAATTAACGCAAGGGCGCCGAAAGAACTCAATAGAACGCAAGGCTCAAATCTTTATTTCCAGTAGTGATTTTCTTTGCGCACACTCTTTGACCTCATCGCCTTTGCGTTAATTTTTTATCTATAGGCAGATTCCACTTTATTTTGTGTCTTCAACAGGGGCATCAATGAGTATAGCCAGTAATGTCAGCCCGGAATGGCTGGAAGAACAATATCAGACCTGGAAAGCAAACCCCGACCAGGTTTCACCAGATTGGCAAGCATTCTTCACAGGCTTCGACCTCGCCCGGCAGACCCCGGCGACGGACAGCAATCTTGCCGCCAAGAATTCTGCGGTCGACTCCCTGATCTATCGTTACCGGGACCTTGGCCACCTGATGGCTGGCACCGACCCTCTTTCCCCTAAAAAAACAGAGCACCCACAGCTGAACCTTGCCGTATTCGGCCTCGTCGAGGAAGACCTCGACCAGACCTTTTATCCACTGCGCTTCCCGAGTCAGAGTGCCACCCTGCGAGAAATCGTCGCATTGCTTCAGGAAACGTATTGTGAAGCAATTGGCGTGGAATTCATGCACATCCAGGACCCGGCCAAACGTGACTGGCTGAAACAGCGCATGGAAGAGAGACGAAATCGGCCGCAGATGGGTCGTGAAGAGCAATTGCACATCCTTGATAAGCTCCAGGAGGCGACTCTTTTTGAAGCGTTTCTACACCGCAAGTTCCTCGGTCAAAAACGCTTCTCGCTGGAAGGTGGAGAAGCTATCATTCCTTTGCTGGATGCGCTTCTGTCTCAGGCTGCCGAGAGAGGCGTCAGCGACATGATCATGGGTATGGCCCATCGTGGTCGTCTGAATGTGTTGGCCAACATTTTTAACAAACCACTGGAAAACATCTTTGCCGAGTTCCAGGACAACCTCGAACTGGCTTTCGTCGGCGACGGCGACGTAAAATATCACAAGGGTTACTCAACCGACCTGCCGCTACCCTCCGGACACAATATTCACGTCAGCCTGGCGGCCAATCCGAGCCATCTCGAAGCCGTCGATCCCGTTGTGATCGGCAAGTGCCGAGCGCGCCACGTCAGTTACGGCCCCGGTGGAAAAAAACGCGTACTTCCGGTCCTGATTCATGGTGACGCAGCCTTTGCCGGGCAAGGTCTGGTCACTGAAGTTCTCAACCTCTCCCAGATCGACGGCTACCAGTCAGGAGGAACTTTTCACCTGGTCCTCAACAACCAGATCGGCTTCACCACCTCGCCGGCCCATGCCCGATCGACGCTTTACGCGACCGATGTTGCCAAAATGCTCATGGTCCCTATCTTTCACGTCAACGGCGAAGACCCGGAAGCGGTCGTTTATGCGACCAATCTGGCCCTGGAATATCGTCAGGAGTTTGGCGAAGACGTCGTGGTTGAAGTCATCTGCTATCGCCGACATGGACACAACGAAGGGGATGAGCCTTTTTTCACCCAACCAATCATGTACGAAAAGATCAGACAGAGACCGCCCCTGCATGAGATTTATGCCGAGCGTCTGATTGCCGCAGGCATTGGTCAGGAAACTATTGCCGAAAGCGCAGACAAGATAACCCTGCGGCTTGAAGAAGCCCTGGATGGCGAGCCCAAGCCACAGACGGATGTAGGTTTCCAGGCAAAGTGGACCGGTATCCAACGTGAATACTCTGCCGAAGAACCGGAGACCAAGGTTGAAGCCGAAACCCTCAGGAAGCTGGCCAAGAGAATGGCAACACTCCCTGAGGGTCTCAATGCTCACCCGAAAATAGAACGACTTCTCAAACGACGTGAGGAAAGTGTACTCAAGGGTGAAGGGATCGATTGGGCCAATGCCGAGTCTCTCGCTTTTGCCTCTCTACTGATTGAAAATGCGCCGGTGCGACTTTCCGGCCAGGACTCCCGGCGTGGCACTTTCAATCAACGACACTCAACGTTGGTCGACCAGAAAACCGGCCAACTCTACGTACCCCTGGCCTTTCTGGAACGGGGACAGGCGGCCATCCAGATTTACAACAGCATGCTGTCCGAAGCGGCGGTACTCGGGCTCGAGTATGGCTATTCGCTCGAGACACCGCATGGTCTGACGATCTGGGAAGCCCAGTTTGGAGATTTCGCCAATGGCGCCCAGGTCATCATCGACCAGTTTATCGGCGCCAGCAGTACCAAGTGGGATCGCTCCAGCGGGCTGGTCCTGTTTCTACCCCACGGTTACGAAGGACAGGGGCCGGAGCATTCCAGCGCTCGCATTGAACGCTACATGAATCTCTGCGCCGGCAACAACATGCACGTCACCTATCCGAGCACCCCGGCGCAGCTCTTTCATCTTTTGCGCCGTCAGTGCAAGCTCCCCTACCGGCGTCCACTGATCGTCTTTACACCCAAAAGCCTTTTGCGCCTGCCGGCCTGCAGCAGCATCATGGAGGACCTGAGCGAGGGATCCTTCCAGGCGATCATCCCCTGCGCCATCCCGGCAGAGCAGGTAAAGATCCTGCTTCTGTGCAGCGGCAAGATCTTCTATGAGTTGCAGGCCGCAATTGAAGCCGAAGGGATGAAAGATATCGGCCTGATGCGCATCGAGCAACTCTATCCCCTCAACCAGGAGGCTTTGCGGACAGAGTTGGCCCGCTACAGCAACGCCCAACGCATTTCATGGGTTCAGGAAGAGCCGAAGAACATGGGCCCCTGGCCACACCTGCACACCAGCCTGGCCCGCGCGCTCGGTACGGTGCCGGATTTTTGCGGTCGCCGACCTGCGTCCGCGCCCGCCGTCGGTTCACACCGCCGTCACAAGGAAGAACAACAGCTGATCATTGATGCAGCGCTGAAGGGTAAGGACTGATAAATGGACATTAAAATTCCGGAAGTCGGCGAATCAATTCTCGAAGCCCTGGTAGCGAACTGGTTTAAAGAAGAGGGCGCTGCCGTTGCGAAAGATGAGATCATTTGTGAACTGGAAACCGACAAGGTCAACGTCGAATTGACAGCGGAAGCCTCGGGCGTTCTACATATTATCGTGCCTGTCGGGCAAACCGTTCCGATCGGCACGCTTATCGCCACGCTTGAAGAAGGAGAGGTTGAACCAGCACCTCCCGCGGAAAAGACGTCAAGCGTAGAGGAAGAGAGTGTTCCTGTTGAGGAACCGGTTGGTTCAGAGGCAAAAGTGACACCGCCCCCAGCCAACCCTGCAGCTCGCCAGAAGGCCGGAGAGCAGGGTATCAACCTCGATGAAGTTGCCGGTAGCGGCCGTGCGGGAAGAGTCATTCTGGACGATGTGCTCGCACACGCAAAAGCGGCCCCCCCGCAAACACAAGCCGATGAAAAGAAAATCGCGGAGACGTCAGAAAAAGTTGACGATGATGGTCGACCGGTAACTCGCCAGGCCATGACACCGATCCGTCAACGCATTGCGGCACGACTGCTACAAGCCCGTCAGCAGACCGCTATGCTGACGACTTTCAATGAAGCCGACATGTCCTGGGTGAAGAAGTTACGTAGCCGCCACCAAGAGAATTTCACAAAGAAGCACGGCATCAAGCTGGGCATGATGTCCTTCTTCGTCAAAGCCAGCATTGAAGCCCTCAAGGAATATCCCGCGGTCAATGCGCGTATAGACGGCACGGACATTGTCTATCAACACTACTACGACATCGGCATTGCCGTTGGTACCGATCGCGGTCTGGTGGTCCCTGTCCTGCGCGACGCCGACCAGTTGACTTTTGCCGAAATTGAACAGCAGATTGCCGCTCTGGCCACCAAAGCGAATGCCCGCAAGCTGACTCTCGCCGAGCTGGAAGGCGGTACTTTCACCATCACCAACGGCGGGGTCTATGGCTCGCTGCTGAGCACACCGATTATCAACCCGCCGCAGTGCGGCGTCCTCGGTATGCACTCAATCCAGGATCGCCCGGTCGTAATTGACGGAGAGATTGTCATCAGACCGATCATGAACCTGGCCTTGAGCTATGATCACCGCCTCATCGACGGCCGCGAAGCGGTCGGTTTTCTCAAGTTGATCAAGGAGTACATCGAGGATCCGTCAGAGCTGTTTCTTGAACTCTGAGAAGAGCGAAGCGGGACTCAAAAAAGACTGAACAATAAACCAGGGCCAGGCAGTGTAGCTTGTATTTGCTTTTTCGCATCTCGCACTTCGCGCCTCGCACTTCTGTTTCAGGAGTTTTCAATGAGTGAAACATATGACCTGATCGTTATCGGTGGTGGCCCGGGCGGCTACGTTGCCGCAATTCGCGCTGCCCAACTTGGCTTTACGGTTGCCGTCATCGAAAAACGCAATGCCCTTGGTGGCACCTGCCTTAACGAAGGGTGTATACCGAGCAAGGCCTTACTCGATTCAAGCGAACTGTTCGCCCAGGCCAGGGACAAGTTTGTTGACCATGGCATCCTGGTCGAGTCCCCCACACTCGACCTCGACAAGATGATGAAGCGTAAGCAGGACATCATCACCCGCTTGACGCGTGGCATTGCCAGCCTGTTTAAAAAGAACCAGATCACGCTGGTAACCGGAACCGGCAGCCTCGCTTCACCGGCGAAGGATGGTTCCTTGTCCGTCATTGCCACAACAGAGGCCGGTGAACAAACACTGCAGGGCAAACGCGTGCTATTGGCTACCGGCAGTGTCGCAATCGACCTCCCCGGACTGCCCCAGGATGGCAAGCAGGTCGGGCAGGCTCGCGACGCCTTGGAGTACGATGCCGTCCCCGAGCACCTTGTCGTCATCGGTGGTGGCTACATCGGCCTGGAGCTCGGTTCTGTCTGGCTGCGCCTCGGCTCCAAAGTGACCGTCGTCGAGATGCTCGAAGAGATGCTGCCGAGCACCGACAAAGAAGTGACCGCGGCCCTAATAAAAAGCTTGCAGAAGCAGGGGATGCAGATTCATACCGGCACCAGGGTCACCGGTATGGAACAGACCGATCAGGGTGTCACACTTAAACTGGAAGGAAAAGTCGAGCAGGCTTTGTCCTGTGACAAAGTGCTGGTGGCTGCAGGCCGCAAGCCGTGTGTTGATGGGCTTGGACTCGACAAAATGGGCGTCAGTCTTGACGAATCCGGACGTATTGTGGTCGACGATAATTATCAGACCAGCGTAGCGAACGTCTATGCCGTCGGCGACCTGATTCACGGTCCGATGCTCGCCCACAAAGCCATGGATGAAGGGGTCGTGCTTGCTGAGCGCCTAGCCGGTGAAAAACCCGCCGTCGATTATGACCTGATTCCGGGAGTCGTCTACACCCATCCTGAAGCGGCATCCATTGGCGCCACTGAAGAACAGCTCAAGGCACAGGAAACCCCCTACAAGGTCGGTCGCTTCCCCTTTATGGCCAGCGGCCGTGCCCGCGCCATGGACAATGTCGATGGCTTCGTCAAGGTGCTGGCCAACCCCGAGAGCGGACGAATCCTCGGCGTACACATCATCGGCCCCTGCGCCTCGGAATTAATCAGCGAAGCGGTCACTATTATGTCTTTTGATGGCAGCGTCGAAGACATCGCTCTGACCATGCATGCCCACCCGACCCTGAGTGAAGCCTTCAAGGAAGCGGCGCTCGGAGCCTTTGGCAAGGCGGTGCACGCTTGACCAGATAAAGACATCCAGCATCATGTTTCAACGCAAACATTGACACTGTGAGTCAAATGTGAGTAACTGCATAGCTATAGAGACATAAATAATAAGAACTCTCCGACAAGGGCAAACCTGTAGCAATGCAGGGGCGCAAAGCAACGAATCCCAAGTGGATGGTCGTGCTCCCGAAGAGAGTGTCATGAACTGCAGTACATTGTGGCACCCATTCTCGGTTTTTCGGAGACGGGTGTTTTTTATTTTGCCACAATGAGGAATAGATGCAGACCTTCCTGATTTTACTAGCCGCCCTGGGCTTTTTTATCACCCTGTCCTATCACTCTTCGGTGTGGACCGCTTTCGGGATCATCTACATGGTAGGTGTGTTCCTGGTGGCTATCCTCGGCCTCTTCGGACGAAGGCTCGAGAAGTCCCACTAGGAAACGCTTCTGCTTGAGGGTGACAAGTGCTCAACATCGATGGTAGAGTCAAGAGCATCTAACAATATGAGATTTTGTCTCTCTCGCAACAAGAATGGTCGGAAGAAACGCTTGGTGAGAGCAGCCGGCACGACAGAGACATCAAGAGAACATTTGTCCTCATTGAAAAGACCTTAATAATGAAAAAAAAGATCCTACTGATTGATGACAGCCCGTTTTTTCTCGAGGTTCTCAGCGATCTTCTTGCAGAAAACTTCTCTATAGAAACAGCAACTTCTGCTGAGGCCGCCATAGAGATTCTTGAAGCCGGTGATCAAGAGGAGAATTCTCGTTCCGGGGCTTTTAATCTCGTTATTACCGATTTCGAAATGCACGGGAAAACCGGTTACGACGTTGCCGAACGGGTGAAAGGCAAAAACAGAACAAACAAATTCATGCCTGTTATTCTGCTGACGGGAAAAAACATCACAAAAGAGGAGGCACGACAACACGGTTGCGCAACGTGCATTCCCAAGACTGACCTGCAAAAGGTTGTATCAATGGTGAAGATTCTGTTTCCGGAGGAGCAATCTGCAGACACGACCAGCAGGGAGTAACAAAACTGGTCCCGACAACTTACGACTCCTGACCTCAAGCCCACCCGACTTTTTACCTTGTTTTCAGCACGCACCTCGCGCAGCACATCTCTAGTATTTTACCGCGACCCGATAAGTCAAAACTGTCTCCCCCTTTGCCGGCACGACAATTTTCCAGAGGGCAATATCCGCAGAGGCCTTAATGTGCTTATGGCTCTCACTCAGGACTTGCCAATCACCCGGCACCGGTTCGGTAATCGAAACCGTCACCTCTTCATCCTTGGCATTCTTCAACTTGATCTCGTAAGCACTTTCGAAGTTGTAATTGTATCGTCCATCACCACCAAGTTTGCGGAAATCCGTCTGCTTTCGATTAGCCGTCACGTCAAAAGCATCACCAAGCTTGAGTCGAACAGTCTCGTTCTCCGGAGTGTGATCAATACGATCCTCACCGACAAACTGCGGCCGTCCCTCTCTGTCCTGCTTATAGACCCGTACGACTCCTTTCGGCAACGGCAACCCGAGATTGTCCTGTTTGCGATTGTCGAACTCAACAAACACGCCGATCTTCTGCTTCTGGCCCAGATCACCCTGACGGCCACGATAGTAATAGGGTTGTCCCTGCAGGCGGAACTCCTTGGTGATCGGAACGGCTGCGGCATTAAGCAGAGAAACCTGCTTGGTCTGGTTGTCCTTGATGGTCGTCGGCCGCTGCAATGTATAAAGGTGGTACTCGAACAGGCTCTCCTCACTCATTTGCGGTGCTGCGGCTTTGGCCATACTCGACTCCATAACCACATCGCCCCGGAAGCGCATCTCCTCACGAACGCGATTAACGTCACCGGCGACCAGCTGCAAGAGGGCCTCACGATAGGTCGTACCACTCTGATTGGTCAGGGTCACCCATCCGGACAGGTCCAGCGCCGTATCATCCTGATTCAACTCGGCGACGTAGTCCGCACGCCAACCGAGACCACCGGTCAGGTAGCTGAGTTCCATAGTCTGCTGACCGGACTTCGCACTATTGAGTGTGATCACCAGGGTCGGACGATCGCGGAGATTCGCCGGGACATCGGAGAAAACCAGCCTTCCGGGGACACCGGTTTCGATCCGGTCGCCAATTTTCAGCACAACCCCGTCATTCGCCGCCAGAACAAGAGCTGTTTCATAACGGTCCTCACCCGTTTCCGGATGAGTGCGGACCAGTTGCACGTCTTTGCCGACATACTTTTCCAGTAGTTTGTGCGGCGTCAAAAGGTCGAAATCGAAATTCTGCTCCAGAATGGTCAATCCACCAGGGCGGGTTAAACTACGCAGCAAAGCCGTTTCTGGCCGGATTCTCGCACTCACCTCTCGCAAGGCAAGTTCAGCCTTTCCCTCTGGTAACGTCAGCTGACGCTGATCGCGCACCAGCGCCAGGTCTTCGTTGTAGATGGTAACAGCGACTTCCTTCTGATCATCCAGGGTACTCACGATTTCCTGACCGGATGCCGGGAGAAGGAAGACAAAACCCAAGGCAAAACTCATCAGGGCAGACACGATCCATTTCGGCATAATTAACCTCCGGAAGTCAGGCATTCAGGGGCATTCAACGCGGAGACGCTGAGGCACGGGACTTTTGGACAGGGTTTCCTCGCAGTCTCCGTGTCTCTGCGTTGAGTACCTGTTTCAATTTATTGCTTTTTAACGGTTAACAGGTTTTGACTGAAATGCCAGCACCAAAAATCAGGCAGGCTCAAGCCCGGCGAACTTGACCAGAAGTTTCTTCGGACCAATGCGGTGGAAGTAAACCGTAACCTTCTGGTTGTCACCCTGCCCCTCAAGGCGGCGAACGGTACCAACACCAAACTTGACATGCCTGACCTGCAGCCCGATGCGCAAACCTTCTTCGGCATCCGGAACAATGCGAACCTCATCGTCATCGATAAAGGGGTCCGCATCAGGAAAATCAGGTTCCGGCTGATTAAACAATGAGGCAAGGTTGTGACTGGAAGACTTGCGCAACCCGTCGGGCGTCTCCTGGCCTACCAGATGATGTGGGATTTCGCCGAGGAAACGGCTCGGCGGATTGAACTTGAAATCACCGTAGATGCGTCGGCGACGGGCGTAGGTCAGGTAGAGCTTTTCCATGGCGCGGGTCATCCCCACATAACAGAGACGTCTTTCCTCTTCCATCTCTTCCTGACCGCCTCCGGAGCGACTATGCGGAAAGAGGTCTTCTTCCATGCCGGCCATGAACACGATCGGGAATTCTAGACCTTTGGCGGCATGCAGGGTCATCAGAGTGACCCGGTCGAGACTCTGATCATAGGAATCAAGGTCGGTAATCAGCGCAACCTGCTCCAGGTAATCCTGCAAAGTGCCCTCGCTGGCCAGGTGTTCTTCCATTCCGGCCAACAATTGCTGCAGGTTGTCCATGCGGTTACGGGCCTCATCGGTCTTTTCAGTACGCAGTTGTGGTCCGTAGCCGGTCTCCTCAATCAGCTCTGCGGTCAATTGCGGGTATGGTGTATCAGCCGCCCGCTCTTTGAAGGCTTCAACCAGCTCGACGAAAGCCGCGACCTTGCTCGCTGCCGCGCCTTTTAGCGCGCCACGCTCAAGAGCCATTTTGCATGCCGGAAGGAAGCCGCCGGCGTCATTTTCAAAAACCGCTATTTTGTTGACGGTCACACCGCCGATACCCCGCGCCGGGACATTGATGATGCGCCGCGCGGAAACCGTATCAGCCGGATTACTGATAATACGCAGGTACGCCAGGATATCCTTGATCTCAAGGCGTGAATAGAACTTGACGCCGCCGAACATGACATAGGGGATACGCTCATTACGCAGCGCCTCCTCCAGAACCCGCGATTGGGCATTGGTCCGGTAAAACACAGCCATGTCACGCAGACGGCGATCGTCTCGTTTCATCCTGGCAATCTCGCCGGCCAGGTAGCGGGCCTCTTCAAGATCGTCTGGCAGCATTTCCAGGGTGACCGGATCACCGGCGAGATTCTCGGTCCAGAGTTTTTTCTTTTTTCGACCAAGGTTATGCTCAATCACCGCTCCCGCCGCGTCAAGAATCGTGCTGGTTGAACGATAATTCTGTTCCAGGCGTATGGTTTCGCAACCGGGGTAGTCGCGTTCAAAATTCAGAATATTGCCAACTTCCGCGCCCCGCCAGCGATAGATCGACTGGTCATCGTCACCGACAACACACAGGTTGCCATGTCCGGAAGCTAACAGGTGCACCAGCCGGTACTGGACCTGATTGGTGTCCTGAAATTCGTCGACGAGAATATAGTGAAAACGCTGGCGGTATTTTTCCAGAACATCCGGGTGTTGCTCGAAAAGTCGGACAACCTGCATCAACAGGTCACCGAAGTCGAGTGCATTGGACTGTTGCAGCCGCTCCTGATAAAGCGCATAAATGCGTGTAATCTGCTCGGATTGATAATCACCATCATCGAGATCTTCGGGCCAGATCCCGCGATTTTTGGCCCGGTCAATCGCGCCGGCCACCGCACGCGGCTTCAGCGTTTTATCGTCAATCCCGAGTTCCTGCAAAATGGTTTTAAGCAGACGCTCCTGGTCCTGGTCATCGTAAATGGTGAAGTTGCGGTTAAAACCGAGGACCTCGATCTCCTGTCGTAAAATCCGGACACAAGACGCATGAAAGGTACTGACCCAGATGCCCTGGGTGTCACCGAGCAACTCTTCGAGTCGCTCCTTCATTTCTCCTGCGGCCTTGTTTGTAAAAGTCACGGCGAGGACTTGCCAGGGATCAACCTTGCACTTCAGAATCAGCCAGGCGATCCGGTGCGTCAGTGCCCGGGTTTTACCGGAACCGGCACCAGCCAGCAGCAGCAAAGGGCCTGTATCATGCTGGACCGCCAGTTGCTGCATCGGGTTGAGTTGAGTCAATAGGTCCGTCACCTTGGTACCTTGTAAATCATATAATAGCGCAAAATTGCGCCGGGATTTGATGTGCCGGCAAGGCGTGATTTCAGTTGCATAGCCTTTGCTATACAACTGAAGTCGCAACGTAGCTGGCGCGGCAAATAACCAGCAAGATGCGTTAGCTTAGGGTTTATACGGTAGCTACTGCTCCTCAAGCGTACGGGTCATCAGCGCCCGGTTGTAAGCGGCCACTATATCGCGGCGGGAGATAATGCCGACCAGTTTCCTGTGGGTCTCACGATCGACGACCGGCACCTGCTCGATATTGCGATAACCGATCTTGCGCATGGTCTGGTCAAGATCCTCATCAGCGTGGGCCGTGATGACGTTTGTGGTAGCCAGTTCCTTGACCACCACCAGGTCCATGAGATCGCGCTCAAACACAACACCCATGAAATCCTGTACCGAAATAATCCCGGCAAGCTCCCCCTGGGCATTGACCAAGGGGAAATTGGTGTGATGGGTCTGTTCGATAAACCGGGCAAACTGGCCAAGGGTCATATGCTCCGGAATAGTCTCCACATCACGCACCATGACATCCCCGACCTGCAGAGACTTCATGATATTCCGCTCTTTACCCGCTTCCAGATCAATCCCTGCTCGCGAGAGCTCCACGGTTTCCAGGCTATCTTTTTTGAAATGTCGGGCAATCGAGGTGCCGATAACACAGGTCAACATGATCGGTACGATAACTTCGTAGCTGTCCGTAATCTCGAACAGCAGGAAGATCGCCGTCATCGGTGCGTGGGTTGCGGCCGAAAGAAATGCTCCCATGCCAACCAGGGCATAGGCGCCGGGGGCAATATGAAACTGGGGAAAGAGTCTGAGAGCAATATGACCGAAAGAACCTCCGGCCACGGCACCGAGGTAGAGGCACGGGGCAAAAAGACCACCGGGCAAACCGGACCCGAGTGTGATCGAGGTCGCCACGGCTTTGACCAGGACCAGTGCCGCCAACAGGTACCAGGTCTGGTTGCCCAACAGCACGGACTCCATGAATTCATAACCGTTACCGAACACCTGTGGGAAACCAATACCGATCAACCCGACCAGCAAGCCGCCCAGGATCGGTTTGGCAAGTTTGGGAATTTTCAGCGCGGTGAAGCGATCCTTGATACGGAAGTGGCTGTCGATAAAGAGCGCTGCCAGGACGCCGATCAAAAGACCAAGCAGGACATAAAGCAGCAGCTCCCAATAACTGTTGACCAGGTAGACAGGCGCGTAAAGTTCCGGTGTATTACCGAGCAAAGCGCGTGAAACGACTGTGGCCATGCCACTGGCAATGACGATCGAGGTGAAGCTGGAGAGTTCGAAAGAAGAGAGCAGGACGATCTCCTGGGCAAAGAAAACCCCGGCGATCGGTGCATTAAAAGTCGCCGCCACTCCGGCCGCGGCACCGCAGGCAACCAGAACCTTGAGGCGATCACCGCTCATCTTGAAGAGTTGACCAAACTGGGAACCGATCGCGCCGCCGATCATGGCAATCGGGCCCTCCTGCCCGGCGGAACCACCGGTACCGATGGTGATCGCCGAACCGAAGCCCCGGGTAAAGATTGGCCTCAGCTGAAGTTTGGCACCACGCAGATTGACCTTTTCAAGAAAGCCGGAAAAGCCGCCTTTGAGATCTTTGCCGAACCAGTACCAGAGAGGGATGACGAGAAGTCCGCCGACCACCGGACAGAGGACAACGGCTAGGCGAGCCAGGCTCCATTCCTCCATGGAATAACCGAACAGCTGTTCACTCTGCTCGAAAATCCCCCAGTGGACAAATTCAATCGTTTTACGAAAGGCATAGTTACCCAGGCCGCCAAGCAGGCCGATGATAACCGCCAGAATGATCAGAAAGGTGTTTTCGCTGATGCGGAAAGAACGTTGTAGCGGAGCCAGCAGGTTACGCAAGCGTTCAAAAAAATGCGTCTTGAAAGTCAAAAATTACTCCACTGTTACGCTTTTGGCGAGATTGCGCGGCTGGTCGACGT
>CAZXBD010000348.1:0-3306 GCA_964638305.1 uncultured Geobacteraceae bacterium | reverse complement strand
GAACTCCATACTAAGAAGTTTCCAATCCTCGAAGGAGAGGACGATGAAATCGTGAATGAAGGTATGTATGGGAAGGCACTCTGCCAGTATCTTGAACGAGAACTACCTAAAGCAGGACTAGAGGTGCCATCCTTTATTTGTGAAGATTGGGGATGGTGGATTGAGGTAAAAGATAATGAGTTTGTTTTGGGCCTTCAAATCTATTCAGATTCCGAAGCAGGTCAAAATCCAGAGAAATATGCAATTATGTCGAGCATTATTGAAAGTAGGAAATGGTCGTGGAGAAAATTTCGGAAGATAGATTTAACAGATGAAATTACCGGAATTATGAATAAGGTTGATCAGATACTCTCAAAAGACCCTGATATCTACCTAGTCAAACGACACGATGATTATCCGTTCTAAAACATATCCACCTAACGAATAAGGTTAGATTGTGTGAGCGAAGTGAACCACAATCTGAACCGTTTGTTGGACGAGCCCGACGGGAGTGTTGAGAGTAGCTTTATATAGGAAATATCTTTTTCAGGCCTGCTTGCCCTGAAGATCTGCCATGGCGGGCCGATCCTCGAGGCAAGCAATCTTCGTTGCCATTGCGGCAACGGTTTCCGGAAACCGGAACTTATTGTCGTATTTTACCGCTATCGAAGACGAGCGCGTACCTCGGCATCGGTTGCCGATGTCTTGATGCGCCGGATTGTCGCCGTCGTTTACATAATCCAATGCACCCGCTGCTTCATCTGGCCAGAACCGGGAAAACAGGTAGTATCCGCGTTCGCACGATATTCATCATGGCGCCGCAACAACGGCATGTGAGTTGGGGGCGTTTTTTGACCCAAGCCAATGCCCGGTTCGGGTCGAAGCCCAGCAGATACTGAAGCAATGCGATCAGACGCTTGCTATTGGGGTGCAAAAAGCCGAAGTTGCGGGCGCGTCTGAAGCCTTTGGGCAACACATGCTGGAGGATCAGCCATAGGAACCTGCCGCCGGAGACTGTTCTGTATTCGACCCGTTTCGTTTTGCTATCCCGGTACCGAAAGGTCACCTGTCCGTTTTCGCAGGCGATAATACCCTTCTCCTGAATCACGCCTTTATAAAGATAGCGGCCAAGATAGACCAGCGCCTTCTCGCCCGTGCCGACGGACTTTACGTCCACGACCCAGGTTTCGGGGTATTTGGCGGGCAGTTCAAGTCCGTTCTGTCTGATGGTGTCGAGCATTTTGGCGCGAAAGACCTTGGCCAGGGCCTTGTGATTGAACAGATAGCCGGAGGGGTTCTTGCGTTTACTTTTTTTACCGCCTTTCGTCCGCCACAGCTTTTTTTCTCCATCGATGGCCGCAGCGGGCATCACCAGATGCACATGTGGGTGGAAATCCAGGCGGCGTGAATGGGTGTGCAGGACAGCGATGGCCCCGGGGATTCCCTGAAGCTGCTTGTCGTTTTGTGAAAAGGCTCGCACGGTCTGCCAGACGCACTGGATCATCAATGCGTAGAGTGTGCGTTGATGATGCCATGCCAGCGATCTGAACGCCTTCGGTAGGGTGAAAGTCAGAAGAAAATACTCGGCGGGTACCTGTTTCTTAAGTTGTCGTTCCAGCCATTGCTGGCTCTCGTGGTGCTGGCAGTGGGGACAGTTGCGATGCCCGCAGGAGTGCGGCGCGAAAACCTGGCTGTCGCACTCGGTGCATTGCGCCAGCATCATGGGACTTGACGAAGTGCGGCAATCCTTCATAGCGGCCAGCGCCTTGCGATGAGAAGGCAGGATCGATTCCTGGTAGTGCTTCAGGAACTCGGCCTCGAAGGTTTTGATGATCGATGAGAGCAGGATCATTTGACTTTCCCCCATTCAATGGAAAAGCCATTCATCAGCTCATTGATGACCTGCCTTGCATTCTGGTCCGTATGGGTGGTCAGGTGGGTGTATTTGGCGGTCGTCAGGATGGAGCGGTGGCCGAGGATTTTCTGTACCTCGAGCAGGTCGACACCCGCTTCGATCAGATGGGTGGCAAAACTGTGACGTAGGCTGTGCGGGGTAATCTTTTTTTTATCCCGCAGTCGGCAACCACCTCGCGCAGGGTTGTCTGCACGCCGCCACGATCAAGCGGTGTTGTGGCACGGTGAGCCGCTTGCAAGCCACCATGGCGATTGGGGAAAAGCAACAGCGGATTACGATGCACCGACCAGAAGCGGCGCAGTAGTGTAAGCGTCGCGTCCGGCAGGGGAACGAAACGGTCTTTGTTGCCCTTGGCATCGCGGATATGCACACGCTGACGCGGCGCATCGATATCGCCGAGCTGAAGCCGCAAGCCTTCACCCAGGCGCAGGCCCAGGCTGTAGAGGGTGAAATAGAAAACCCGGTAACTGAGTGTAAAGGTCTCCATGATCAGACGGTTGGCTTCTTCGATGGTGACGATATCCGGCAAACGTTGAGTCTTCGGCGGCTTGATCAGGTCGATGTTCTCCCAGAGCTTATGCAGCACGTGGGTGTAGTAGAACTTGAGGCCATAAAGATCGAGCTTGACGGCGCTCCAGGAGTGAGAGTCAAGCAGGTCGGTGAAGTAGTCGGTCAGCTGCTGTTCGGATAGATCGTCGATATGATGATCGAAATAGGCGCCGATGCGGCGGATGGCGCGGGAATAGGCTTCTATGGTCTTGGGTCGGAGCCCTTTGAGCTTGAGGTGCTTGAGATGCGTTTGGTAGTTCTGCTTGAAATCTGACTCGGAAGATGCTGTCATGGCGTCGTAACCTCATGATTCCTAAATGAATGATCCCTCGTGCTGAGGGCTTGAGGTTACATTTTAGATTTAATCGGGCGGCGAGGCTTTTCTCCGCGTAGCGGCTTCGTCCAACAATGCCATGCACCCGACCGTTACAGTCGCTGCGCTCCTTCCGCGTCGGGTGATGGCTGGCGTTAACTCTTATTATGACTGAGACAGAGCAAAAAATTATTGATGCGAGTACGCAGATGAAGCTTGCAATAAATTACTCGGCTGACCCAGAGATTTACCGCTCATGCCTCAATTCTTTTATTTCTGCTGCAAGAAGCATTACGTTTGTTATGAATCGCGAAAGCAGACACCCAGAGTTGAAGCGTTGGTATAAGGAACAAATTGCTAAATTGGGCGATAGCCCAGTATTTAAATTCTTCAACGAGCAAAGAGTATATACAGTGCATAAGGGGGTTATTAGCCCCACGAAATTCTCCCATGCCATCACAGATGCAAACTTCAAACAGATTCCCGACGAAATGGGCAAGCCTATTTGGACCGGAACTGTAACCATACCTTTGGACAACGAATTGCAGCC
>CAZXBD010000347.1:0-13707 GCA_964638305.1 uncultured Geobacteraceae bacterium | reverse complement strand
CACTGATTTTCTGTAAAGCGTCTTCCAGACGTAAACCAGAGCGAAAAATCACGCGGTAGGCCTTCTTGATGCCGCGCATCGTTTCCTCCGAAAAGCCCCGTCTCTTAAGTCCTATCAGGTTCAGTCCAACTGTTTTCGCACGGTCTCCCTGAGCGATTGTATACGGTGGGATATCCTGGTTTACCATGGACCCACCGCTGATCATCGATTGGCAACCCACTCGACAGAACTGATGAACCGCACTCAAACCACCGAGAATTGCTGCAGACTCAATTTCAACATGCCCAGCAAGGGTCGCACCATTCGCCAGAATCGCATGATCGTGTACGATACAGTCGTGGGCCACATGTGAATAGGCCATAAAAAGGTTATCATTGCCAATACTGGTCAAGCCACCCCCTTCTTCGGTGCCTCGATTCAGTGTTGTAAATTCTCGCATTCTATTGCGATCACCAATTTTCAGAGAAGTTTTTTGACCGGCATATTTGAGGTCCTGTGGATCGGCACCAATGGATGAAAATTGAAAAATCTTGTTATCGCAGCCGATGTCTGTCCAACCCTCGATGACAACATGAGAAGCAACAGTTGTTCCGGAGCCGATAGCGACATGTTCGCCTATCACGCTATAAGGACCGACAGTGACGTTATCGGCGAGCATGGCACCTGGGTGAATAATTGCTGTAGGGTGAATCATAAAAACCCTTTATTTATCTGCAAAAGTTGCTTTTAATTCTGCCTCGGCAACCAGTTTGCCATCAACAGTGGCCTTACCAAGGAAGGTATAGATGCCACGTCTCACCTTAAGCAGTTCCAGGTTCAGATGCAGTATGTCGCCCGGCAGAACAGGCTTACGGAATTTTGATTTATCAATACCGACAAAGTATGGCACCTGATTTTCACCAACGTCTTTGGCCAGATGGGCATAAACGCCTCCAACCTGGGCCATGGCCTCGAGAATCAGGACACCAGGCATGATCGGGTGATCTGGGAAGTGGCCCTGAAAAAAAGGCTCGTTAATTGTAACATTTTTTACTCCGACAATCCTTTTACCGGCTTCAAACTCAACAATCTTGTCTACAAGCAGAAAAGGATAGCGATGCGGCAACAGCTTCATGATATCAAGAGAGTTCAATTCCATAGTCAACTTTAATCCTCCGACAACTTGTTTTTCAATTCTTCCATCTGACGCTTGAGACGGTTTATTTCACGACGCATTTCTGGAAGATGCGTCATGGTCATTGTTGCCTTAAGCCATTCACGGTGAGGCATGGCAGGAACCCCTGCCAGCATCTGGTTACCTTCAGCATTATTGGAAATCCCGCCCCGACCGGCAAGGGTCACATTGTCACCGACAGTAACATGGCCGGCAACAGCGGCCTGACCACCAAAGGTACAATGCTTGCCGATAATGGTACTTCCTGCCATACCGACCTGGGCCACAATGACCGTATCTTCACCTATCTGGACATTATGAGCAATTTGAACAAGGTTATCAATCTTTACGCCACGAGCTATCCGGGTTACCCCTAAAGTCCCCCGGTCTATGCAACTGCAGGCACCAATCTCCACATCATCTTCAATGACAACATGACCGACCTGAGGAATTTTATAGTAACTCTGGCCATCCGGTGCGAAGCCGAAACCATCTGCACCAATAACCGCTCCTGGTTGAAGGATGACCCGGTCGCCAAGCACACATTTTTCGCGCACACTCACATTGGCGTGTAAAAGGCAATCTTCACCGATGACAACATCTTCACCCAAGACTACGTTAGGATGCAGAAAGGAACCTTTACCAATCACAGCTCCGGCGCTGACAACGCACCCTGGGCCAACGGTGACATCTTCACCGACAACAGCCATCGGGTGGACATGAGCACCAGGCATAATGCCCTCCCCGACATGTGGCGGCACTTCGAAAAAGGTCAATATTTTTGCAAAAGCCAGGTAAGGATTATCACTCAGAAGCAGGGGGGCTTCTACGCTGCCATCCAGAGAATGGTGGACAATAACCGCCGCGGCCCGGCAACCTGCCAACTTCGCGTGATACTTGGGGTTCGCCAGGAAAGAGATATGTTCCGACCCGGCAACATCCAGAGGAGCAACCCCGGAAACAGAAGTAGAGGGGTCGCCAGAGACGCACCCCCCTACCAAATCCGCCAGAACAGCCAGGGACGTTCTTTCCCTGTGCTCAGCATGCATAATGATTACTTTCCTTTGCTATCAAAAGCCTTGATAACTGCATCTGTTATATCAATACTTTCGTCAGCATAGACAAGAGAACTTTCGGTTTTCTCGAGTACGAGAGTATAGCCATCATTCTTGCCTACTTCCTGAACAACCGTAAGAAGGCTTTCAAGGATTTTACGGGTTAAATCCGCATCGGTCTGTTGCAGGGTTTCCTGAATATCCTTGGTAAAGCGCTGGTAATCCTTAACTTTCTGCTGATAATCTCTTTCCTTGGCGTTACGCGCCTCTTCAGAGAGCAGCATGGCTTGTTTTTCCAAGTCCTCTTTCAGCTTTTTCAACTCTTCCTGACGCCCCTGAACTTCAGCATCATAGCCCTGTACCTTGACTTTGATTTGTTCCTTGGCCTCCTTACCGGCAGCAGAAAGATTCAATGCCTTCTGCAAATCCACATAACCTATCTTTTGGGCTTGTGCCATAACCGGTGAGGCAATCAGGCCAATACACACCAACATCAAAACGACTAACTTCTTCATGCAAAATCTCCTTAAATTATGTTTTTATTGTGCTTTTTAAAAGAATCGACCAATCATGAAATCGAACTTGCCATTGTCCTCATAATCCCTGGCATCAAGATTAAAGCCATACTCGAATCGCATCGGCCCCAGAGGGCTTAACCAACGGATACCAGCACCAGCACTGTAACGCCATGAGGCAAAGGCAGTATCATCTTCATCCCAGTAATCTTCGTCGCTCCAGGTATTACCGACATCGAAGAAGGTCACACCCTTGATGCCAAGACTTTCAAGTATCGGGAAAATGTATTCAAAGTTGAAGTACGCTGAGGTATCGCCACCAATAAACTCGTTAAATTCATCTCGCGGGCCAACTTCACGAGACTCAAAGCCACGGATTGAGTTAATCCCCCCGAGGAAGTACTTTTCATCAATGGGAACATCATCGTTATCCAGGGAGTGGACATACCCAACCTGACCATGAGCAGTGAAAACAGTATGCCACCACAATGGCCAGAAGCGACGGGCATCAAGGGTATATTTGCTGAATTTTTCTGACCCACCGAGGCCGGCCAATTCCCATGTTGCACTCAATTCTGTTCCGATGGAAGGGTCCTGGCGGTTATTGAGTGTATTGTAGCTATACGAGGTGGTTATGGAACTTATGGTTGCGGTACCTTCCTCATCCGCAATATTCGTGGAAGCAAACGGACTGACGTCGTAGATCTCTTTCGACTCCAAGCGATAAACGGCAAGAAGTCTTGAATACTCACCAATTGGATGGCCTCCCTTAATTGCAAAGCCCCTTGATCTGCGGCTAAAATCCGACCATTCACGCTCTGTTTGATAGACTTCAGCACCCAGCGTCCAGCGCGTGTCGAGGAAATAGGGATCTGTAAGACCAAGCTGATAGGTCTTACTTTCGCCACCAATGGATGCAGCAAGATTCAGCTTCCATCCTCGGCCAAGGAAATTTTCCTGGGTAATAGAGCCCTGCCCGACAAAGCCATCGACCGAAGAATAGCCGCCACCAACACTGAACGTTCCGGTGGATTGCTCTTTAACATTGACGTCTACATTCATGTGACTATCATCGGAGCCCGCGCTGGTGCTGATATCTACGGCTTCAAAATATCCCAGGTTATTGATACGCGCCTTGCTTCTCTTCATGTTGGTTGCATTGAACAGGTCACCTTCTACCAGCTTCATTTCACGGCGGATAACCTTGTCACGCGTCTTGGTGTTGCCGGTGATATTAATCCGTTCAACGGAAACTCGGGGACCCTGTTCAATATCAAGCATCAGGTCGATAAGAAGGGTCTCATCGTCTGCGCGGGTCAAAGGCGATACGTTAGCGTAGGCAAAACCCTGGTCAGCATATACGTCGGTCACAACCCCGACGCCAGCCCTCAACTTTGCACGGGAGAAAGCGTCACCAGCGGCGATACCTGTCAATGCAAGCAGTTCTTCTTTCTCGTTGATCAGATCGCCCTGGGCATCAAGAGAACCAATTTTGTACTGGTCTCCTTCCTCGATCTTGATGAGCAAAAGCATATGCTTCTCATTATCGACCAGAGAGATGACCGGTTCGCGGACCTTCACCCGAACGTATCCTTCGTTGAAGTAGAGATCAGCGATCCTTTCGAGATCCTGTTCCAGCATCGGTTCATTATAGTTGCCACGGCCGGTTATCCAGGAGAACATCCACTTTTTCTGGGTGTCCATGGCGCTCTCTAAATCACCGTCATCAAAAACCGTGTTGCCATCAAATCGAATGTCTTTAACGCGTACGATATCACCTTCTTCGATCCGAAAGGTTACCAGCGTTTCATTATCCTCATTGACATGACTATCCGCTGTGATCTTGGCGGCATAATACCCTTCTTTGATATATTCAGCCTTGATCAGGTCAACGCTCTTGGCAACCTCAAAAGGGTCATAAATATCAGGGATACGGACTGTAATAACTTCGCGCAGTTTCTCCGTGGCCAGCTCTTCATTACCTTCAAAACGCAGATTGCGCACCAAAGGGCGTTCTTTCACCTTGAACGTCAAAACCGTTGCACCTGCAGGTCCTGATACCTCCGTAGCGATATCAGAGAACCGCTCCATCCTGTAGACATCACCCATTGAGGCATCAATATCAGTGGGAGTCACGGTTTGTCCTGGCTTGATCTTTATGGCATTCAGGATATCAACCGTCTGGACACGTTTATTGCCCTCCACCGCAATATCGGCAAGCGTAAATTCCTGTGCAGCCCATGCAGGAGAAGTCAAAGCGAGGCAAAGTAGCAATGTAAGAATCCTCTTCAACATATCAACTCCATTCCAAAGCATGTTAACGGCTAAAAATCGCGTTATTATATGGGATCAGTAATTGTAGGTAAACCAAAATTAGAGAGGTAACGCGTGAAAAAAACGTGAAGATTAATAATAATAGTGAAGAGGCACGAGGAAAAGGGCTTCTGCCATTCGAAAACATGAGTAGCGTCATTTCAACTTTCCAGACAACCGTCAGTCATTCTCACAATTCGATCCATATGCCCGGCGACTTTTTCACTGTGAGTCACGACAACAATGGTCAGATCCAAGTCAGCATGCAAACGATCGAGGAGTGCGAGAATTTCGTCGGAAGTAACACTGTCGAGATTTCCCGTCGGCTCATCCGCCAACAACAATTTAGGCGACATGACCAATGAACGGGCAATGGCAACGCGCTGTTGTTCACCACCTGAAAGCTGACCGGGTTTGTGGTCGAGACGATGACCGAGGCCAACGGCGACGAGGATCTCTTGGGCCTTTCTCTCCGCTTCTTTTTTTGAGGATCGTCCGATCAATTGCGGCATCATGACGTTTTCCAGGGCACTGAATTCCGGAAGTAATTGATGAAATTGAAAGACAAAGCCGATCGAGCGGTTGCGGAAAGCATCCAGCTCCTGGGCGGAATAGCGGAATATATCTTTTTCGGCAAAGGACACTGATCCGCTGGAGGGGCGATCGAGTCCCCCCAGAAGATGCATGAGAGTCGTTTTCCCGGCACCAGAGGCACCTACAACGGCAATACGTTCACCAGCACGGATATCCAGGTCCACGGTCTTGAGGACCTCGATCTTGCCACGATCAGTTATAAAGATTTTTGATAAATCACGAACTGCAATCATGATTTCGCCTATTCGTAACGCAGCGCTTCCGCCGGGTCCATTCTGGCGGCCCGCCAGGCCGGGTAAACGGTCGCCAGTAAAGAGATGGACATGGAAACAATGACGACCGAAGTCACATCGCCTGGATTGACCACGGAAGGAAAATGTTCCATGCCATAAACACTCTGGTCAAAGATTTTGACGTTGAGCAGATTTTCCAGGCCCTTGATGAGCGGGTCTGCATTCTTGGCCAACAGCAGACCGAGCCCTGTCCCCAGGAGAGTACCAAGAGTTCCTATAATCAAACCCTCGAGGACAAATATCTTCATGATGCTGTTCGAAGTCGCCCCCATTGAACGCAAAACAGCAATATCACGGTGTTTTTCCATAACAACCATAATCAGCGTCGTAGCAATATTAAAAGCAGCAACCAAAACAATGATACCCAGGACGATAAATAGTCCGAGCTTCTCTAGCTTGAGCGCAGAGAGAAAAGACCCGAACATATCCTCCCAGGAACGTACTACATGTGGGAAACCATATTCCTGGCGCAGGCTTTCGGAGACAGGTGCAGCCTGGTCAAAACTGTCGACCTCAACCTCAACTCCACTGACAGCGTCACCAAGGTCAAAAAACTGTTGCGCCTGTTTGATGTCGATATAGGCGAAATAGGCATCGATAAACCCGCCGCGCTGCTTGAAAATACCAACAATCTTGAAAGGCTTCATCTTCGGGATCATACCGAAAGGTGTAATTGTGAACATTGGCGGAATGACGTTAATCGAGTCGCCAACAGCGACCCCTAGCGTCGTAGCCGTATCCAGGCCAATCAGGATACCAGGCGGCGTAGACTCCTGATTATACAGCGCATCTTCAACATTCACCCCGACTTCAGTGAGAAAGCTCTGACGAAAAATTTTATTCTGTGACTCAACCCCTTTCACGTTCACTGCGGCGACATTACGCCGTGAAAGAAGCATCGCCTCTTTATTGACAAATGGCGAAGCGTTTAGAACGTGTGGAGACACGGCCCGGGCTTGTGCAACAACTGCATCGGGCTCAGTCAGGTTCTCGCCATGTTTTTGTACAAGCACATGAGGGATATTGCCGAGAATCTGCTGCCTGACACCATCATGGAAACCGGTCATGACAGCAAGAACAACGATCAGTGCGGCAACACCGAGAGTGATACCGGCGATGGAGATAAATGAAATCACCGAGATAAATGTTTGTTTGCGTTTGGCCCGAAGGTAACGCAGGCTGACAAAAAGTTCGTAGTTCATGTTAAAAAAAGAGATGCGAGATGCGAGGTGCGAGAAGAACCTTTAAACAAATAAATTTGAATATTTCATTTCTCACTTCGCGCTTCTTAGTCCTCGCCTCTCTACTTCGCCTCCGGTCGCAGTTGTGGAAAAAGGATGACGTCTCTTATTGACTGGGAGTTGGTCAGAAGCATCACCAGACGATCTATGCCAATCCCCTCCCCCGCAGTAGGTGGCAAACCGTACTCCAGGGCGCGGATGTAGTCTTCATCCATGGCATGGGCTTCTTCATCTCCAGCTTCTTTCTCCACCAGTTGTTTGGCAAAGCGTTCACGCTGATCATCCGGGTCGTTTAATTCCGAGAAGGCATTTGCCAGTTCACGTCCAACGACAAAAAGTTCAAAGCGATCGACAACATTCGGGTCCTGGTCATTCTTGCGCGACAAGGGAGAAACCTCTGTCGGGTATTGGGTGATAAACGTCGGTTGCCACAGTTCGGGCTCCGCGACCGCATCAAAGACCTCTGTCAGCAGCTTGCCGTAACCAATTTTCTTGTCAAGTTCCAGGCCCAGTTTGTCGGCGTACGCCAGAAGTTTGTCGCGATCATCGACATCAGCCTCGCTGATCTCACCGTACTTGACAACCGATTCGCGCACGGTGAGACGCTGCCATGGTCGGCTCAAGTCAACATCGCGCTCACCATACTTGAATTGCAGACTGCCGACCACCTGCTCCGCGACATGACAGATCAGATCCTCTGTGAGGTCCATGAGATCTTCGTATGTCGCATAAGCCTGGTAGAACTCCATCATGGTGAATTCGGGATTGTGCTGAATGGAGATCCCTTCGTTGCGAAAATTGCGATTGATCTCGAATACCCGTTCAAAACCTCCCACGACCAGTCGCTTGAGATAAAGTTCCGGAGCAATGCGCAGGAAAAGGTCCATTTTCAGGGTGTTGTGATGGGTAATAAACGGCTTGGCTGTTGCACCACCTGCGATCGGCTGCATCATCGGTGTTTCAACTTCCAGATAATCACGGGAGACCATATATTCTCGGATCAGGGAAACAATCTGGCTGCGTTTACGGAAAACCCCGCAGACATCGGGGTTGACAATCAAATCCAGGTATCGCTGACGATAGCGTGTCTCCACATCGGTTAGACCGTGCCATTTCTCCGGAAGAGGCAATAGTGACTTGGTCAGAAGCTGGATCGACTCCGCGCGCAGCGACAACTCATCGGTTTTGGTCCTGAATGGACGCCCTGCCAGACCGACAATATCGCCAAGATCAAATTTTCGAAAAAGGTCGAAGCTTTCCTCACCGACAAGATTTTTGGCAACGTAGACCTGAAGTCTACCGGTACGATCCTGGATCTGGACAAAAGCGGCTTTGCCGAAATCGCGCTTTGCCATGATACGACCGGCAACCCGATAGGTTGTCTCGACCGACTCCAGCGCAGCGGCATCGTGCCCGGCATGAGTGCTATGCACATCCCCTGTTGTGGCATCAATATTAAAACCATTGGCGAACGGGTTGTGCCCCTGGTCGCGGAGGTCATCAAGCTTGGCCCGCCGCTGAGCGACAATTTCGTTCTGGCTTTCTGCTGACATAAGTCTTCTTCCTTCTTAATCTTTTTAGTCGTAAGGCAACTTGGCAGCTATTTTCTACAGCCTTAAAGCCCTACAGCTCGTTATTGCATCAGATACGCTTCAATGAAACCGTCCAGGTTGCCATCAAGGACAGCGTCCGTGTTACCAACTTCATAGTCGGTGCGGTGATCCTTGACCATACGATACGGGTGCAGGACATAGGAGCGAATCTGGCTTCCCCAGGCAATCTCCTTCTTTTCACCGCCCAGGACTTCGGCTTCACTCTCTTTCTTTTCCAGTTCCAACTCATACAGCCGCGCCCTCAATTGCTTCATGGCAGAGGAACGATTCTTGTGTTGGGAGCGCTGGCTCTGGCAGCTGACAACTATACCGGTTGGCATATGCGTTATCCTGATTGCCGAATCGGTTTTGTTAACATGCTGTCCGCCGGCACCGCTGGCCCTGAAGGTGTCAACTTTGAGGTCCTTGTCCAGAATCTCAATATCGACATCATCAGAAAGTTCAGGAAACACAAACACCGAACAGAATGACGTGTGGCGACGCGCGTTGGAATCGAAGGGCGAGATACGCACCAGCCGATGGATGCCTTTTTCCGCTTTCAGGTAGCCAAAAGCATAGTCACCGGCGACCGTAAAGGTGACTCCCTTGGTTCCAGCTTCGTCTCCCGGCTGGTATTCGGTAATTTCAGCCTTGAAGCCCTTTCGCTCACAATATCGCAAGTACATGCGCAACAGAATCTCAGCCCAATCCTGGGCCTCCGTGCCTCCAGCGCCGGCATTGATGCTGATAATAGCGTTATTGGCATCATGTTCACCGGAAAGCATACGGGCAAACTCCATCTGCCCGACCAATTTTTCCAGACCGGGCAACATCTCTCGAACTTCTGCCAGTGCCTCCGCGTCTTCACTTTCCTCGCCAAGTTCAATCAGAACCTGGACGTCATCCAAACCACGCTCAACCTGTTCCCAGTCGGTAACAATTTTCTGCAGGAGGGTCCTTTCCTTCAGAACTTCCTGAGCCTTTTCATTGTCATTCCAGAACTCAGGTCTGGCCACTTCAGCTTCGAGTTCTGAAACCCGCTCACGCTTAATATCGACGTCAAAGGTACCTCCTCAGCTCAGAGAGCTTTTCCTGGAGATTTTTCAGCAACTCAATCTCTTCACGAAACATTATAAACTCCCAAAAGTTAAAATCGAACTGAGGATTATAACCACAGAGTACAAACGGAACAAGGAAAGTTCATTGATATGAAGATTTTCTTTATAATACCCCACGGAATTCAGAGTCAGCCGCTTAGAGGAACGTCCGAAGTCATAAAAAACGGCGACGTGTTTTGAGCAGCCAAAGCAAACTTATGACTATAAAAGAACCTGGGACCAGGTCGCCCATCTGTGAATAAAGGCCTGGTTGTGCACCGAGACCGACCTTTCCAACCAGAAGACCAGTATCAAACAAGCCTGTTTGTTCGACAATCCTTCCGGAGGGAGAGATAAAAGCCGAGATTCCGGTATTGGCTGCTCTTGCCAGCCAGACACGATTTTCGATAGCACGGAAGCGTGCCATCGCCAGGTGCTGCCACGGCGCGGAAGATTTACCGAACCAGGCGTCATTGGTAATGTTAACCAACAGATCACTGCCCTGCCGAACATATTCACGGGCAAGCTCGGGGAAAATAACCTCGTAGCAGATCAGGACCCCCAGCTGATGTCCTTGAATCGGCAGAGGATTAATTTCACCGGGAGAATAGTCACCGATACCGGCAACCAGCTTGTTGACGAAAGGAAGAAAGTCACCAAGGGGCACATATTCGCCAAAAGGCACGAGATGAATTTTGTCGCTGCGGCCAAGCAGCTGCGCGTCAGGAGACAAGATGAAAGCACTGTTCAGGTAACGCAAGCCACCCGGGTCACGCCGATATGCGGGGCTGCCAAAGAGGAGTGAAGCTCCCGTTTCCACAGGTAATTCAACGATGGCATCGGCCAGTCGGCCACCATCCTGGAAGTAGAACGGCATGGCCGCTTCAGGCCAGACAACCAAATCGCTCCCCCCCGTTCTATCAGCTCGAAGTGAAAGCTCGCGATAGGTATTCACAGTCTTTAGCTGGTTCTCAGGTTGCCACTTAAGATCTTGAGGGATATTCCCCTGAACCACCACTGCTTGCAGCGATTCGGAACGGGCATCGAGATCCTGGTTTAAACACCAGGCTCCATAGCCGTAATTCAACAAGATCAAGATGACCGTAAAAATCATGGGTGCGACACGATATTTCTTCGCAAGCCTTCGCTGCGGGCCCAGCAGACTCTCCCCGAGCACGGCATTAGACAAAAGCAGCAAATAACTCAGGCCGTAAACACCAAAAAGGTCCGCCGACTGAATTACCGTTAACCAGGCCTGCTGAGAATAACCAATCGTTGCCCAAGGGAAACCGGTCAGGAGAAATTCACGCAGGAATTCCAAGCCGACCCAGAGGACCGGAAAAGTCAAGGCATATGAATACCCCTTGAACTCTTTGAGACGACAGGCTGCCCAGGTAGCACTTCCCCAGAAAAGGGCCAGGTAACCGGCAAGGAGAAGATAGAGAAAAAAGGAGACCGCCAGGGGAAGATGGCCGTAGGTCGTCATGACGATGTTGAGCCAATAAAGGGTCACGGCAAAGAAAACCAGACCGGCGACAAAACCACTCTTGAAAGGTCGATTCTTCATAACCAGAACCAAAGGGACAAGACCGAACCACGCAAGCAGGGTGTAATCAGCAAGGGGGAAGGCACAGGCAAGGAGGAGACCTGAGAAAGCGCTTGCACAGGTTGTTTTATCGGGGAGGAATCGATGCATATCAGGAGGTTTGTTCTGCGTCACGCCAGACACGGACTTTAACAACCTTGCGTTCATCCGAGTCTTCAACCATCAAGACCAGGCCGTTATCAGTGATTTTCTCGCCAGCCTCCGGAACATTGCCGAGCAAATGAAAGAGGTAGCCGCCGACCGTGTCGAATTTCTCGCGCGGTATCTCTATGTCGTAATACTCTTCCAACTCCTCGACATTGGCACGGGCATCGACCAGAAGGGTCCCATCTTCCTGGGCTTGGAGCCAGGGGACTTCGAGATCGTATTCGTCCTGGATATCACCTACAATTTCCTCAAGCAGGTCCTCAATCGTGATCAGCCCTGAGGTGCCACCATATTCGTCAACAGCAATGGCCATGTGAACCCGCCGGGTACGAAAATCCACCAGGAGTGCATCAATCCGTTTGGTCTCGGGGATAAAATATGGCGTGCGCATGACTTCAGTAAGGGTCAAGGTTTCATCGTTTGCCCCCCAGTTGCGCAACAAATCTTTCGCGTAGACAACGCCGACAATCTGATCCGTCGACCCCTCAAAAAGAGGCACCCGGGAATGCCCGGACTGTATTATAAGCTCAAGGAAATTGCCCAGAGTCGCATCAGCAGGGCAGCAGACCATGTCTGTACGTGGAACCATGACCTCACGGACGATGGTGTCACCAAACTCAAAGATCGACTGCAACATATCGCCTTCGGCTTCGTTGAGGATGCCCTCTTCTTCGGAGCTGTTTATCGCCTCCTGCAGTTCTTTTTCCGTCAAGGCGCGTGATTGCCCACGAAAAAATCGGCTTAAGGTTGCAACCAATGAATTGCGATGGACATTATTACCGTCTTCCACCAGAACAGACTCCCTTCACTTAATGAAAAGCCAGATGCAATACCAGTGTCGTCATGATGCCAAGCAGGCTGCCAGCGATGATTTCCCTAAAATCATGTACTCCGAGCAAAACCCGGCTTTGTGCCACAAGGGCAGCCAGAAGCCATGCAAGCATGATGACCAGCAGACCGACCTCGGCAAAAGCAACCGAAGTTGCGATGGAAAATGCGATCCCCGCATGACCACTCGGCATACCGCCGTGCAGTGGTGTACCTCGACCGATTTTTGCCTTTGCCAGAACCACCAGAAGCACAACAACTACAACCGATATTATCGCCACGTTGCCCGTTGTCCTCATGAAGTCATTACTGACATTAACTTCAGAGGGGAAGAAGAACCTCGACACTGCGAGGTAACCGAGGACTGCTGCACCAACACTGGCAAGAAGCACGGCTCCAGCGGCGACATCTTTGGCTCGTTGTGCAAGGGGATGAAAATCAGGAGACACCAAGTCAACGACTACTTCGATGGCAGTGTTCACTAACTCGGCGAATAAAACCAGGGTAATGGCAAGGGCCAACAAGGCAAATTCGTGCAGAGTAAGACGCAAAACCAAGGCCCCTACCAGGACCAGAATGGCTGCGACCAGGTGGAAGAGCATGTGCCGTTGGGTTTTAACCGCCCAGATAATTCCCTCAATAGCACAGTTCAGGCTGCCGAGAAATCCGCCGGGCTTGATCGGCTCACCTTTCATTCGGTCAAAAACTCCTCACGAAGCAGCGAAAAAACCTCTCTTTCCCTGGCCTCCATACGCGATGCCTCTGCCTGCGTACCACGCTCATGGTCATAACCAAGCAAATGAAGGATACCATGCAACAGCAAGAAATACAGTTCACTTTCAAAGGAATCCCTTGCCTCACCGGCATCGCGTGCTGCTGTCTCGGCCGAGATAACCACGTCTCCGAGTAAATCCGGCTGTACGCCCCCACCTTCTCCTTCCTGCATGGCAAAAGAGATGACATTGGTCGGGCGGTCTTTGCCAAGGTAGTCTCGATTGATATCCTGAATCATGGCATCGTCGACGACCAGAATCGACAGTTGGGCATCAGGACATCCCGAGACGCTTAAGATCCTCCGTGCCACTTTTCTCAGGGGGATTTTCCTGATTTTCTGTCTGGTCTGACGATTTTCTATCGCGATCTTCATCTGCGCTCCTGGCTGTCTTTTCAACACGTTCCTTGCTGACTGGTTCCGGATAATCGACGCGATAGTGGAAGATACCCCCCAGCACCAGATTAAAACTTTTCGCAATATTGTGAATGTCTTTGAGGG
>CAZXBD010000346.1:0-5607 GCA_964638305.1 uncultured Geobacteraceae bacterium | reverse complement strand
TTCCCTTAATTGCACTTTCTCCCGAAACCAGCGCGGAGGAAGAGGCAAAGTTGCTTGAAATGGGTTTCTTCGATGTTATCGCCAAGCCGATCAATCCGATCCGCCTGGTAGCGCGAACCAGACATGCCTTGCGAATTATTTATGGAGGCAGCCCTCCTCCTGTTTGATTCTTGATCCTCCAATCGTTTGAAACCCTTCAGGGCAAGCAGAAAATGCTTGCCTTTTTTGTTTAGAATTATATAATTGACGAAAATGGTCATAATTGTATGAAGGGAGATCGTTATGCGTATTGATATTCTTTGTAAGCCGGATGCTGGACAGCGCGCTGAGCGAGTCCTTGCAAATGTTCGTCAAGCCCTTAATGAAATGGATGTACGCGCTGAGGTCCATCTCTTCTGTGACCGTCGCAAGATGGTTGATAATCGTGTTTACGTTACTCCTGCTCTTCTGATTGACGATGTCGTTCGCATTGCCGGACGTGTTCCTGATGTTGGTGAGATCAAGACCTTTATTGTCGAACGTCCTCGCTATGTTGAGAGAATGCAGGAGGTTGCCTGAAGCAATTGGTTTAATACTGCAAATCTGTAACGGGCCCTGTTAAAAAAGGGCCTCAGGGTGCTGACAAAGGTCAGTATTATGTCAATAATTGCAGTTGGAGAGGAGGCAACAGATCGTTAATCTGTTGCTCCCTAATGGTTGGCCTTTGCAACCTAAAGCTAAAAGCAAAACCGTCGGGGTTGCCCGACAGCAACGTCATTTTCTTTGTAGCGACAAAGAAAACGAAGCAAAAGAAAGCTTGGCGCTGCGCTGGGCATGTCTTGTCCGGAGATTGCTGGTGGCAAGTGTCGTCGGTATAAACATTTAGCTGTCTACATATCCCCAGTTATCCCCGAGGCCCTTGTGGACCTCTATCCCTCTGGTTAATGTTGCTTTTTGTCTGTTACGCCTTTTGCTGCAAAAGTCCCCCTCTGGAAGGCCCGATAACACAGGGCCTGATTCTTTGGCCCCACCATACCTTAAAGGCTATGAAAGCTGGCAAAGGAGATGCCCTCCGCCAGGAGCAAGGCCTTTTTTGCAAACAGGTAATTATGGGGACACAATGGTACTCATATTGTGTCCCCATAATTACCTGAGGCGTCTGGCGGGACGCGACCCGCCGGTTCTTCTTAGGCTATGAGAAAGAATTCAAAGAGACTCAACTCCCAAAAAACAAAAAACACTTATGATCCAAAGTGAGGTTTGTCAATAATTCTGTGGCCCTGTTAAAACAGGGTCCTTTTTTGTGCATAAAACAATGCATTACCAATCAACCGCTCGTTACCTCTGTTGCGAACCAGCAGGCGGTGGAGAAAACCTCTCTCAATGGGGTAGATTGTCTGTGCCTGAAATTTTTCCCGAGCGGGAGGTTATAACGGATTGATGGGGCTACTGTTCCAGACAGAGGAGTCATGCACGGGGCGTAACAGTCCCTCACAGACCGCGACCTGTACCAACTCCTCACCGGTTGCCCGTGAGATGCTACCGGCGAAAATATCTTTTGGGCTGATGTCGCCATTGCTCTGTTGCAGAAGCAGCAACATCTCATCGCCCAGAGATTCACAGAACACGTCATTTTCTCGTCGCATGAAGAGTGCGACTGACCCCACCGGCCGAAACAGGCTGGTAAGTTCTTCCAGCTGCATTTCTTCCATCTCCAGAAGGTCGAGGATTTCATAGGCAAAGGGCACCAGGCGACACTTGCTCGAACGTCGCCATGGTGTTTCCCACAGGTTCTCCTGCAACGTTTTCTCGTCGGTCAATGGCAGAAGTTCTTCGCCAATCAGGACCTCTGCATAGTGGAAGTGGTAGCAGAGCAGGTCCAGAAACAGGCTGACCAGGTGCCCTTGGCCGGTTCTCTGCAGCCGGTGGCTAAGATAGCCTTGCAGCATGCGATAGACATCCTCGGCGGCCCAGTCAGAGGTCACCATTAACTTGTCGTAATCAATGCCATGATGTTGCGTCGCCCATACGAAAAAGTCCTCGAAGAGTTCGCTCGGCGTGGTCTGCAGGGCTTGCAGGATGGCCGGAAAGAACGAGACTGCACGTCCAGTGTTATAGAAAAGGTCGACAGTTGCGGCAAGGCGTCGGCAGAGTTCCATCTCTTCGGCACTCCAGTTTGCCGATGAAATCAACTCGTAGGGTGGTTCTTTCTGGGCCTTGATATCGTAGCGATCGCACTGTTTTGCCAGCCTGGTCCCGGGCAGGACCGCGAGGGGAAAAATGTGAACGTGGTTGGGGAGAAAGCTTAGAACGGTGTCGAGGCTGTCCCTGAATCCGGCATAATTGTCTTGAGGCAGGCCATAAATTAGGTCGAATCCGTAAACCACACCTTCTGCTTCGAGGAGGTGGACTTTTTCCGCTAGAATTTCCAGGTCGAGCGGCCGATGAATAGCCTTGAGGACCTTCTCATGGATTGATTGCAGCCCCAGTTGTACTGAGCAGTTCAGTTCACCCAGCAGGCTGGCGGTTTGACGGTCTATGAAGTCGGCCTTGGCTTCCAGGTGATAGTGAAGATGCGGGGCTTTTTCGAGGAGCAGCTCCAGCAGCGAGACACCGCGTTCAGGGGGATAGTTGAAGGTAGAATCAAGAACCCATACCTGGCTGATCCCTGCACTGGTGAACAGGTCGAGCTCCTCTACCAGGCGTTGTTTCTCAACACTGCGGACACCGGCGTGACCACGAGCGTCAAAACAGTAATCACAAGAGAAAGCACAGCCGCGAGTGACCTCCCAGAGCACACCTTCTGATCTCTCGGGGGTGAGTATACCGGTGAGCCATGGTGACGAAGCCTTGCCGAGATCGTGTGGGCAACACAGATCTCCCGACAATGACCCGCTCTCTGATAGGAAGGTGACGCCCGGTAATGATTGGTCGGGGTCCCCTTTTTCTAGCGCAGAAACCAGGCCGATGAAGGCCGTCTCACCCTCACCATGGACCAGGGCTGACCAGGGGGCGGTGGAGGCCAGGCCGGCAGGGTCGCCGGTCGCCTCCGGTCCGCCGGCGATCAGGTAGAGTTGGGCGTCAAGCTGGTGCAATTGACGGGCGAGGGCAACCACTCGCTGGCGATTCCAGAGGTAAACCGGAAAGGCGACGATTGTCGGTTTGACGGCCAGAATTGAAGCCAGAATCTCCTGGTCAGATTGCTCGGGAAAAGAGTCAACCAGCACGCAGCTTTCGCGTAACCACTGCGGAAGAGCTGCGACGAGACAGCCGGCGGCAAGAGAAACGGCCTGAGTTGAACGGCGGACATGGAGAGTACAGAACACTATTTGCATAAGTCACCGCAGTGAATAAACTCTATCGATTCGTTTCGGCTACGTCAACCAGAGAAGGAGCCGTGTGATTACAGAGACGAACGAAATCTGACCAAACAGGGAGTTTTTAACATCCATGTTTATTCCGGCGGGCTTTTTTCGAGATTCCTTGCTGTCGTCTGAATACCGTGCCTGGCAAAGGTCTTGGCCATAGCCTGATACTCTCCATTGATTCTCGAAAGCGTTAACTGGTAGCCGTAATGCATCACCTGGGTGCGTGCAGCAATTGACATCGGTCCCTGGAAAAAAAGCAGGGCTTCATCAGGGCCGGGTTCAAACAGCAAGATATCCACCTCGGGGTTCGCTTGCCGGTAGTAATCAAGGGCAAGGATCAGCTTCTCGCGACTCTCGATTCGTTTTGCCTGTTCCCAGGTGAAGAGCACGCCCAGTTCATCGATTTGTGAACATTTTCCATAAGAGAGTGATGGCAGACAGGTCTTTTCCAGATCGTTGTGAAAAGGGACCCTGGGATTGATCAACACGATCAGGCGTGCGCCATTGTCAATGGCGATATCAATGTGTGAAACCCGTCCGGAGGAACCGTCAATGTAGGCCTTCTGGCCGATCCGGTGAGGCTGAAAGAAGAACGGGATGGCGCTGGAAGCCGTAATGGCTTCGCAGATGTGCATGTCCTGGTTTCCGGTTGTGCCGAAGATGACTCTTTCACCTAAATCCAAATCGTATGCCGGGATAAAAAGTTCACGATTGAGACTCTCGAATTTGTCGCAAATTCCTTCCTCCTGAAATGAGTTGCAAAGATAAGATTGAAGGGGAGCTAGTGAAAATAGCCCGGCGGGAAGCTGCTCGTGCAGAAGATGTGGCAGGTCGCTGAGGCGAAACTCCCAATCATTTTTTCGGTAGTGCTTCAGCACATGAAACAGGTTGCGCGGCAACCCGCCTACAGAACATATCGTTGACCACCAGTCGAAACGATATATGTCGCGTCGCCGCCAATTAAAAACAGTTCGTTCATTGTGCGTGATGGTTTTAAAAAGTCCGCCGGGGTCGATGCGGTTGGCCACAAGGGAGGCGATCACAGAGCCGGCACTGATGCCGATGTAGGTATCGAACCGGCGAGTGGAAAAGCCCGGACAGAAGAGCCGATCAAGGGCCGTAAGGCAGCCGATCTCATAGGCAGCACCCATGATGCCACCGCCGGCCAGAATCATTGCTGTTTTGCTGCGTTGATCAGTCATTTCCTGGCTCACCCCTGAAACCACGAGCACCCAAAGGGAAACTTTACTTCTACATCAACCGGAATCTTCAGTTTTGCTCTTCGCGCGCACCTTGACCTTTGGTTTTCCGGCTTCGGTGACAACCACAAATTCGATCGGTTTGTCTCCAAAGCGTTGCCTGATCGCGTCTGTCTGTTTGGAAAGGAAACTGGTCACCTGATCTTTGTTGGGTGGGCGCAGCTGGCAATTTTTGTGCGCTTCAACCAGTTCCTGGTAAAGGTCTTCGACAGGATTCGTTTCCGGGGGAGGGCCGGCGTCATCCCGATTTGTTGTTTTTGTGGTTGCGTGGCGTTGCATGCGCGCGGTATGACGATCATATCTGCCTTCGTCAATCAGCCGTTGGATACGGTCCCAGTACCCGCAGTAGCTGTTGAAGCGGCTGGAGAGGCCTTGTAACCGGTAGCGCAGGTCGGTTTGGGGAATGTAGTGGGTGATCATCTTGCGCATGTGCAAGGTGAACTTCTGACGACGCTGCTCCGGGGCACGTTTCTCGGTGCCGAGAAAATACTGTTCATGAGCAATCTCAAGCTCTTTGAGGTCTTTTTCCAACTGGTTTAACAGGCTGGTTATCTGGCCGCGGCTGCTCATGTTTTCAGTCCATTCTCCTAGCAAAACCTTTACTAAATATACTGGAGCGTTGTCCTGATGGCAAAGAGAAAGCTCAAGCGTTGTTAAATCGACCCGTAATAAAGACTTCCGTACAATTTTAGGGCTGTCTCAGCTTGACCTTTGTCAGTCATTTCGAAATAATGGCGCATTTAGACTTGGAGGGACAATCATGCCTGAAAATCTAGCTGCGGTAATCTTGGCTGCCGGTCAGGGCACCCGGATGAAATCCGATCTGCCAAAGGTCCTTCACCCTGTTGCCGGAAGGCCGATGTTGAGTCATGTCGTAAAGGCAGCGAGGACGCTCGGCGCGGCACCGGTCGTACCGGTTATCGGACACGGAGCTGACCTGGTCCGCGAAACGTTGGGGAGCGAGAACCTGTCTTTCGCCCTGCAGGCGGAACAACTTGGGA
>CAZXBD010000345.1:0-14310 GCA_964638305.1 uncultured Geobacteraceae bacterium | reverse complement strand
CCCTTCATCCCTGTGAATAAGTGTTCTTGATTGTACAGATTTTCATAGATTCTGATCGCGGCTAAAAATAGATTCCGATTGTGTTGACAACAAAAGTTACAGGCTGTTGATACCTCGTAGCTTGCTGCGAGGTAGTTCATTGGTTTAGCCTTTCGCTAAATCAAATTTTAAATTCTTGATTTTTAATTGAAAGATAGAATGCCCAAGTCAGGTGCTTGCTGAGTAATACCCTCTGTACGTTTCTTTGTCTCCCACTCCTTAGGTCCAAAATTTAATATCTAAAATTCAAAATTCAAAATTGGCATGAATGCCACTCTGCTATAATGGCAACATGAACCTCCATCCGGCAAAATTCTGGGACTCAATAGGCGAGGGCAAGGTGCGCTGCAACCTGTGTCGTTTCCGTTGCGTGATTAACGATACACGACGCGGTCGATGCGGAGTTCGTGAGAACCGCGCCGGGCAGCTTTTCTCTCTCGTTTATGGCAAAACAATCGCCGAGAATGTTGACCCGATCGAGAAGAAGCCGCTCTATCATTTCCATCCAGGTTCGCGTAGCTTGTCCCTCGCAACGGTCGGCTGTAACTTCCGCTGTCTGCACTGCCAGAATTACCAGATATCACAATGGCCTCACGAGCGTTCCGGGATCCCCGGTACAGAACTGTCGCCGCAGGAAGTTGTCCGTCATGCCATGGACAGCGGTTCAGCGAGTATCGCTTATACCTACACGGAGCCGACCATCTATTTTGAATACGCCTACGATACCGCGGTGAAAGCCAGGGCTTCCGGGATCAAAAATGTTTTTGTCACCAACGGCTATACGACTACCGAGGCGCTCGAATCAATCGCCCCTTACCTCGACGCCGCCAACGTCGATCTCAAGGGGTTTTCGGACCAGGCTTATCGTGAAGTGACAGGTGCCTCGCTCGCTGGCGTGCTTGATTGTCTCAGAGATTACCGCCGACTCGGCATCTGGCTCGAAGTCACCACCCTGGTGATTCCGGGGCACAATGACAGTGAGGATGAGTTACGGCAGATCGCCTGCTTTATTGCCGAAGAACTGGGTCGTAACGTCCCTTGGCATATCTCTGCGTTCTACCCGACATACAAGATGCTCGACCGGCCGCCGACGCCAATGTCAACCTTGTCTCTGGCCCGTGATCTCGGTCACCGGGCCGGGTTGGAATATGTCTACCTGGGTAACGTCAACGAGGCTGGCGCTGGCGATACCCTATGCCCCGGTTGTGGGCAGACGGTGATTCATCGGCAACGCCTGCAGTTTATTGGTACGGAGCTGAGCGACAATCGCTGCAGCCATTGTCAGTATGAGATTGCCGGGGTTGCACTCGGAGCCTGAGCGCCCTGCGAACAAACGAGCAGATAACAGCAATGGAATTGCCAAAGTCTTGAGGCCAGTCCCCTTTGGTTTAACCTCCTGTTTATCCTGCAGAGCCCTGTTGGTAAATACCAAAACTTGCAAATTCCCCACGAGTCATTGGACAGTCTGACTACTCTTGATGTATATCACGTGAAGAGAAAAGAAGTTCAGCAGCTGAGAACCCATATCTGAAGAGCTGGCTCGACGTCGAAGCGGAAGAGAGCGTTCTGAGCGGCGCCTTTGAATAAAACAGCGGTCATGCCATAAGTGAAGAGGGAAAGCCTCTCTTAAAGCTTAGCCGCTATGAATCACAAAGGGTTAGGCTGCAGACAAAAAGTCACGAAGTTTTGCAGGTTTTAAACAATGCACGAGACACTTGGGATGGACACGAAATTTACCATTTAAGAAATGGCTGCCAAGGTCGACGTAGAGATACAGGAAGCGAAGCCACGGGAATGAAAATACTTCTAGTTTACCCCTCGCAGTTAGATGAGAACGGTCAGGTCATGAAGTACCACAAGGCCTATATGCCGCCGCTGTCTCTTGCCATTCTCAATAGCTTGACTCCGGGAAATCACGACGTAACGGTTGTCAATGATATGGTCGAGGAGATTGATTTCGAGGAGGACTATGACCTGGTTTCCCTTTCGGCTATGACGGTACAGGCTCCGCGAACCTACCAGATAGCGGATCGTTTCCGTGCAAGAGGGGTCAAGGTCGTTATCGGCGGCATCCATGCCTCGTGCTTAAGTGAAGAGGCGGGGCAACATGCTGACAGTGTGGTGATAGGCGAAGTAGAGACGGTGTGGGAGTCTCTTTTAGCGGATCTTGAAGAAGGGAATCTAAACGATTGCTACCTGTCCGAAGGACATCCTTCTCTTGACCGGCTGGTTATCCCGAAATGGACCGGCTTCAATATGCAAAGTTATCGTAAATCCGCAGGCAGTAAAATGCCACGGATGCCAATTTTTACGACACGTGGGTGCCTGTATAATTGTAGCTTTTGTGCGGTAAGCAAAGCTTATGGCCGAACCCACAGGCATAAACCTGTTGAGAATGTTCTCAAAGAGATCGATGCAACCGGGGCAGATGCCTACTTCTTTGTCGATGATAATATTGTTTGTGATTTCGATTATGCTGCTGACCTCTTCAGGGCCCTGCTGCCGAAAAAAATCCGCTGGATGTCACAAGCCAGTATGCAGCTTCTGAAACGGCCGGACCTGATAGATCTCGCAGCGCTTTCTGGCTGCAAAAGCCTGTTTCTGGGAATCGAGTCTATCAGCCCGGATGTTTTGAAAGGCATGAAAAAGGGGTTTAATCAACCGGACTCATATCCTGAGTTTTTCGATCGATTGAACCGCGCAGGAATACGTCCCTTGGTGAGCATAATTATCGGCCTGGACCAGGACACCCCTGAAGACATCGAGCGTACCCTTGATTTCCTCATACAGACACGGGTAAGTAATGTCTATCTGAATATTTACACCCCGTTGCCGGGGACCGATCTCTATACAGAGATGGCTCAGGACGGTCGTCTCCTCGAGCGCGACTGGTCGCGATATGATCTGAGCCACGTCGTTCACCAACCACTAAATTTCACCCCGGAGCATTTGGAAAAAACTTACTGGCAGCTTTACGAGCGGCTCTATTGTGCGGGGGCGATTACAAAACGCACCATGGGGGGACTGACAAGTTTACGCACCGGGCCAGGCAAGATGATTCGGGATTTGCTGGCGCAGGTGCACATGCACAGACAAATTCGCAATCGGGAACACCCTTTGTCTATGGGGCTCGGAAGGGTCAAGAGTTGAGGCCATGACCGATTTGTTGTCTGAAAACTTTTTCTCTCCTGACTACCAGACCGCCAGAAAATGGTTTCAGGACGCCGTGGCACATACTGGCGGCATCCTCTCCACCCTTCCCGTGCAGAGCGATGACGCCGGGAATCAGTTGGCGACAGAGATCGCCTGGTTCGGTAGCCTCCAGCCGAAAAAGGCGCTGATCGTTATCTCCGGAATCCATGGTGTTGAAGGCTTTGCTGGTTCGGCGATCCAGCTGGCAACATTGAATCGTCTGCCCGAAATCCCGGAGCATGCCGCTTTGGTGATGGTCCATGTGCTCAACCCTTATGGCATGGCTCATCTTCGACGTTTCAACGCTAACAACGTCGACTTGAACCGAAATTTCCATTTTTTGGAGGACGGTTGGGAAGGGGTTCCAAAAGGATACGCGCTTCTTGACTCGTTTTTAAACCCGCGCCACCCGCCCTCTCTCGATTTCTTTCAACTTAAACTTTTGCTGGCTCAACTTAGTCTTGGCGAGAGGGCCATTAAGCGAGTTGTCGCCTCGGGGCAATATCGTTATCCCGAAGGGCTTTTTTATGGTGGCAGCGGTCTTGAGGTAGAAGCTGTCAATTATATAGAATGGCTTGAAGGGTCTCCCTTGCTCAAAGCAGAAAAGCTGACGGTAATTGATATCCATACCGGCTTGGGAGATTTTGGCGAACAATCAATTTTTCTTCGCTCCGAATCAGTGTCAAAAGAGATTTTGTCTGAAAGGCTTGGTATCCAGGTTGCTCCGGATGAAAAAGAATCCAAAGTCATGGGTTATGACCATGGCGGTGGCAGTAGCGGCGTTTATCGTCACCTTTTCTCCGGGGAGGAGTTGAACTGTCTGACCGTTGAATATGGGACATACGCCGGTCGCCGCTTGTTGTACGCACTGCGGGCGGAGAACCAACAACACTTTTATGGTGACAAAGATTTGCATCATTGGGCTAAACAGAAAAATAAAGAAGCCTTTTGCCCCAAATCAGAGTCCTGGCGCAAGAAGGTGGCAGAGCAGGGGTTGGACCTTGTCAACAAGGCAATAGTGGCGCTTTTGTAGTTACTGAGTGCCCATGGACGGCTCGTTTGTAATCATTGCATGGCGGTTGATAAAACGAAGACCGGAAAAAAGAGATTTTCAGGAATGTTGGTGGTAGACTGACGACCAAACTGATCACAGAGAAGTTGACTCTGCCTGTTCGTTCCATGGCAAACCCTGTCGCATCAGGCTCATAGAACTGACAACAAATTTTATTCATAACGGTGAGTTTGGGGGCAGCTCTCATAACTGATTGGCGGCTCAATCAGAAACCTTCACCGGCTTCATCAGAGAAAGAATAGAGTAGCAACGATGGGCGATGTGATTCTTATTGCTGATAGTGGTGTGGATTCGTTTAGTGCGACCAATCGCTTACGGCTTGATTTGGACGGATATCCGGGAAACATTCAGGTGGCACGTAATTTTGTCGAGCATGGCGGCAAGGTGGTCCCTCCAATCGTTGGTGATGACGTGTGCAGTTGGGAGTCTGCTCCGAAACTGAACGGGATATATCTTTACAATTACCTCTCCAAGCAAGGAATCAACACCTCTCTGATCAATAATTTCCAAAAAGAGCAGGACCGATTCAGGGTATTGGCAGCACAGAACCCGAAGGTCGTGGTGATTTCCACCACGTTTATGGTTGACCGACAATCAGTTCTTGCATTGACTGATGAGGTTAAAAGACTTTGTCCTGAGACGGTAGTTGTCGTTGGAGGCCCCCTGGTAAATCTTTCCTGGAGGATTAACCAGGCTGCCGTGGATAACCCGCTCTATGCCATCAAGGAAACTCATAATCAGTTTTTATTCTTTAACCCTGAAGGCGACCAGGTTGACCTTTATGTTGTCAGCGACCGGGGAGAATACCTCCTCTTTGATGTGGTTAAAAACATCCTGGCCGGTAAAGAATGTCGCGAGATACCCAATACGGCACATCTGGACCAGGGCCAATACGTGTTCTCCCCGCGAGTTGATGACATTGCCGGTCGTGAGGATGTCCCGATTGACTGGGCCAGGCTGCCGGACGAAGTCTTCGCTAGCGGTGTCGTGCCGATGCAGGCAAGCGTTGGGTGCCCCTATAGCTGTAACTTTTGCAATTTTAATAAGGACCCACGCCTCACATATGTAAAGCCTCTCGATGATTTGGTCGCTGAATTAAAAGCTGTTCAGCGACGGGGTGCAAGGTATGTCTGGTTCGTCGATGACAATTTCCGATTAGGCAAGCGAGACCTGGAGGATGTCTGTCGGCGCTTCATCGCCGAAGAGCTTTCCCTGCAGTGGATGTCTTTCGTCCGTCCGGAAGTCCTCAAAGGTGTCGACCTCGGACTTTTAAAACAGGCAGGTTGTCGTGAATTGCAGATGGGTATAGAGTCAGCAGACCCACTGGTCCTTGCCAACATGAATAAAGGATCGGATCCGGATCTCAATGAAGAGACTATCAAGCGTCTGATTTCCAACGGTATTAACTGTTCAAGTTATTTTATCTTCGGTTACCCAGGAGAGTCGCAAGAGAGTCTGGCGAGAACGATCGCTTTTATCAAACGGCTGGAGGAACATGACGGGCCCGGTCTCTTTTGCTGGTCACTCTATCCTTTCCTCTTGGCACCCTTTAGCCCGGTCTATGATAACCGGGCAGACTATGGCCTGGAGGGCTATTTTCATCGGTGGCAACACCAGACCATGGACTCAGATACGGTAAAGAAATACCTGTTGAAAGCTTTTATGGCACTGGACAGGTCGAGTCCTATTTACCGTGGGGACAATCTTGATCAAATGAATAGTCTCCGCCCTCCAAAGGGAAAGGATTTTTTAGCCACACGACATCAACTGGAGAAGTTAAGTGCCGCCGGAAAGCTGGACACTGAAACGGCCTACCAGGCACTGTCCGAGCTTTTTAGCGAGTCTGGAACATAATCAGGCTTTCTATGGAAACACAGCTTTTCAACAAACAGACGATTGAATAATCAATTTTGCATTGATCAATAAGTAGGAATTTGTTTTTAATTAGGGACGAAGGGAAACGGAGGCTTTATGAAGAAAATATTATGGTTGTTATGTGCCCTGTTCTTACCAACCCAGGTGTTGGCGTCTGGTTACGGCGTGTTTACCCAGGGGGCGTCCGGTCTCGGTCAGGCAAATGCGGTTGTAGCACACACCACAGGACCCTCATCGGTGTACTTCAACCCGGCGCTGATCAATGACGTTCCCGGTACGCAGATCGAAGTTGGTACCACAGCGGTTTATAGTGATCGTGAGATTGATCTGGATAGTGGTGGTACAGAGGAAGGTGATTCTGCCTGGAACTTCCCGTCCACCTTCTATCTGACACACGAGATCAACGACAAGTTTACAGCCGGCCTGGCCGTTTTCTTCCCGTTCGGTTTGTCCAACGAGTGGGACGATAACTATGAAGGCAGATACATCGGCACCGAAGGCGAGCTGTTCAGCGTCAATATCAATCCGGCGGTTTCATGGCGAGTCAATGATCGTCTTTCCCTCGCTGGCGGCGTTTCTGCTGTCTACCTTGATTCAACCTTAAAGAGCAAAATAAACCAGACTGCGGCTTACATCCTCACTGACCTAGCCCTCAACCCACCCTTTGGAGGCGCTTTGCCACCCCTACCCCCGGACGGTCGGCTTAACGACATCGAGCAAAAGTTTGAGGGAGACGAATGGGGCTTTGGTTTTAACCTGGGGATGCTGTTTAAATTAACAGAGAAGATCTCTTTTGGTGCCGCTTATCGTAGTGAGATTGATATTGACGTGGAAGACGCTGACGTAAAGTTCTCGGGTGTCAATCCCCTCCTGGCCACAGCATTCCCCAACACCAAAGGTGACGCTGATATTACCCTCCCACAGCAGGTCGTCGCTGGCGTGGCGGCCCAATTAACCGATGACCTTATTATGGAGGTCGGTGTGCGTTGGGAGGATTGGGACTCAACCGATGAACTGAAAGTCGAATTGGCTACACCAGTCTTCGGTGCGTCCGATCAAATAATCCCCCGTGATTGGCAATCAACTTGGACATATAATATTGGTGGACAGTATCAGCTCAACGAGACCGTTGCTCTCAACGCAGGTTATCTCTATGGGCAGAATGCCGTGCCCGGATCAACCTTAGAACCAGTGATCCCGGATGCTGATGCTCACCTGTTTTGTGTCGGTACTGATTTGAGCTTTGGCCAATGGACCGTTTCCGGCGCCTTTAGCTACGAGTATCACCAGACGCGAGACAAAAACAACGATATCGGCGACCCACTTGGGTCCGCACTGGAAACTATTAAGGCCGGGGGGACACCAACCTATGTCGGCACTGCAAACGGCGATTATGACACGGATATTTACCTGTTTGCTCTGAGTGTTGGCTATGCATTCTGAGTAAAAAGGCTGAAGAACAAGTATTAAAAAAGGAGACATCGCTTGAGCGTTGTCTCCCTTTTTTCTGCGCTTTTTATTAAAATTACGTCACTTAATAACAAAAAAGTAAATATAATTACTTGACATTAAACGATAACTACATGTAACTTCACATAACTTTGTTTAATTAGCCTCAAAATTGGGGGGCTCAGAAAAGGGTCTGGCCGAAATTTGGCCTAAAGCAAATGCTTTGAGCGCTGATCCACAAAAAGTTTTCCCACTGAATAAGCCTTCTATTCAAAAGAAGAGGGTTTCCCTTTCTCAACTGATCAACAAACTAAACCATTCCAACTTTCGGGGCGATCCCTTGTTGGTCACCTTGAAGCACAAAATCTACGGCAACAATTTAGCCCTTCTCGCAGAACCCCAACCTTGTTTCGATGAGATGCTGGAATGCCGTTGGCTTGATCAGGACGGAGATACTCAGCGTTTCAAGAATTATGATATTGTCAAACTGGTCATGACGGATGGGCGCTCTTCGGTACAGATCGAGCCCAGTATCGTTGATATCGATGCACAGCAACTTACTTGTCGTCTTCCCGAAGAATCCCATGAAACTTCTGCGCGTTCGATCCGTCGTCATCCGTGCCGGAGCATTGATGTTCAGCTCACATCAAACGGGGCATCATTTTCGGGAGAACTGGTAGACTACAGCGCTCTTTCTTTTCGTGTAACCCTGCGGGCGGAGGGTCATTTGTCCTTCGATTGGGTCAACAAGAGTATCCCCGTTAATGTAACGTTAAGTCGTGCTGGAGAAGTGATCTATATAGGGGATTGCACTATCCTCCGGCAAGGAACGGGGCACGATGCCCGTGAGTTCGTCCTTAAACCCAACCGGGAACAGGTTCAGCGGTTTCTGCCGAAAGAGTTTCGCCCGGAGCGCCGCGAGTTGATACCCAATCCTGTCCTGGTCATAAAACATCCACTGACCGGCAAGACAGTTTCCCTCAAAGTGCATAATCTTTCCGGCACCGGGTTTGGCGTGATTGAACCCCTGACCGATGCTGTCCTCTTGCCGGGGATGATCCTTCCCGAGGTTGCAATTCAGTTTAGCACTCGAATTCATCTGATGTGTAAGGCCCAGGTCATCCATCGTCAAATTACCGACGGATACGTGTATTCGGGCCTGGGGATTTTGGATATTGATATTCAGGATCATCTCGACCTGGTCGGCATGCTTTACCAAGCCAAGGATCCGGACACGTTAATCGGCAACCGTGTCGATCTTGATGCCCTCTGGAATTTCTTTTTTGAGACCGGCTTCATCTATCCCAGCAAGTATCAGTATGTCGCGGACAACAAGGATCGGTTCAAAGAAACCTATCGCAGGCTCTACGAGTGCAATCCTACGATCGCCAGACACTTCATACATATGGACCATGGACAGATTCATGGACATTTTGCCATGCTTCGTCTCTACGAGAAGACCTGGGTCAATCAACACCACGCAGCGCTGCCACACAGTAATCATGCCGGGCTGATTGTTATGGGCCGCATGACCGAGTTTATTAACGAAGTTTATTCTCTCCGCGCGAGTAATTTCCGTTATAGCTGTGGTTACTATCGAGCTGACAACAGGTTCCCCGAGCGGTTTTACGGGAGGTTTGCAAGAAAGATTGATAATCCGAAGATCTGCAGCGTAGACCCCTTCGCGTTTATTAGTTTTGAGGCGAGCACCCCGGATCCTGATTGGGAAGCAGACGGCCGGTGGAAGATCAGCCAAAGCACTGTCGCCGATCTGCAGGAGTTGAATGGCTTTTACAACCAGGCGTCCGGTGGAGGGATGTCTTTAGCCGCAACAGATATGTTGCCAGAAAGTTTAGACAGTGGAAGTTTGAAGGAAGAGTATGCAAAGCTGGACTTCAAGCGAGAGATCCACCGCATGTCGGTGCGTAAAAATGGTGAGCTTAAAGCCGTTATGGCCATAAATATTACCGATGTCGGCATGAACCTGTCGGAATTGGGCAACGCGGCACATCTTTATGTCATCGACGGTGCGGGCTTTGGCAAAAGTGACCTGCGACAGATGATGTCGCTTGTCGCCGTCAAATTCAATATAGAACGGTATCCCATCATGGTGTATCCCGGTGAGTTTTTAGAAAAAATCGAGATCCCGGCTGAAAAGACGTACAAGCTGATGACGGTCAACCTGGCCCACTGGGATGATTATATGCGCTATACAACAGATTTCCTGAAAAAGGCGAAATTGAACTAAATGCCCTATACGGAAAAAAAAGAAAAAGCGATCTATAGCTCAAGGACGATTGATCCTTATCTTAAGTTGATCAAGTCGCGCTATCCGTCGGTGGATCTTGGCGAGATCCTGAACTATGCCGGAATTGACCCTTGGGAGGTCGCTGACCAGTCGCACTGGTTCAGTCAACGCCAAATAAATCTGTTTGTTGAACGTGCGGTGGAACTAACCCGCAATCCACATCTGCCCCACGAAGCCGGGCGATACGGGGTCTCTCCTGAAACCTTTGGCTTTGTCCGAACCTATGCTTTGAGCTTCATCAATCCCCACACCATGTTCGACAAGATTGGTGATGTCGTCCAGCAGCTCATACGCTCGTCCACTTATGTTTCGCGAAAAATTAGTAACACCGGTGTGGAGGTAACGGTTTCACCTTTAGAGGGAATTAAAGAGGAGCCCTTCCAGTGTGAAAACCGGATGGGAGTTTTTGAGGCCGCGATCGAGAACTTTAATTACAAACTGGAAAACATTGACCACCCGGAGTGCATGTTCCGTGGTGATCAAGAGTGCCGTTACGTGATCCGTTGGCAGATCACCAAGGCTGCCAAGCTGATGCGCCTGCGCAACCTCTCCATTGTTGTCCTTCCGTCATTGAATATCCCGGCGTTTTTCTATAACCCGATTGCTCTGTTGGTTAGCGTGCCACTGAGTATAGCGGCCTACACCTTCCTCAATCAGACCTCGACGAAGGCACAGCTTGATGAACTCCATAACAGCATGGAGCATTTGTCGACGTCGCGGGATCAGCTTATGGAACAGTTGGATATAAACTACAACAATGCCATGCTGACCAGTGAAATAGGTCACGCGATCAGTTCTTTAGGGTCGATCGATCATGTCCTGAGCTCTGTCGTCAAGGTCCTTGCAAAGCGCCTTGACTTTGACCGGGGCATGATTTTACTTGCCAATGAGGAAAAGTCTCGTTTGAGCTACCGGGCTGGGTTCGGCCACGACAAGGAACACCGGATGATTCTGGAACGTGCGATCTTCCGCCTGGACAACGAGAGCTCCCGAGGGGTTTTCATTGAAGCCTATAAGGAGCAAATGCCGTTTCTGGTCGACGACTTCGAAGGTTTTGAACGCCGCCATACAACTCACAGCGTCAACGTCGCCAAGGCGTTGGGCGTAAAGTCTTTCGTTTGTTGTCCGATCGTCTGTGAAGGCGAATCGGTTGGTGTGTTGGCTGTTGACAATCTGAAATCTAGTCGTCCGCTCATGCAGCGGGACAAGTCGTTGCTGATGGGCATTGCTCCTGTTATTGGCGTCGCGATAAAGAACGCTGAGCATTTGTTGGCCAAAGACCGGGAGTTCCGATCCACCTTGCAGGTTCTTGCTGCCAGTATTGATGCCCGTGACCCACTGACTGCCGGTCATTCCGAAAAAGTTACAGAGTACGCGGTCGGGATCTGTGATGAAATGAATCTGGGTGTCGAGTTCCGCGAGTGCGTTCGAGTGGCCTCCTTGCTGCATGATTATGGCAAGATTGGTGTGCCGGATGCGATCCTTAAAAAGGATGGCCGCTTGACCGTCGACGAGTACGAGATCATCAAAACTCACAGCAAACAGACCCGAGAAATTCTCTCCCAGATCAATTTTGAAGGAAAGTATCTGGATGTTCCAGACATCGCCGGCGCGCATCATGAAAAATGGGACGGCAATGGCTATCCAGACGGCCTTGCTAAAGCAGACATTCCCTTGGGCGCACGGATTGTTGCCGTCGCTGACTTCTTTGAAGCCCTCACCTCCAAGCGACATTATCGGGACCCGATGCCCATTCAGGTCGCTCTGGACGAAGTCGTGAAAGAAAGTGGTGTTGCGTTCGATCCGCAGGTTGTCGACGCGTTTATCCGTTATTACAAACGACATTACAATGATGGCTCTTACGGTGGGGCTGGCGGCGGTGGAGGTGAGAACGTCTGTAAACTCAGGCCCAAGCGCGTATCGCTGGAATCACCCGCTGAAGTCTGGACGGATAAGGGGACTCTGGAGGGAAAGGCGTTGGATATAAGCTCTTCGGGCGCTTACATAACGGTTCCCGAAGACATCAACAAAGGGTTGTTTATTCGAGTGACCTTGCAACTTCCGGGCTACGATCGGCCGTTGGAAGCGGCCGGACGGGTGGCTTGGGTCAATAACGGAGATCGTCGTCCCAAACCACACTTTCCGGAAGGTGTGGGGGTGGAATTTACCAATTTCAACGAGGAGGGTGAGGAGTCTTTGCAGGACTACATCAACGAAAAGCTTCCCGCATCACAGGGCGCCGGGACGATGCACTGATGCTTTTGGATGACGATGCACTGATGCTTTTGGATAAGGTATATATCACTTAAAAGTCAGTTTCACAGTATGACTACAATATAAAGACGGCCTTCCGGGATACGGAAGGCCGTCTTGTTTTATCCGAACAAAACTTATGTTTGGCTAAAAAATAACGATCGGGTCATCTCAGCAGGATGTCTTCCTGCCGCGACTGATAATGATCGGTGTATAGGTGAAACGGCTTGTCCTGGAGAAAAACTCCTTGAATTCAGCGACAAACTCTTCGTAGCCACCCTCGTAATCATCAAAAGTATAACCTGACCGCTTGCCGCCGATTTCAATCTTTTGCCACCAGTGGATGCGATCAGCCTCAGAGAGTTCACCATATATCAGATGATGGGGGCGCATGTCAGATCGAATCTCCTCGAGGCCGGCATCATGTAGATATCCATGCAGCTTACGGCCCGCGAAGGGGTCAAAGTTGTTGTTTTCCATCTGGCACTCCATTATTTTCCGAATGGTCTTGTCAAGCCGTTCAGAAAGGCCGTGATGGTTCATGCAGTTTTGGTCGAGGTCGGCAATGCAGAGAATGCCTCCTGGTTTGAGTGACTTAAGAAAATGCTGAACGAGATGATAGCTTTCTTTCAGGTAATATTCGAGGATGAAACGCGCCCAAATAAAGTCAAACTCGCCAAGATCAGAGAGGTCTTCGAAGAAACTTCGGCGAACAAACTCCACGTTGTCACTGGCGTATTTACTTCGAGCGTGTTCGATACGCTCTTTAGAGAAGTCCAGGCCGACTGAACTTCCGCCGGGTTGTGCTCCCAAGGCCAATGCAGACGTCGTAATGCCGGGACCACAAGCAACGTCAAGGACGCGCATCCCTGGCTTCAGGCCAGCCCATTGGGCCTGGTCGATAACCACCTGTTTGTCGGTCTTGTCCTCCAGGCGGGCAGTTTCTATATCGCTTTCCGGAAAGTAGGTCTTCTCACTCATGAATTTCTCCTGCACTAGCCCCTCCAATTATTGGTAACGACAGTAACAGAAAAGCAAAGCAAAAAAAATCGAAATGAGTATCGGTAGGTAAGCGGCCTGGACATGCATAACAATACAGACCTCTTTATTTGTGTTTTGTTATTTGGAACGGAATGATAACGAGGATATGTCGGTTGGTCGTGTCTCTGGCTGATTTTCTCTGCTGACATTCAGCTAGTCAGCGTGCACTTAAAAAAGGGTTTGGAGTTTCCTCTTAAAATTGAAAATTAGGACTGGGTATGTCCTGAGTTCTGGAATTATTCCTTTTTTATACTACGTCGTGGCATAGAACAACCTGTAAGTCGTTAATACACAACATCTGGTGTTGATTGACGATTGCTTTGCTCTACAGCTTGTGTTATTTATCTTAAGGGGTTTAAGGATGGGGGGGATTATGCTGACACATCTTGTCTTGGTCGAGGTCGCCAATCACATACTGAAGCGCATTGTCATGGGTGTTGCAGCCTATGTCTTCGTTTTGGTTGGATTGGTGGTTTATTTTTGAAATCATTTACACTTGTGGTCGGGCTCCTGCCTTGGCGTAACCCTCGTGGTCTTTCCTCGTGGGTTTCTGTCTGTATGGCCAGATTTCTCAGGTTCGTCTGAAGTCTGATTCCCTGTCGATAAAACCTCCGAATTGATTTGACCTCTGTAAGGATGACCTAAGATGTTCGACTTTTAGAGGCCTTTTGTGAACGATGTCCTGGCGTTCAACACTTAGTCCCCGGTTTCTGAGCCTCCACCCTTCTTGCGTTTTAACTCTTCCCACCAGTCGAGTCTTTCCCTGATCGTTTTTTCGTAGCCACTCTCCTTTGGTCGATAGAAGCAGGCTCCGGCGATTCTCTCGGGGAGGTGGGTCTGGGTAACAACTGCTCCCTCTTGATTGTGTGCGTACTGGTAGTCCTTACCGTAACCAAGGTCTTTCATAAGACCCGTCGGGGCGTTGCGCAGATGGTGCGGAACCGGCAGCGCTCCACTCTGTCGAACCTCTTTCTGTGCCTCTCCGACAGCAACATAAGCTGCATTGCTCTTGGGGGCCGTAGCCAGGTAGGTGACCGCCTGGGCCAGGGGGATGCGCCCTTCAGGCATACCGATAAAATGA
>CAZXBD010000344.1:0-2343 GCA_964638305.1 uncultured Geobacteraceae bacterium | reverse complement strand
TCGGGTGCCGACGGCGGGAGCGCTTGCGCACTTCGGCGACCAGGGTTTTACGAAGCGCCTCGCTGTGCTTCTTCATTCCCTCAAGGATATCTTCGGCCGGCTCGGCCTGACTCAGAGAATCGGAGTGGCCTGTGGCGAGGTAGTGCGCAATGTCTCTTTTGAGCCTCGCACTTCGTGCTTTCAACCAATTGACTCCATGAAATACGACCTGTCCCAGAGCACCTTTGGATTCATCGTGTCGGGGAGAACGTCGGCAATATCAGCCATGAGCGCTTTCTCCGATGCACTCTTCAAATGCACCACAATCTCTTCCGGAGACACTGTACCATCCGACTCGCAGTAAACGTGCAGATGGTCGGGGGCTAGCCATAGGAGTTGGATATCGGTCACTGAAGGCGCCCGCGCTTGAAATAGGCTAACTGGAATCACGTCCAGGTGTTTCTTGGTGTCAGCAAATACGGATCTTCTTTCAATCACCGACCATGCCATGTGGAATTTGACCTGGCAGAATATGGCATCGGGCTCGGACTCCAGTTTCTGAAGAAACAGGGCCTTCTGGTACTGCATTTTGCTCGATTTCATCTGGCGCAGGTCAGCAAGTCGCTCCGCAAGAGCGTTCCGGCGCGTGGCTCGGTCAATTACCGGTGGTGACTCAGGAAAGCCTTGCTCCTTCACGATGGATAATCGTGGCTGAAAAGCACCGCACTCGAAGTTGTTGCTATTCGCCTGCACCGAGCGGTTTAGGTCGCAGAAGATCTCCTCGATGAGACCAAGATCTGCGCAAAAACGACAGCTCCTGTGAATCCGCCGATGATGCGATTTCGCGCAACCTTGGCAGCGGTCTGGCAGAGGACTTTCGCAACTCATTTCTCATCCATCCTTGACACGTCAGTGCAGCACCTTCCCGTGAATCGATCTCGCCCAACGTGGGCGACGTTGTTGTAGGCATCGAGGTAGGCGCGTCCCTCGGCGTCGTAGAGCCCCCCCTCCCCGCGGACGAGGTGCAGCGGTGGGTCGTAGAAAAGCCCCAGAACGGGTGCCATGAAGCGCACACGGCGCTCCCGTAGATCCTCCTTCGAAATCACAACGGCATTGCTTCTGGCGCCGCGTCCGGGGACGTAGCCCGCAGGCTTCACGGAACACGGTGAGCGCGCTTCCGTGATCGACATTCATGAGCGTCTCCAATGTTCGCCAAGTGTACGGCTTGTGGCTGAGAATGCAGTCGCGGTTTTCGGGGTGCTCGCTGGAGCGCCAACCGGAGATGATCCCCTACTGGAGTCCTGGTGGAAGTCTCATCACTCTCATACCCGGACCCACCCGTGCACCAATGAACTGGTCAACTACCGCCAAATATTCCCGATGACCTCGGGTTCTTCTCTTTGCTATGAAATGCAATACACCTAACATTTTGACCAGTTTCTCTTCATCAACTCCTTTCAGATCACACTCGATCACACTTTCCACATGAGTAAAACCGTTTTGCAAGAGTTCGTTTTCAAAAGTTATCTTGTCATCCTTGAAATAGTATTTATCCAAAAGTTTTTGATAAATGATAATCGGAACCTCATCTCTTATCCTATTTCCGGTCTGCTTATCAAACGCGCCTATTGCACCTTCTATCGCAGAGGAATAGTTTTGTAGTTCATCGCTCGCTTCCATTTGTGTTGGCGTATACGAAGGTACTTCATTATATTTCCGCCTCGTCTGAGGGGGTTGATAATACGGGCATCCACTGCAGGTTTCCTCTTTACGGGTTTCTCCACAGCATAGACTGCAGATATGTCCTTCCGATGTAACGAGGCATTTCCTTTTAGCTTTCCTCGTTTTACACACAGGACACTTTGCCATCAACTAGCACTCCTCTTAAGTCATATTCGGTGGGTGTTGGGTAAGCATGCACTCTTAACTTACGAAAAATAACAAACTTCAACGCACTGATTGTACCCAAGTCGTTGGGGAAAAGGGGCCAAGTTCAATTACGCTCTGTTGAACGAACAAAGGCGGCCCACAACGGTTGGCGACTTGGGTAGATGCAGAGAGGCGGCTGACGATTGGTCACGCGTAGCCGCCTGCGGCCGGGGGCGGCTTGGTCACGTTCGACCAGAGCGTTGTCCGCTCGGCTCCTTTCCGTCCCATCGCAGGCGGAGCGAGAGAAGCGAGTCGCTCGATCGGAATAGCACGCTAGTCCCACTAGCGAGCCATTCCGGCCGCCATGGATGTTACAATGCGAAAGCTGACTCCTTTTCTTTCACTTTTCTCTCGATTTCAGCATTATGCGACTGCTCTCCCTGTCCCCGCCTGACAAGTTACACATCCTCCCCCCATCATTTGAGTTCCGAGACT
>CAZXBD010000343.1:0-1666 GCA_964638305.1 uncultured Geobacteraceae bacterium | reverse complement strand
TTATCATGAATCTATTCAAGAACAACGTCGGAAAGATCGACAGGATTATCCGGATTGTTATAGGAATCCTGCTCGTAGGTAATGTATTTTTCGCGCTGCAGAATCCCATCGGCTGGATCGGAGTGATATTAATCATCACTGGTATCGCTGGAATGTGCCCAATCTACTCTCTGCTTAATCTCAATACCAAGTCGGCGGGAGAAAAAATTGGTTTGAAGTGAAGTACGCAAAACGGGCTGAACTTTACACCCGACCCCGTTATGACTCGCTCTGGCGGGGTTTATTAGCCCGACTTCCGCAACTCAACCCAGAATCTGATGTAACCTATTGAATTTCGGTTACTGAAATCCAAAAGTCTTCACTACAACGCCAACAGACTATGCGGTAGCGTGCGAGGTCTTCGAGTAGATTTTTGGTGGTGGTTGATCAGGTAAACTCAGTTTTAGCTGTGACAACAGGATCTGCTGGTCCTTGTTGGGTTGCGTATAGCGCGGCAATACCAGATAGCGCCCGTCGGTGGTCGGCAGATGAACATCGACCATCTGCAAAGCTGAGAATTTCTCCAAAACCGCCTTGGGTGTGAGCCCCGACGCTAACGCTCGAAGCCGTTGCTTCAAGGTGACCTGCAGACAGTAAGCCTGGAAGGCCACGAAGATATGGGCTTCGATGCGTGAATCCTTTTGATGGTAGATCGGGCGTATCGATAGGTCGCTTTTCAGCTCTTTGAACGCCTGTTCGATTTCGGTGAGTTGAATGTAATGCCGCCACAGCTTTGCCGGGTCTTCGGCCACGAGATTAGAGCGTAATAGATAACGCCCTTCACGCCGTCGAACAACGCGTAGTTTCTTGCGATTCAGGGAAAAAGTGAACGTTTGTGCCGTAACGTCTTGGTCTTTCTCTGGCAATTGAATCTTGACTAAGTGGTAGGCTCTCCCTGCCTCTTTTTTGGCAGCTCCCAGTTTGATCAGTAGCTGATCGCGCGTGAGCTTTTGTTGTTGTAGTTCATGCAGACGATTCCACAGCTTCTTTAATCGTCGCCGGCGCATTGACCGTTCTTTATCCACCCGTCCGATACTTTTTGCCAGCACGTACACTTCACCCTCCTTCTCCAGGAGTTTTACGTCGACGCCTTCGCGTACTTGCTCCCAGGGTCGGCTAAGAAATGCTTTCTCCATCTTGCTTAACCGACCTTTCGGTGTGCCCACCAAATAATGGATGGGTTGTTCAGCACTGCGCATCTCCTGCAGCACTTCTTCAGTGGGTATCCCACGATCCATCACCCACGTTCGATCGGCTCGGCCATACTGGGCTTCGATCTTTTGCAGAAATTCCCGTAACGTGGTTTTGTCACTGGTGTTGCCCGGCATCACTTCGTAGGCAATGGGAAAACCTTGTGGCGTGACAATCAATGCAATGACCACTTGCACACAATCCGATCGTTTATCTCGACTGTAGCCAAACTTCCGTTTCCCGCCCGCTGGCGGTTCACATTCGAAATAGGTGCTGGTCAGATCATAAAGCAAGACCTCAAAATGGGCATCGAACAGGGCCTGCCAACGTTGCCTGAGAAATGAAAATAAACCCGCCTTGTGGGGCAGTAGTTTGTCCAAACAGCGATACAGTTTGTCGCTTTGCGCCAGTGCGAAATCCTCACCCAATAAATCAC
>CAZXBD010000342.1:0-4980 GCA_964638305.1 uncultured Geobacteraceae bacterium | reverse complement strand
TTGACCTTGTCGATGAGGATGAAACCGGGCTCAGCGAAATCGTAGGTGGACGCCATGATCACGTTCCACAACTGCTTGGCGCGGATGGTGCGATAGATCTTGCAGGCGACTTCACCGACGTCGTTCTGCACGTAGTCCTTCTTGACCGGCCAGTCCTTCCAGAGGACCTGGGCCGGATCCTGAAGGTCCAGTCCGTCACGTTCCAGCTCTTTGGCCGTCAACGGGAAGCAAAGAGGCCAATCCTGGTCCTGTTTTACTGCTTCCACAAATTCGTCGGTGATCAACAGCGAGAGATTGAACTGACGCAGGCGCCCGTCTTCGCGTTTGGCTTTGATAAAATCGACGACGTCCGGATGTGAGATGTCAAAGGTCGCCATCTGTGCGCCGCGACGACCGCCCGCCGAAGCGACGGTACGGCACATGCTGTCATAGATGTCCATAAATGACAGTGGTCCGGAGGTGTTGGCGCCGGCACCGTTAACAAAGGCATTGCGAGGTCTCAGGGTTGAGAACTCATAACCAATACCGCAGCCAGCCTTGAGTGTCAGGCCGGCTTCGTGCACTTTGCCTAGGATCTCATTCATTGAGTCCTCAACGGTTGCTGAGACGGTACAGTTGATGGTCGAGGTTGCAGGTTTGTGTTCGAGGGCCCCCGCGTTGGAAGTGATTCTCCCGGCAGGAATGGCACCATTCTCCAGCGCCCACAGGAATCTTTCGTACCAGTGCTGTTGTTTATTTTTGTCATCTTCAACGAGCGACAGTGCCTTGGCGACACGGACAAAGGTTGCGTGAACATCAGCATCAACGGGTTTGCCCGTCGCATCCTTGAGGCGATACTTGCTGTCCCAGATGTCCAGCGAAGCTTCCTGCCAGGGGATTTCCGTTGTTTCAATCGTTTTCTTAATCACGTTGCCTGCCATTGATTTTTCCCTTTTTCGTCCCCACACCGCCTCTTTCTGGCCGGCTTGAAGCCCTTGTCTAAGCAATTTGGACGATTGTCCATGTCTGCATGAAAGCACTATATATTGTAGCAGGAGCAAGAGTACGCTACTACATGATGATTGGCAAACTGAATTTTATTAAAAATGAACAAATTATTTTTGGGGCGATTGTGCGGGATTTTCTGCGCCAGGTGGCGCAACTTCGTGGTTTTTAGCTGTTGCGCTGCTCATTAAAATGGCGAAGGCTGCAGATTTGAAGCCTGCGGAACCCTGTCGCCCCCGGGAAAGTTTCAGTACGCTGACGAGTAGATGAATCGTAAAAGAGCGATAAACTTGCTAGGAAAGGTTCTGTGACGACAAGGTCAAAGAACCCGTGATTAAACTTGCTGAATCGAAATATGGTTACCAGGTATTTGCCTTGGGGGCACATGGAATCCTATCGTCAGTCGGTCGATGAAATATTCCTTCTGTTAAGCTCTCGTCCAACCGGGCTTTCTGCCCAAGAGGTCAAGCTGCGCCGGGAAACCCACGGTTACAATGTGCTGGAAACCAAAACGGCGATCAACCCCCTCATCATATTCATCAACCAGTTTAAAAGCTTCATCATCTATATCCTTCTGTTTGCTGTCGTCTTCTCCCTGCTTATCGGAGAATATATAGACACCACCATCATCCTGATCATTCTCATAGCCAACGCCATAATCGGATTTTTTCAGGAACTGGGGGCCAATCGCTCCCTCGAGACACTGAAGAAGATCAGCACTGTTCGAGCCACCGTAATTCGTGCGGGAAAAGTGCACACGGTTGAAGCAAAGGAGTTGGTCCCGGGAGACATCGTCCAGCTCGATGCCGGCGACAAGGTCCCAGCCGACCTGCGAATCATCGAGGCGGTGCGACTCAAAGCCGAAGAATCCGCGCTCACCGGCGAAAGTGTTCCGGTCGAAAAAAACACCCGGAGCATTTCGGTGGAAGCCCCCCTCGGCGATCGGAGCAACATGCTTTTTTCCGCTACTGCGGTGGCCTCCGGCCACGCCAAAGCCATTGTCGTGAGCACAGGGATGCAGACCGAACTTGGTAAAATTACGACCTTGATTAAAGAATCCACGGAGGAAATGACCCCTCTGCAAAGACGGCTTGACCGCTTCGGCAAAAAGCTCGGCTACGCAATCATCGCCATCTGCGTCATAATTTTTATGCTCTCTTTATCCCGGGCCATCCTTAGCGAGAGCTTGTCCATGGAATCGATCGTTGCCTTTGCCTTTATTGCCATTAGTCTGGCTGTGGCGGCGGTGCCAACGGCTCTGCCGGCGGTGGTAACCATCGCTCTCAGCATCGGCGTCAAACGGCTACTGGCAAAAAAAGCGCTCGTCCGCAACCTCTCCTCGGTGGAAACCTTGGGCAGCTGCGATGTCATCTGCACCGACAAAACCGGCACCCTGACAGAAAACCAGATGACCGTTCGCCAGGCCTGGACACTTGAGGGTGAAACGACCTTCTCGGGGACCGGCTATACACCAACAGGCGATGTGAACGGACAGGTTGTTCATGAACTCTTGTTGTGCGGACTCCTCTGCAACAATGCCAGCCTCTATGAAGAACACGGGGCCTGGAAGATCGTCGGTGACCCCACCGAGGCCGCGCTGCTAACCAGCGCAGCCAAAGCGAAGGTCTGCTCCACTGCAAGAAGAGTTGACGAGATCCCCTTTGATGCTGCCCGCAAATTGATGAGTGTCCAATGCTTATTCGAGGAGCAGGAGAAGATCTACACCAAGGGGGCGCCGGATATCGTGCTTCAACACTGCAATAAGGCTCTGATAGGCGGCAGAGTGGTTCCCATGACCAATGAACACGTGGCGGTCATCGAGGCACAGAATGCTCTCTACGCAACGAAATCCATGCGTGTGCTCGCCTTCGCCAACAAAAGTCTTGTCGCCGAAGAGGCTTTTTGTGAGGAAGGGCTTACCTTTATTGGCTTGCAGGCGATGATCGATCCGCCCAGACCAGATGTGGTCGAAGCGATTGCCAAAACCAGAAAGGCAGGGATCCGTGTGATTATGGTGACCGGCGACTACGGCGAGACGGCCAGGGCGATCGGCAGAGAAGTGGGCATTGAGGGAGCTTTACTCAGTGGTGCAGAAGTCGAGTTGATTGATGATAATGAGCTACGCAAGGCGTTGGAAAATGGCACGGACCTCTTCTCCCGGGTTGCTCCGGAGCATAAACATCGAATCGTCGAAACTCTGCAGAAGATGGGACATACCGTGGCCATGACCGGGGATGGGGTCAACGATGCGCCAGCCCTGAAAAAGGCCAACATCGGCGTGGCGGTGGGCAGCGGTACTGAAGTGGCCAAAGACTCGGCTGACTTTGTGCTGCTTGACGATAGCTTTACGCACATTATCAACGCGATTGAAGAGGGGCGAGGCGTTTACGATAATATCCAGAAATCGATCATGCTGCTTCTTTCAGGAAATCTTGGCGAAGTCCTGATCATCTTCCTGGCCGTACTTATCGACATGAACCTTCCGCTCACCGCCATCCTGCTCCTCTGGATCAACATGGTGACCGATGGTGCTCCTGCTTTGGCCTACAGCGTCGACCCTTACGGCCGGGACATTATGCTACGCCAGCCAAAGCCACGAGAAGAGGGGATTCTGCCCAAACCAAAAATCGCACTACTCGGGGTTCTTGGTTGCGTCGGGACAGCTATCGCCCTGACCCTGTTCCACCATTTTGGCGGCAACTCGGATTCGCCTGTTGAACTGATGCGTGCGCAGACCATGGTGTTTAATTTCGTTGTGCTCTATGAAGTGATTTTGATATTTGTCATTCGCACCGACTACCAGGTGTCCTTCTGGGCCAATAAATGGGTCTGGGCTGCAGCACTGTTGTCGGTTGTGCTACAGGCGGTTCTCATGTACACCCCATTGTCAGCAGTCTTTAAGATAACCCCTCTCAGCCTGGTTGACATTGCAGCGTTGCTAGGCAGTGGTTTGTTGTTCATGCTGGCGGCTCTTTTTTACCAGACCTTGGCACGGAAAAGCCTTGGGGTTAGAACCTAAAACAAAAAAATGCCCCGGCACTATTGTCAATGACATATGTGCAGGGGCTATATACAAGAACGATCACAATATACCGAAGATAAAAAGAATCAGCAGTGATCTAAATCACAGAATGAAAATAAACTTCAGAAACGACAGAGAGGCTGCCCCTCGCCATAAAATCAAGCGGCGTCACAGAAGTCACCTACTACCGCCTTCGACAACTTGTATATTTGTCCTGTTAAGTGGGGTGTCCCCGGAACTCCGCTGCTCCATTTCCGACCGAAAGCGAGTGCGCGCTTGACCTTCAGTATCTCGTCTCCGCATGGGATTTTATACTGTTTTTTTTGTCTGTAGCAACCGAGATAGGCGAGTGATCATCCTCAAAATGCTCCCGGAACCACTTGGTACAATGGTGCTTGGCCCAATGCCGATCGACATATCCAGAGAACATCCCCGACAGGCCGATACGACTACCGGCATTGATCGTCGCCATATAGATGTGCCCCAGAATCAAGAAGAATGACAATGTTGCCATAAGGCAATGGGCAACCCAAGCGACAAAGGCGGCATCAGTCACCCAGATGTAGACCCCGGAAAGGACATATAAGGTGTATGTGGACATCAGGTACATAAAGTTGATCTTTTCCGCTGCATTGAATTTCCCCTGTTCCGGGAGAGTGATCCTCTTGCTAATACTGGCCAAACCTAGCAGCAGCAACCACTTCAAATCCTGAAGGGTCCAGAGCCAGGCCTGTCGGATATTATAAAAGTGGATTCTGAAGTCCCCTTTACTGATAATTGTCGCCAGAATCGGCAGGACAACAAAGGCTATCGCAGCAATCCTGTGCGTTGCAGCGAAGACTGCTCGATAAGGACGGGTCGGGTCGGGGTTATAGTGTATGACGAGAACCAGCGCCGTCGTAAGACAGACCAGAAAGGGGATCGCCAATGCCCAGTGCAGCAACCGTTCAGACTTTCGAAAGCGCAGTACACGG
>CAZXBD010000341.1:0-35467 GCA_964638305.1 uncultured Geobacteraceae bacterium | reverse complement strand
GACGCCTTGTAATAAATACACGATGCTTTAAGTTTTTAAGACTATTAGCAAGAATTTTCTAAAGGAGAACGAACACGATGAGCCCACAAGAAGTAGTCAAATTTGCCCAGGACAACGAATGCAAGATGGTCGATTACAAGTTCCTCGACTTTGTCGGAATCTGGCAGCACTTTTCAACCCCTCTTGCTGAATTCAGCGAAGACACATTTGAAGAAGGCATCGGTTTTGACGGGTCCTCGATCCGTGGCTGGCAGCCGATCCACAACTCAGACATGCTGATCATGCCTGATCCAAGCACTGCTAAAATCGATCCTTTTGTCAAGGTCTCGACCCTGAGCCTGATCTGTAACATTATTGATCCGATCACCAAAGAAGGCTATACTCGTGACCCGCGCTTCATCGCTCAGAAAGCGGAAGCTTACCTGAAATCAACCGGTATCGGTGATACGATTTATTTCGGCCCCGAGCCTGAATTCTTCATCTTTGATGACGTTCGCTATGCATCAAGCGCCAATGAGTCTTTCTACTCTGTCGACTCGGTCGAAGGTATCTGGAACACTGGCCGTGAGGAATTCCCCAACCTCGCTTACAAGCCCCGTCACAAGGAAGGTTACTTCCCCTGCGCTCCGACTGACAGCATGATCGACCTGCGCAACGAAATGGTCGAAGTCCTGCAGAGCGTCGGTATGACCATTGAAGCTGTTCACCATGAAGTTGCTTCCGGTGGCCAGGCGGAAATCGACATGCGCTTCGATTCGCTGCTCAGCATGGGTGATACCCTGCAGTGGTTCAAGTACATCGTCAAGAATGTTGCCGTTCAAAATGGCAAGACAGTTACTTTCATGCCGAAGCCGATCTACAACGACAACGGCTCCGGTATGCACTGTCACGCGTCGATCTGGAAAGATGGCGAGAATCTTTTTGCCGGCGACGGCTACGGTGGCCTCTCGAAGATGGCCATGTACTACATCGGTGGCATCATGAAGCACGCCAAGGCACTCTGTGCTTTTACCAACCCGAGCACCAACTCTTACAAGCGTCTGGTCCCTGGTTTCGAAGCCCCGGTCAATCTGGCTTACTCGAACCGTAACCGCTCCGCTTCCTTGCGTATCCCGGTCACCGACAACCCGAAATCGAAGCGCGTCGAATACCGTACTCCTGATCCAAGCTGCAACGGTTATCTTGCCTTTGCTGCCCTGATGATGGCTGGTCTCGATGGTATCGAGAACAAGCTTGATCCGGGCGAGCCTTTGGATAAAGATATCTACGGCCTGTCTCCTGAAGAGCTGAAAGACATCCCATGTGTTGCCGGGACTCTCAATGAAGCTCTGGATTGTCTGGAAGTTGATCACGACTTCCTGCTGAAAGGTGATGTCTTCACCAAGGATGTCATTGATATGTGGATTTCCTACAAACGTGAAGCAGAAGTTGATGCTGTACGTATGCGTCCCTGCCCTGAGGAGTTCGCGCTCTACTTCGATTGCTAAAAAGAAATTTATGATCAGTAATTAAGTAAAAGGTGAAAAGAGAAAAGAGAAAAGAGAAAGCCCCTGGTCATTTGACCTGGGGCTTTTTTTGTTTGATTGTTAATCTGAAAGTTACATTTTCACCTTTCACCTTTCACCTTTCACCTCTATCACTTCCGAGTCCGGATAAATCGCTTTCCAGACAAACCAGTAAAGGACCATGTGCGAAATTGTTTGGCCTGCCTGATCAAGTACTGTCAGACGATCAGTTTTATCGTCATAATTCAGAGCGATTATCTTCTCATCAAAGCGGTCCTTGAAGCTGCCTGATTTCCGCAGTTCTTCCAGTTTGTAAGCACGCGCCAAGCCGTCAATCTCTATGCCGACGACCAGCTCTTTTTCTTCGGCGCCGGGGCCGCCTTTGAGGAAACCGAACAGGCCGCTGCGGCTCTCATAATAATCCTCATAAGGGTCTCTCGAATAGTCACGAACGTGACCGGTCGCCGGTGTCAGGGCCTCGCTTTCTGGATGCTTTTGCCGCCATTTACCCCAGGTTGTCAGGGTCGAAGGAAGCCGTGTCAACTTTGTGCCGGTCATGGGCCCTGTGACCGAGCGATTCAGTACTTGGGACCATAACGATTCGGTTTGTTGGTCGTACATAAGAACGTTGGACTTGTAGAGCAGGCCGGAAACTCCGAAGCGGTAGGTTTGATTGTCGATCTTCCGGGAGTACACGGCCCCCGCGAAAGCGAGAGGTCACCAACTGACCAGTAAAGGGTCTCCGCCGAAATCGTCATTGACCAGCTCGTGCCATGAAAGGAAGCGGGTAGGGTAGGCACGGGCAATGCCATTGTGTACGACTCCGATAATCTGGTCTTCATCATCGAGAAAATCAGCCCATTTTGCCGGTACAGTGTCAGGTTCGAAGAGTGCAGGAATGCCATCTCGCGGCGGGCCCCCTGACTGGATTTGACTAATGTCGATACTGCTTTTTGAAAAGTCCCAGTCAGCGTCAACAGAAACGGGTAGAGCCAGGGTTATGACTGAGAAGGTCATGACAAGTAGGGTTTTCATGATGTCCTCCGGTGAATCTTACAGTTCCATTATCACAGGCGGACAGTTTGAGAGTCAAATCTATGCGAGAAATAGAAGCACACTAGTTCAACGCGTTATCTGCAAGATAACTTTTCACTCTTTCAGTGCTGGCATCGATAATTTCACAACGCCGCTCACGCTCTTCAAGTCCATCGAGGCTGGCTGGCCTTTGCGGAACCTTGCCAATAGCCTGTTTTACCGCTTCTGGAAATTTGGCCGGGTGGGCTGTCGCGAGGCATACAACAGGGTATTCGCCTCCGGCGAGGTCTTTGCCGGCGCTGACCCCGGTGGCCGTGTGTGGGTCGAGGATGTAACCGGTGGCCGCGTGAAAACTGTTTATGGTCGACAGGGTCGCTTCGTTGTCTACCGATTTAGCCAGGAATATCTGTGCGATGTCGTTCATTTGATTGTCGGAAAAGGAAAGACTGCCGGTATCGGCAAACTGTTGCATTGCGGCGGACAGAAGCTCGGCATCTTCGCCAAGCAGATAGAAAAGATAGCGTTCCAGGTTGCTTGCGTTCTGGATGTCCATCGAAGGAGAAAAGGTCGGGTGGACATCGCCAATAGAATAATCACCGGCGTTGACAAAACGTGAGAGGATGTTGTTGGCATTGGTGGCAAGTACCAGTTTTTCAATGGGCAAGCCCATTCGCATGGCAATATAGCCAGCGAAAATGTCCCCAAAATTGCCGGTCGGTACCGAGAAGAAAACCTTGTCTGCTCCTGTCTGCTTGCGTACCTGACCCCAGGCATAGAAATAGTAGACAACCTGGGCGAGAACACGTGCCCAGTTAATCGAGTTGACGGCACCGAGGGCGTATTGTTTCTTGAAGTCGAGGTCTCCAAAAGTCTCCTTGACAATCTTCTGACCGTCATCGAAAGTCCCCTCAATAGCAAGGTTGAAGACATTTCCGTCGGTGACGGTCGTCATCTGTAGCTCCTGCACCGGTGAGACTTTTTTGTGCGGGTGAAGAATGAAGATATTAATGTTTTTTTTGCCGCGTACCCCGTAAATGGCGGCACTGCCGGTGTCGCCAGAGGTCGCACCGAGGATATTCATGTGCTCGCCGGACTCTGCCAGCAGATACTCAAACAGGTTGCCGAGAAACTGCAGGGCCACATCCTTGAAGGCGAGGGTTGGACCATGAAAGAGTTCAAGAATGTAGAGGCCGTCCTGGTGTACGACCGGAGTAATATCCGGGTGTGTAAAGCTGGAGTAGGCACGATCAATCATGCTCTTCAGGTCTGCAGCAGGGATGTCTTCGATGAAATAGCTCATGACCTGGAAGGCCAGTTCCGGGTATGCCAGTTTTGTCAGAGCGTCAAGGTCTCCCGGAGTAAGCTGCGGGATCGACTCCGGCAGCAGAAGGCCACCATCTTCAGCCAGCCCCATCATCACTGCCTGTTTGAAGGGAAGGCTTTTAACCTGACCACGTGTGCTTTGGTATTTCATCTTGTACAATCCTTCTTCTTAATATTTATGGGCGGGCATTTTAACAGTTCTCCCTTTCAGGGAAAACTGAATTTTAAATTTTAAATTCTCAATTCTTAAATTAATTCAAAATTAAAAACTCAAATTTAAAATTAATAAGGGGACCGCCCGTGAAGGACCGTCCCCTTTTTGTTTTTCGCGTTCCGCGTAACTCGCCTCGCGTCCCGTTATCCTTCTTTCCTGGCATGCTCTTGAGCATCGACGACGGCAACTGCAGACATGTTGACAATGTCGGCAACGGCGTCACCGCGCTGCAGAACGTGGACCGGCTTGTTCATGCCCATGAGGATCGGGCCGATTTGCTCAGCACCTCCCAGTTTGTGCAGCAGTTTGTAAGCAATATTGCCTGACTGCAGGTCCGGGAAGATAAAGACGTTGGCATCGCCTTTGACTTGGGAGAAGGGGTATGACTTTTCAACCAGCTCCGGGTCGAGAGCCACGTTGGCTTGCATTTCGCCCTCGACAACCAGATCGGGAGAGTGTGCTTTGACCAGTGCGGTGGCCCGCTTGACTTTGGTTGTGAGGGGGTGTGGAGCACTGCCAAAGTTGGAGAAAGAAAGCATGGCAACTTTCGGCTCGAAATCAAATTGCTGGGCTTTCTGGGCTGTCAGAATCGCTGTCTCAGCCAACTCTTCAGCTGTCGGTTCGATAGCGACCGTGGTGTCGGCAAAGAAGGTTGCTTCCTTCTTGGTGACCATCATGTACATGCCGTGCACCTTGGAGAGTCCTTTTCTTTTGCCGATAACCTCAAGGGCCGGACGAATTGTTTCCGGGTAGTGATGATTGATCCCTGAAAGCAGGGAATCGGCATCGCCTTTGAGAACCATCATGGAACCGAAATGATTGCGACTTTTGCGGATGGTTCTGCGTGCTTCGGCAAGGGTAACCCCTTTGCGCTGGCGCATGGTGTAGAACTCTTCGGTGTAACCTTTCGCCATATCACTCTTGGTCGGGTCGACAATGGTGACCCCCGTCAAGTCGATGCCAGCTGTTTGCGCATTGTCTTTGATCTCAGTTTCGTCGCCGAGCAGGATCGGCTTGGCAATGCCCTCGTCGACCAGGATCTGGGCTGCCCGCAGAATTTTTTCTTCTTCGCCTTCAGGGAAGACAATCCGCTTCGGGCAGGCCTTGGCTTTATTGATCAAGGTGCGCATGATCTGCTTGGAACGACCCTGCATCGCTTCCAGGCGCTCCTTGTATTCATCCATATCTTCAATTGGACGCCGCGCAACGCCGGAGTCCATGGCCGCTTGAGCTACAGCGGGGGCAACGTGCAGCAGGACGCGCGGGTCGAACGGTTTGGGGATGACGTAGCCACGACCGAACTTGATCTCTTCACCGGCGTAAGCTTTACGCACCGAGTCAGGAACGTCCTCTTTGGCCAGTTCCGCAAGTGCCTTGACAGCAGCCAACTTCATCTCATCGTTGATCGCGCTGGCATGAGTGTCGAGCGCCCCGCGAAAAAGGAAGGGGAAACAAAGTACATTGTTGACCTGGTTCTCGTAATCGGATCGGCCTGTTCCAATGATTACGTCGTCGCGGACGGCTTTGGCTTCAGGCGGAGTGATCTCCGGATCAGGGTTTGCCATGGCGAAAACGATCGGATCCTTGGCCATTGATTTGAGCATCTCAGCCGTCAGGGCACCCTTGGCAGAGACACCAAAGAAAATGTCCGCGTCTACCATGGCATCTTCAAGAGTCCGTGCATTGGTTTCGGCTGCCAGGCGTTCCTTGTAGTCGTTCATCCCATTGGTGCGCCCTTTGTAAATGACGCCCTTGGTATCGCAGAGGATAACATTGTTCTTGTCGATCCCCATGGTGATCGCGAGGTTGGCACATGCGATGCCTGCTGCGCCAGCGCCATTGACGACGATCTTGCATTTCTCTATCTGCTTGCCGACGATTTCAACCGCATTGAGCATGCCGGCGGCCGAGATGATCGCCGTACCGTGCTGATCATCATGGAAGACCGGAATGTTCATGATCTTCTGCAGCTCTTCTTCGATATAGAAGCACTCCGGGCCCTTGATGTCCTCAAGGTTAATGCCACCGAAGGTCGGTTCGAGGAGTTTGACGGTGCGAATTAACTCGTCGGAGTCCTTGGTGTCGAGTTCGATATCAAATACATCGACGTCAGCGAAGCTCTTAAACAGGACACCTTTACCTTCCATGACCGGTTTCCCGGCCAAGGCACCGATATCGCCGAGGCCAAGTACCGCTGTACCATTTGATACGACTGCTACAAGATTTCCTTTTGCAGTATATTTGTAAGCGTCATCTGGGTTCTTTTCGATTTCGAGACATGGCTCAGCAACACCTGGACTGTAAGCCAGGGAGAGATCCCTGCTTGTTGCACAGGGTTTGGTGGTTATGACCTCAATTTTACCTTTGCGCCCCATTGAATGATAATCAAGAGCTTCCTGACGTTTTGACATGTTCTGTGTCCTTCCTGGCTAACTGTGCAGCCAATTACTGATTGATGATTTTTGTATTAGTAAAAAAGTTTAGCAATAATAAAAAACTAGATAATCCTCCCGGCCATGTTTTGTCAAGGAAAAACGCCTTGAACGATAAGAATAGCCGCAACTTACAGAGCAATGGTGGTGCCAATATGAAAACATTTACGAAATTAAGATCTCGTCGCCTTTCTTAGCGCCATATCAGTTGTCCTGTTCAGATTGATTCATATTTGGCCGGTGACTCATGAGATGGGCTATATACTTGTTTTGTAGGTAAATAAAGCGTGGGAAATAATGTGAGCACCGTTTTCTCTTGTCTCTTAAGGTAGAACGACAATCACCTATACAACATCAAGGTATCGCTTTTCTCTTCCGCGTCAAGTGGCACCTGAGGCTTTAAACTTTCCGATATAATATTTCGAGTGGCTGAAATTGGCCATAGCAGGCTGTTATTAAACGATTTTTGACAGAATGATTGACAGACACTACGTCAAGATATAATTAACGATACTGTCTACCCTGTATGGATATTTTCCAGATTCTGCCCAAGGATGTTTTTTGATGAATGATTCTTCCATGCCACCGCTTAGAGTGGCCGTTCTCTCTGATACTCATCTTCCAGATTCATACGATGCGCAAGCATTTTTATTGAATTTGATTGAGAATGTCCTTGCCCCGGTCGATATAGTCTTTCACGCGGGGGACCTGGTTGACCCCGGCCTGTTGAGCGTTTTTGACGGTTATTCCTGCCATGTTGTTCGTGGTAACATGGATCCGGAAACCGCTGGTGTGCCATTAAAGAAAACGATTGTTGTCGGTGGCTTCACCATTGGTCTGATCCACGGCTGGGGACCGGCGGAAGGTATTGAAGATCGGGTGTATGGCGAGTTTGGTCCTGACGCGCTTGATTGCCTGGTTTATGGACATACACATCAAGCGGCCTGTCACCGTCGCGATGGAGTTTTGTTCTTTAATCCGGGGAGTTCGACAGACAGGCGAAGCATGCCATACCATAGCATCGGTCTCCTGGAAATCGGCAAAGATATTCAGGGCACAATCATCCGGCTCGATTGATTTCGAAACGACGAAAGATGTTTTCATCTCTGGAGGTGAACAATGGATCAATTATGGGCTCCCTGGCGACTCGAATATATTCAGGGTCCGGAAAATGATAGTTGCATCTTCTGTCTTGGCGAAGAGACCGCAGCGGATCAAACTTCTCTGGTCGTAGCGCGAGGAACACACTGCTATGTCATTATGAATCGCTATCCCTATTCAAATGGTCATCTCATGATTTCGCCCTACCGTCATTTATCTGATTCTGCCGAACTCGTCGTTGATGAGGTTGTGGAAATCCATCAGTTAATGGTTCGCAGCCAGTCTGTGTTACGTGAAGAGTTTGCAGCCCAGGGATTCAACGTCGGCTGGAATATCGGGCAGGCGGCCGGTGCCGGCATAGCAGATCACATTCATATGCATATTGTTCCGCGCTGGGCGGGAGATGGTAACTTTATGCCGATTCTTGCAGATGTCAGGGTGATCCCTCAGCATATTGAAAAAACTTATTCTCTGCTGGTGAAGGCCTTCTCTGAGTATTGACCCGATGTTAATCATCTGACGTAGATGTATTGATGGATAGGCCAATCACCTTTTTCATGGTTTTCGTTGTATTTCTGCTTAATAACCAATAAAATTGCGCGGATGACATGAGCTGTGTTGTCTCGAACTGTTCCTATTGTCCTGACCCTTTTAGTGTCCGGTCGTTAAACTGAGGAGTTTTGATCATTATGTGGCTTGTTATACAAAAAGGCGGATACTTGATTTATCCGATCATCCTTTGTTCTATCTTCGCTCTCGGAATTTTTCTGGAACGCCTCTGGACCTATATCAAGGTCCGTCGCGAACTCAGAGAGCTTGCGTTCCAGGTCGAACCGCTTGTTGCCAAAAATTTAAATGAAGAAGCCTTTGCCCTTTGCCTTAAATCAGACTCCCCTTTAGCTAAGGTGTTTCTTGCCGCACTCCGTGCCGCTGGTCGCAGCCGCGATCAGATCAAGGCTGTTGTCGAGGAAACCGGACGCCGCGAGGCAGCTCCCTTACAGCGTTTTTTGGGTCTTTTGGGAACGATTGCAACAATTTCCCCCTTGCTGGGCCTTCTTGGTACCGTGCTGGGTATGATCCGGGCTTTTAACGTGATTGCGACTCAGGGGATGGGTACACCGGCAACTTTGGGTGGTGGCATATCAGAGGCACTGGTGACAACTGCTGCGGGTATGACTGTTGCGATTCCGGTTATCCTCGCGCATCGATATCTGACCGGACGTCTCGACCAGTTAAGTATCGAAATGGAAGAATATTCACTCCGTCTGGTTGACCTGCTGGGGGAGTAAATGAGCTTTCTGCGTAAACCGGATGAAGAGCCTCGAATCGATCTTACACCAATGGTCGATGTTGTTTTTCTGCTATTGATTTTCTTCATGATCTCGACCACATTTGTGGAAAGTCCCGGTATTTCTATCAAACTTCCTGAGTCTTCTGCAGAGACAGTCGAACGCGAGCCGAAAGAGATCAAAGTATATCTTTCTCGTGAGGGTGATATCTACCATCGAGACCGCAAGATCACCCTTGATGATTTCAAGGAATTGCTTGCTGAGCATCAATCTGATGCTGAGGAAACTACCGTCCTCTTGCTGGCGGACCAGGAATCGCGTCATGGAAAAGTTGTTACCTTGATGGACCTTGCCAGGGACGCCGGTTTTGTCAAACTGGCTATAGCGACAGAGCAAAGAAAAAAATAGGATATTCATGAGTCGCACTATTGCCATATTGACAGGCGGCGGGGATTGCCCCGGTTTGAATGCCGTAATCCGTGCTGTTGTTCGTAGCGCTGTCCTCGAACGTGAATGGCGAGTGATTGGCATCGAAGACGGTTTTGATGGCCTGGTCGGGGAGCCTCGCTGGCGTGAACTGACCCTCGATTCAGTGCGCGGCATCCTGCCTCGTGGCGGCACAATTCTGGGAACCAGTAATCGTGGTAATCCCCTCGCATACCCTGTTGAACAAGATGGCAAGACAACAATGGTCGACCTCTCCTCAGAAGTTGTCAATAACTTCCGGAAGCTTGGCGCTGATGCACTGATTGCCGTTGGTGGCGATGGCACTCTCAAGATAGCCCGTACCCTTCAGGAAAAAGGCATGCCAATGGTCGGTGTGCCGAAAACGATCGATAATGACCTGCGCGGCACGGATGTGACCTTCGGCTATAATACCGCTGTTAATATCGTTACCGAAGCACTTGACAGGCTGCATAGTACCGCTGAAAGCCATCAGAGAGTCATGGTGGTTGAAGTGATGGGTCGTGACGCTGGTTGGATCGCTCTCGAATCTGGCCTTGCCGGGTCAGCCGATGTCATTCTGATTCCCGAGATACCCTTTCATCTTGAAGCCGTATGCGATGCAATTCAGAAGCGCAAGGACCGGGGCAGTAGGTTCTCTATCGTTGTGGCCGCCGAAGGAGCTTTTCCGTTTGAGGGCGGGAAGGTCGTTCAGCTTAACGAAGCTGAAAATCTAGGCGTTGAGCGTCTGGGAGGGATTGGCGCTTTTGTTGCGTCTGAAATTACCAGACGCATGCAGATAGAGACCAGGGTTGTAGTGCTCGGGCATGTTCAGCGTGGCGGCACGCCGTCACCTTTCGACAGGATTCTTGGCTCTCGTTTTGGCGTCAGGGCCGTAGAACTGATTGAAGCGGGGCGATATGGTCGCATGGTTTCATTGCAGGGGGTGCATGTCCGTGATGTGGATATTGTTGATGCGGTCGATTCTCTTAACCTAGTGGAGCCGAATGGCGACCTGGTCAGGTCTGCAGAGGCCCTGGGTATTATGTTGGGCCGTAAGGTTGTTAGCAGGTAGGGAGGGGTAGTGACATTAACCGAGGTTCTGTATAGCAGGATCGGCAATCGCGATGTCGCTTATGCCGCAGGCGGTATTCTGCTTGGATTCATGGCCCCCATCGGCTGGATTGTATTGCGCCTGGCACTTTTCTGGGAAGTTGATAAATCCCTGTTTGACCAGGTGTTCCTGGATATAACAGGAACCGAACAGAACCGTTACCTCTACGCCTATATGTGCGCTGGCACCATGATGGTGATGGGCTTCTCTGGGTTCTTTATCGGCAGGGCATCGCAACAGATTCACGACCGGGCGGTGAAACTGGATCTTCTCAACCGGGAAGTTGATGAACAAAAGACCACCTTTGAACGCCGCTTCACCGATCTGGGCCACAGTATCAAAAACTTTCATACGATCAATGCTGACCTTCAGAAGAGCCTCAGCCTGCAGGAAATTCTGCGTTTGACCGCCTATGGACTGCACGAAGTCATCGGCTTCGACCGTGTTAACGTGCTGATGGTGGATGAAGCCGAAAAACAGCTCTATTTCGCGGCCTGTTGTGGCATCAACCTCGATGATGCCGAGGTCAAGGAGAAACTACCGCTCGACGAACGGGCCGGCTGTCTTTACAAGTCAATCACTGACCGCCAGGTTATGCTGATTGAAGACATTAACAAAATGCCTGTTGCATATCATCTGAAGCCTCCCTTTGATGCTCTACAGCAACTGCGTTCTCGAAACTTTATCCTTTGCCCGATCGTCGTACACAATCAGGCCGTCGGTCTGATTGCCGTCGACAATAAGTACAAACACCGCAAACTTTCCGATACCGATGTCGATACCGTCAAACTTTTTTCTGACCAGGTCTCCTCATCGATGATGCGCATCAATTTGCTTGACGCAGTTGAAACACTGACTCAACAGCTTGAGCATACCTTCAGTGAGTTCCAACGGTACCGGGATGAACACAGTGAACTTATAAATTCTCTGCGACTGGCCACATCCTCGACAACTGCGGCCACGACTGAGATTACCAGCGGTGCCGGTGTCATCCAGGAGTCGATCAGTTCGACAAGCTCTTCGGTCAGTCAAATTTCCGTGTCCATCGACCAGGTGTCGAATAACCTCAGGACCCTCAATGAGTTCATGGAAAACTCGATTACAGCGATGACTGAAATACAGTACACCGTTAAGGCCGTTGAAGAGAGCAGTGTCCGTTCTCATGCCATGTCGGAAACAGTCAGGGAACGCGCCGACCACGGTGTCGATACCGTCAGGCAGGTTATTGGTGGTATGCGAGGCATTGTAACCGCCGTTGAGCAGGCAGAAGGGGTCATCAACAACCTTTTCGCCAAAGGCGAAGAAGTTGGCACAATTACCTCAGTAGTCACTCAATTGACCCAGAAAACCAGCCTGCTGGCTTTAAACGCAGCGATTATAGCCGCACAGGCCGGCGAGCATGGCCGCTCCTTTGCAGTTGTCGCTGATGAGGTCAGGTCTCTGGCCCAGGAAGCGGCTTCATCGACTGACCAGATCAATCAAATCGTCGAGGAAATCCAGAGGTATACGCAGGAGACAGTCGACCATATCCGCTGTACGCACGAGTTGGTTGATAAAGGTATGGAGCAGGGCGAGGAAATGTCGGATGTCCTCTCCCAGATCCTCGGGAGCTCTCAGCAGGCGATGGAAATGTCCCATGACATCCGTAAGTCAACTCAGGAAATTTCCCAATCTGTCGTCGGTGTGAGTAATTCAATTGAAGAGTTGGGAGAGATGTCCTCCCAGGTCTCACAGGCTTCTCGAGAGGAAGCCAATGGTGCGAAAAGCATTGTTGCTGCAGTTGAAGAAGTCCGGTCAATGACCGATGACATGGTTTCGGCAACGGCTCGACAAACAGAGAGTACCCGACAGATAGAAACCTCTGTTGATAGAGTCAGTGATATGGCTCAAAGAATTTTCGATGAGATGGATGTTCGTCATAAAGGAAGTCTCAAGGTCATAGAAGATTTACACAGGTTAAAAGAAAAATCTTCTTGAAAATTACCGGAATGGGCCTCGCGCGAATGTGAGTTCTACCGGTTTGAGTGAAGATTAAGGCGGAGCCCTCACAGTAGAGGGTTCCGCCTTATTTATGTGATGAGCTTTTGTGAAATCAGTTTGTGATGATGGTTTCACTCTGCAGGTTGTTCACCGTGCGAGCCTGAATCCTTCCACCATGTTTCAGGTTCCTCTTCTGAATGACGGATGCTCTGGGTAGGGCATGATTCCCGGCCGGGGCAATCATGCCGGCGGCAGGGTTCGACATGGATGGTAACATCCGTGCCATTGATTTCCTCAGCGATCTTTTTTTCAATATAGTCAGCGATGCCATGAGCTTCCTCAACCGAGAGATGCTTGCAGACCGTCAGGTGGAAATCAATAAGCTTTTGTGAGCCGGCACGACGGGTGCGTAGGTTGTGGTAGTCGAACAGTTCGTGTTTATGGTCGTTGATCAATGTTTCAATTTCATGGCGAACTGTTTCTGGAAGTTGTTCATCAAGGATGTCGCGCAGGCCGTGGCGCAGCAGGCGGATTGATTCAAAAAGAATGTAGAAGGCAACCAGGATAGACATGGCCGGGTCAAGCCAGGGCAAATCGAAGAAGTTGATGAAGACCAATCCGATAAGCAGGGCCAGATTGGTGTAGACATCCATTGTGAAGTGGAGTGCATCTGCCTCAAGGGCGGAAGAATCTGTTTCTCTTGCAACCTTCAACAGGTGACGACTGATCCATAATGAGGCGACTGTACTGATGAACATGACGACAATGCCAATCCCAGCCTGTTTGATTGGACTGGACACGATCATGCGTTGAACAGCCTCGTAAATGATCCAGACACCGGAGGCGGCAATAACGAAGGATTGAACAATGGTTGCCAGGGTTTCAAACTTGCCATGACCGTAGGGATGCTGTTCGTCTGCCGGTTGTTCTGCATGACGAATTGCCATCAGGTTGATGCCGGACATGAGAATGTCAAGCAGGGAGTCTATCGCAGAGGTCAGAACTGCGAGACTGCCTGTGAAAAAACCAGTCAGGAGTTTGAGTATCGCGAGTGCCAGCGCTGTTGCGATGGAGAGGCTAGCTGCCGCGACTTTAGGTGATTTAGTGTGCTGGGTCATAAGTTGTCAAATTAGTGCTCTAGAGAGGGCAGGCTAGCCTCCAGGCATCATAACCGTCGCCTTCGATAGCCCAGAAATCATTGATCCTCTGCTGATAATAGTCGAGATCCAGACATCGAGAGGCAATCTCACCGGCCATGCTCTGATCTACCAGCTCTTGTCTGGCAAGGTAATGATAAAGTTCAGCGGTTCCGACCAGGATATGTTTCAATTCCGTCAGATTGGGTTCCGGGGTGCGTGCTATGTACCAGTGACCGGCAAATTGACGTATTCGGATTGAATCTATATTGAAGAGGTTCTCCTGTCGGTCGGCAATCACAAATTCTCGCAGGAAATAATCGGCACCGTGACAGCATTCACCGGCCTGCTCAGGCGGCATTCTGCTCTCGCGGGTCAGGTTCTGGTAGAGATGGCGCAACAGGTCGACACAGAGCTGATCGACACGAATTTCATCGTCAAGTTCATTTATGTCGTAATCAGATTTGTCGAGCCCCTGCAGAAGGGGACAAGGTGCAGATGCAGGCGTCATGAAAACATCTCTCTCCTCTGTGTTGTCTGGCGTTAACATAATGCACATCGCGGTGTGTTGGCAACCTTCAGAATCGTCTGTTTCACATCTTTCTCTGTTTACAGTCAACTTGCCGATTTGTTAACATAATAACTATTGTACGCAGAGCAGTTGTAAATATTAATACAACCTTCTTAAAGGGTTGTTTTTTTAGGATCGTTATACCTGATGGCCAAAACCACACCCATGATGCAACAGTATCTGGAAATCAAGGCTGATTATCCGGATGCGATTCTCTTCTTCCGCCTGGGTGATTTCTACGAAATGTTTATGGATGACGCGGTTGTTGCTTCGCGGATTCTGGATATCACTCTGACCGCACGTAACAAGGGGGCTGCCGAGGAGATTCCTCTTTGCGGCATCCCTTTTCACAGCTGTCAGCCCTATATCGCCAAACTTGTCCAGCACGGGCACAATGTTGCAATCTGTGAGCAGGTTGAAGACCCAAAAACGGCCAAAGGGATTGTCAAGCGTGCCGTTGTCAGAGTCGTGACCCCCGGACTGGTCGTTGATACCGACACCCTCGATCCACGTCGCAACAATTACCTCATGGCGGTGTCGCCTGCCGATGAGCTCTTCGGTGTCGCCTACGTTGATATCACTACCGGGGAATTCCGGGTGACGGAGTTTCAGGATCCGGAGAGCACCGCTGGTGAGATCCTTTCACGTGACCCGGCTGAAGTGCTTGTCGTAGAAGGAAGTGCCGGAGACCAGTTGACTGATCTATTGCAGAACACTCTGCAGGGCCGGATCGTAAACCGTCTGCCGGATTGGGTTGCTGCTGAAGACCGGACTCGACAGGTCCTGCAGGAGTTTTTCCCGGACAGCTCCCTGGAAAGCTTTGGTTGTCATGATATGCCCGGTGCCATGCAGGCTGCCGGGATGGTTCTTTATTACCTGGAAGAAACCCAGAAGAGCGCGCTATCCCATCTGCAGACACTGCAAACCTACCATGTGCGCGATCATATGGTTCTAGATGATTTTACCCGCCGCAATTTGGAACTCACAGAGACTCTGCACGACGGCGGCCGACGCGGTTCCTTGCTCGGAGTCATGGACCGTACGGTAACGGCCATGGGGGCGCGCAAACTACGACACTGGATGACCCATCCTCTGGTTGATCTGAAACGGATTGATGAACGTCACAGAGCCGTCGAGGAATTTGTCCGGGAGAGCCTCTGTCGCGATGATCTGCGCCGCATCCTTGACGAGGTTTATGACCTTGAGCGACTCAACGGCCGAATCGCTATGGCGACCGGCAACGCCAAAGACCTGGCAGCCCTGCGCATATCGCTTGAAAAACTGCCGCAAATCATCGTCCTGCTCGAGCAGGTCGAGAGTCCTTTGTTAATGGGGTTGAAGGCGGATCTGGACCTGTTGCCCGACATGGTTGAGCTGATTGCCTGCGCCATTGTCGATGACCCTCCCTTCGTGATGCGAGATGGCGGTTTGATACGTGATGGATATCACGCCGAGCTCGATGAGTTGCGTAGTATCAGTCGTGAAGGGAAAGGCTGGATTGTCCGGTTGGAACAGCAGGAAAAGGAGCGCACCGGGATCCCCTCTCTCAAGGTCCGGTACAATAAAGTGTTCGGCTATTATATCGAGGTGACCCGGTCTTACCTTGAACGTGTGCCGGATGATTATCAACGTAAGCAGACGCTGGCAAATGCAGAAAGATTCATAACGCCGACCCTGAAAGAGTACGAGGAAAAAGTTCTCGGTGCGGAAGACCGGCTGGTCGAAATCGAGTATGACCTTTTCCAGGCGGTGCGTCGACAGGTTGCGCAGCAGGGCCAACGTATTCAGGCGACAGCTGACAGGGTTGCGATTCTCGATGTCCTGCTCGGACTGGCTGACCTGGCCCATGAGCATAACTACTGCAGGCCCCTCATGGACGAATCGACGGAGCTTGTGATTGAGGACGGGCGGCATCCGGTTATCGAAACCATGAACCTTGGTGAACGTTTTGTCGCCAATGATGTTCATATGGATACTTCTGAAAGGCAGATTCTGATTATTACCGGCCCGAACATGGCCGGTAAATCGACTTTTATGCGACAGGTTGCGCTTCTGGTGCTGATGGCGCAGATGGGCAGTCTGGTGCCTGCAAAAAAGGCACAGATTGGTGTCGTCGATCGAATATTCACCAGAGTCGGAGCAAGTGATAATCTAGCGCGTGGCCAATCGACATTCATGGTCGAAATGACGGAAGCGGCGAATATTCTCAATCATGCGACTCCTCGCAGCCTGATTGTGCTTGATGAAATCGGCCGCGGTACTTCGACTTTCGATGGCGTCAGTATTGCCTGGGCTGTGGCTGAATATTTGCACGATAATGCCAAGGTTTCGGCCAAGACTCTTTTTGCAACTCATTACCATGAATTGACCGATCTGGCCCAGACCCGTGAACGTGTGCAGAATTTCAATGTCGCTGTCAAAGAGTGGAACGACCAGATTGTTTTCCTCCGTCGCATCGTAAAAGGCGGGGCAAGTCACTCATACGGCATTCAGGTTGCGCGTCTGGCCGGTTTGCCAACTGTGGTCATTGACCGGGCCAAGGAGGTTTTACATAACCTTGAATCCGGTGAATACGTGGCTGGAGCCCCACGCCTGGCACGCAGCAAACATGCTGCCAAGGTTGAGGCAACACCACAGCTTGGCCTGTTTGAACAACCTGATCCAGTCAGACAACGCATCGAGGAGATGGACGTGTCGGTACTGACACCGTTGGAGGCACTCAACCTGCTCGACGAATTGAAGAAAATGCTTTGAATATTATGACTCGTATCGCTTTTTTCATACTGATCCTGATCTGTTCTCTTGCACCAACGCCAGCTTTTTCTGGAAGTTCAGACCAGGCTTATCAGAAAGCTCGCGACGCCTACTACGCGCTGCAGAATTCATCTAGAAAGCAGATGTATCGTGAGCAGTGGCAACGCGTCTACGACCAGTTTGAATCGGTTTATGAACGTTTTCCGCAGACGCGTCGTGGGGCTGATGCTCTCTATATGTGTGCTAAAACAACCTCGGGGCTCTACGGCATAAGCCGCATCAGGCCAGATGCGGAACGTGCTGTAGATCTCTTCGAGCAGATGGCGGAAACTTATCCTGACAGTTCTCTCGCAGACGATGCACTTTTGCAGGCAGGTAAACTGAGTGAGGATGTGCTCGGCGATAAAAAGCGTGCCTATCTCATCTATCAACACCTGGTCACGAAACTGCCGAGCGGCGATATGGTTAGCAAGGCCAGGGCCCGACTGGCTGTTCTGGAAGATTATGCTCCACCGAAGAAACCTGCGCAAAAAACCAATCAACCCATGCGTCCTTCTGCCGTTGCAACGAAGGCTCCGGTTGACGAGGGCCAACTGACTGCGATTCGTTATTGGTCTAATCCTGGTTATACACGAATCGTTCTGGATGTCTCTGCTGAGACGCAATTCTCGACTCATTACCTGGTGCCTGATGCAAAAGAGGGGGGCGATCCCCGGCTTTATCTTGATATTGAAAGGACGGGGCTGGATGAAGGGTTAAAGCAACCAACGATCGTTGATGATGGTTTGTTGCGACGGATACGCACGGGTCTGCCACGACCCGACACAGTCCGTGTTGTTCTGGACCTCGGCAGTATCGGTGATTATAAAGTCTTTCCACTGAGCGACCCCTGGCGCATTGTCATTGATATAGCAGGCGCCAAGTCACCCGAGCTGAAACGCCGCGAAGTACAAATCAGCACCCTTCCCGAATCGGGAACCGACGCAATTGCCAAGGTGCTCAAAGATAGTCCTAAGGACCAGTCGCCTCTGCACATCCCGAAAGCCCCCACGTCAAACACCTTGAGGCGGATTGTCGTTGATGCCGGGCACGGTGGAAGAGACCCTGGAGCTGTCGGTCCGAGCGGGCTCCTCGAAAAAACCGTTACTCTGAAATTGGCCAAGGCGCTGTCGAAAGAGCTGACCCGGCAGATCGGTTGCGAGGTCATCCTGACTCGCAGTGGCGATGTCTACTTGCCGCTTGAAGAACGCACCGCTATCGCCAACAAGGTCGGCGCCGACTTGTTTGTGTCGCTGCATGCCAATGCCAACAAGAGCCGCAAGGCTTACGGTATCGAGACTTATTATCTCAACTTTTCCAAAAACGATAAGGCTGCTGCCGTTGCTGCACGCGAGAATGGTACATCTATTAAACAGGTATCAGACCTGGAGATGATTTTGTTTGATCTCATGGCGAATGCCAAGATCAATGAGTCGAGTCGTCTGGCTACCGGTATTCAGGAGAGCCTGGTTCAGAACATCAGTAAAAAATATAGTAATGTCAGAGACCTTGGCGTGCGTCAGGGCCCGTTCTATGTTCTTCTTGGTGCGACGATGCCCTCTGTTTTAGTGGAAACGGCCTTCATAAGCCACCCTCGTGAAGAGAAGCGTTTGGCAAGCAACAAGTATCGTGAAGCGGCTGCCAAAGCAATTGCCTCAGCGATCAAGGCTTATGCCGTCAACAACAAACTGATAGCATCTCGATAATATGAAACAACAAGAAAACCATATCGATTTTTTTGCTACGGAACTGATGATGGCCGGAGACGTCTCTTTTGAAGAGAGGCGCAGCTTTCTCCTGGAAGCGGCGCGTTCTTACCTGGATCATCGACGCAATTTATGTCACGAAATGCATAATTCCGGAGGCAGCGGACGTGAGGTGGTCGAATGTATTACGGCGATGGCCGATGAACTGGTCCACAGCCTTTACCAGTGCGCGGCTGCAGATTTCCCAACAGCAGGAAAGGTTTGCTCTGCGGTCATTGCCCTCGGTGGTTATGGCCGTGCTGAACTGAATCCGCTTTCTGATATTGACGTCATGTTCTACTGCAGCGATAAAAACAAGGACCTGGCTGAAAAAATTGCCGAGCGTGTCCTCTACCTGATGTGGGACCTCAACCTTGATGTCGGCTACAGCGTTCGTACCTCTTCTGATTGCCTGACCCTTGTTCAACAGGATATTACGATTCGTACGGCCATGATGGACACACGCTTTCTGGCCGGTGATGAAGTTCTTTACCATGAGTTTGAAAGTCAGGTTTTGAAGAACCTGCTGAGTCGCAACAGCCAGAATTTTTTAAAGGCCAAGTACGAAGAACATCAGTCCCGATTAACCAAGTACGGTTCGTCTGTTTATATGCTGGAGCCGAACATCAAGGAAGGTGAGGGAGGCCTGCGCGACCTGCATACGGCGATATGGATGGCACGTGTCAAATTCAAGGCCAATGGGTTACGTGATCTTTTGAAAAAGGGCGTTATCTCTGCTCGTGAAATGCAGGAAATAGAAGCTGCTTATGATTATCTCTGGCGTATTCGCAATGAGCTGCATTTTCAGTCCAAGCGTAAAACCGACCAGATACAGTATGACAAGCAGGAACAGATAGCAGCTTTTCTAGGCTATCAGGACAATAAGACCGCCCTTTCTGTAGAACAGTTCATGCAGGACTACTACGCCCAGGCCACCCGGACCGAGCATCTGGCTTCAAGTTTGATCTTCACCGCTTTCAAAGACAAGGCCCCCACGACCGGAATCTTCGGTGCGCTTGGCCGACGCAATTTGGGCGATGACTTTTTCAGTTATCGCGGCGAACTGAAGACTGCTCGCAAGAATCTATTTGAGAACCGTCCTGTGGCGATGATGCAGGCTTTTTTGCTGGCCAAACAGAACAACCTCATCCTGAGTGCGGACGTCAAAGGGCAACTTCGCGACAACCTGTCTCTGGTTAATGACAGCTTCCGACGCAATCGGGAAGTGTCAGGGATGTTTCTGGAGATTATGCGCGGGCCCACCGGCGTTGCCCAGAGCTTACGTGATATGCACCACCTGGCTTTCCTGAATAAGTATATCCCTGAATTCAAGAGAATATACTGCATGGTCCAGCACGACGCCTACCACGTTTACACGGTTGACATTCATTCGATCTTTGCCGTCGAAGAAATCGAAAAACTCTGGTCCGGGGTCTATCGTGAAGCCAGACCGTTGTTGACCAGTGTTGCTGAGGATATTGGCAAGCCGGAACTTGTTGTTCTCGCAGTCCTTTTTCACGATATCGGCAAGGGTGAGGGCAAGAACCATTCTAATAAAGGCGCGGATATGATTCCCAAGATTGCCCGCCGCCTTAATCTGACCAAGGAGTCCAGCCTGCGTCTCGAGTTTCTGGTTCGTCACCACCTGGACATGGCCCATATCTCACAACGGCGCGACCTGAATGACATCCGTCTGATTCAGGACTTTGCCAATACCATGGAGATGGTCGAGACTTTGAAGATGCTCTATCTGCTCACTTTTGCTGACCTCAGGGCGGTCGGTCCGGATGTCTGGTCTGAATGGAAAGGGCGCCTGCTGCAGGATCTCTACGAAAAGACCTACGAGACTCTTGAGCGGGGCAACTTTATGAGCGGCCTGCGTTCCGAAAGAGTTCGCAATCGCAAGCGCAAGGTTTTGGCGGCCCTCAAAGATAATTTTGGCGAGAAGCGCGTCAAGGATCGTCTGCGCTCAATGAGCCTGCGTTATCTGCTGACTAACCGCTCTTGGGAAATCAGGGAACATCTTGCCCTGGAACTGTCGCGTGGTGAAAAAACCGTAGCCATGCAAGTGGCTCACGTTGTTGATGCCGAATTTACCCGCGTTACGATTTCCGCTCTGGATGTGCCTGGTCTGTTCAGTATGATCACCGGAGTCATGGCTGCGAACGGCATCAATATCCTCGGTGCGCAAATTTACACTCGCAGCAATGGTTTTGCTCTGGACCTTCTGGATGTGAACAAACCTATAGGCGGGGTTATTGACGACCCGCCAAAATGGGAGAAGGTTTTGGCTGACCTGACTGCTGTTCTCGAAGGTCGCATCAAGGTTTCAGGGCTTGTAAAGAAACGGCAGAAGGGCAGTTCCCTGCCTGGCCAGAAAGTTCCGCGTTTCCCGAATAAGGTGGAGTTTGATTGCGATGTGTCCAGAGAGCATACCGTGATAGATATCTTCGCCCATGACAAGGTTGGTTTGCTCTACAGGATTACAAAAACCCTTGCCGATCTGGGACTTTATATTCACGTCGCTAAAATTTCTACCAAAGTGGATCAGGTCGCCGACACTTTCTATGTCAAGGATATCTTTGGCCAGACGATCAGTGATGAGGGTAAACGTGAGGATGTCCGCAAGGCTCTCTTGAAATGCATGAAAAACAAATAGCATAGAAAAACAAATATCTATGAACCATTACCTGGACCACTACCTTAACTATTTGGCTGTTGAGCGCGGGTTGGCACGCAACACGCTTGATGCCTATGGCCGCGACTTGGCGCGATATCTTGATTTTCTGGAAAAGAGCCATATTGTCGCCCTGGAAAAAATCACGCCTTCAGTTGTTTTACGTTTTCTCAGTCACCTTAAGGATGATGGTCTTTCGGCCAGAAGTCGTGCCCGAGCCCTGGCCGCGTTGAGAACTTTCCATAAGTTCCTGATCCATGAAAAGTTCACAACGGACAACCCGACGGACCAGGTCGTCTCACCCAAAAGTTTCGCCGCGTTGCCACACACTCTTTCGCCCTTTGATGTTGTGAATCTATTGGCCAGCCCCCAGGGTGAATCACCACTCGCCTTCAGGGACCGTGCTATGCTTGAAGTCCTCTATGCGACGGGTTTGCGCGTGTCTGAACTTGTGACGCTTAAGCTAAATGATTTGCAAATGGATGTCGGTTACCTGACCGCTTTCGGCAAGCGCAGCAAACAACGCATTGTCCCTTTAGGAGAGGCCGCCATCGTTTCCTTGCGTGAATATTTGCAGAACGGACGATCAGCCCTCGACAAACAGCGTGGCTCACAGTTCCTGTTCCTTAACCGTTCCGGTGAAGGCTTGACACGTCAGGGCTTCTGGAAGATTATTAAGCGCCGCGCCCTTGAGGCAGGGATTACGCAAAGTATTACGCCGCATACCATGCGCCATTCCTTCGCGACCCACCTTTTGGAAAATGGGGCTGATTTACGTTCCGTACAGGCGATGCTTGGACATGCGGATATCTCAACCACCCAGATTTATACTCACGTTTCACGCGAACGTTTAAAAAAGATGCACGCCCTACATCATCCAAGAGGGTAGAGCTGTGGCGAGTGTCGCGCAGCGGATGGCGGGGAAAAGCTGCAATTAATCTCTTTATTTCTTTTAACCTTTAATTTTTATCCGGATCCCATGAAATACATTACCTTGCTCGGCGATGGTATGGCCGATGAACCGATTGCACAACTTGATGGCAAAACACCCCTGCAGGCGGCCAAAACGCCAAATATGGACAAGCTTGCTCAGCAGGGAATGACAGGTCTTGCTGAAACTGTCCCGCAGAACTTTCATCCTGGTTCTGATGTTGCCAATCTCTCTGTGTTCGGTTATGACCCGGCGACATGTTACACCGGCCGTTCCCCTCTGGAAGCTGCCAGTATGGGCGTCGAACTTGGCCCGGAAGACGTCGCCTTCCGTCTCAACCTGGTGACCCTCGGATTGGCTGGCGGCGATATGTTAATGCAGGATTTCTCTGCAGGGCATATCTCGACCGCAGAAGCTCGTGAATTAATAGAATGCCTTCAGACGGAACTTGGTGATGATGATTTCCAGTTTTACCCAGGAGTTTCCTACCGGCATCTCATGGTCTGGCGGGGAGGGCGGGATGATTTTAATGTGCCCCCTCCGCATGATTTGAGCGGACAAAGCGTTCGGGATCACCTCCTGCGTTCTGAGGAAGCTATGCCGTTGATGCAGATCACAAATGCGGCGCAGATGCTCTTCAAATACCATTCGGTCAATGTTGAGCGTGACAAACAAGGTAAACCCCCGGCGAACTCAATCTGGTTGTGGGGGCAGGGGCGTCGTCCGCAAATGCCGACTTTGAAGGACAAATTCAACCTGAACGGCGCAGTGATCTCAGCCGTTGATCTGATTAAAGGTATTGGTATCTATGCCGGCCTCGACATTATCAATGTTCCGGGAGCAACCGGTTACCTTGACACGAATTACCTTGGGAAAGCCGCGGCGGCCCTGAAGGCTCTAGAGACCAGGGATTTTGTTTACTTGCATGTAGAGGCCCCGGATGAAGCGGCCCATGGCGGCAGCCTGACGGACAAAATCGAAGCAATCGAACGTTTTGACAAGGATGTTGTCGGTACTGTCATGAACGGTATCGGTGCCCTGGGCGAGTATCGTGTCCTTTTGCTTCCCGATCATCCTACGCCAGTTGAAAAAATGACGCATACCAAAGATCCGGTTCCCTTTGTTCTTGCAGGGTCAGGCGGTGAGTTCGCCGCAGGGAAGTCGTCCACTGAGTATTCTGAATCCGCAGCGCGAGCGTCCGGGATTGTTGTCGATCCGGGATATCTGATCATGGAGGCGTTGATCAGCGGCAAGCTGTCATAGACAAAAAAGAGGTTAAATTTGCATCACTTTTTAAGGACGGACTTATGCGCCGTTCTTTTTTTGTGCAATTGCAAACGTCCTGATTTCTGCTTTAATGTTCAATAGGGTACGTTCAGCAGTTGACTGGTCAGTCTCGATCAGAATTGCCCTTAAAGTTTGTAAACTTCAGAAAAGTATTACTCGGAGAGACATATGAAGCGAATATTGATTTATCTCTGCAGCCTTCTTCTGGTTTTGGCACCGTCCTTTGCCTTGGCGAAAAAACCTGAAAAATCCATGGGAAAAGGACCGACGCCAAATGCCTCTGCGTATGAAAATGCTTCTGATAATGCCAAATTCAAACGAGGAGAAGATTGGCAGGGTGGTCAAGGTAAGCAGAAGGATGAAGATGATGAGGATATGGGCGACGACGGCAAAAAGAAGAAGAAAAAGTCCAAGGGTGACGAAGATGAAACGGATGATGATGGCAAGAAGAAAATGAAGAAGTCCAAAGGTGACGAAGATGAAACGGACGATGATGGCAAGAAGAAGATGAAAAAGTCCAAGGGCAAGTGATGCTCGCTGAAAGTTGATCTCTGACTTCTTCTGGCAGGATAGATACAGGCTGCAATAAAATGGTTTTACGGCGACACTGTAGTGAAAAAACTATGGTGTCGCCGTTTTATTAGGCAGGTCTTTATTTAAAATTTCATAAAATGTTGTCTTGTTAATCTTGCTCGGGGGTCTCCTCGGCAGTCTCCTCGCCGCTTTCCTCTTGTTTCCGCTTGTTCTTTTCTTCTTTTTTAGCTTTCCTGGCAAGCTCCTTCTGACGTTTTTCGAAGCCGTAATTTGGTTTTCTAGCCATCTGTTTGCCCTTTCCTGTCGAGCTCTTGTCAGTGCTCAGATCAAAAAAAATAGAATCATCGCTAACCACTCTTCACTGAACAGTGGTTTACTTGCAACGCATCACTTTCTTGCCATCCTCAAACAGCACCTCTATCTTGCGCGGGCCAGCCAGTCGTTGCACAAGGCCAAGACCGAAGGCCGGGTGGTTCATCAATGCCCCTGTTTTGAAGGCTGTGGTCATGGAATAAGATATTGCCAGATCGTCCTTCATCGTGGGTCGCAGTTCTGCCCATTCCTTCTTTTCCGCAATCTTTGGATCGACTGTCCGACGCACTCCTGGTTTTTTTGGCACTGTAGGCGGCCGATATTTGTGCTGTCTGCTACAGACATCGCATTGGACTTTTGCCGGTGATTCTTCAGCCATTTCGATGATGATGTGGCCGGTATTCTTACGGCACTTGGTGCAGCGTGCTTCGACCGGGCCGCCAGCCGAAAGTGTGGTGTTCTCCATAATTTACTCCTTACTTGGTAGCCAAGATAAGGTCAATAGAAACCAGATAAATCACCGGTTCCTATGGAGCTCGTCTAGCTATTTTCGTGCTGAAAATATGGCATAAAAGAGAGCGCTCTTCAATCGTTCCGGTTCTCGCAATGCTGGTGAAGAGCGGTGGTGGTTTGTAGAAGTCGACGGTCAGTACAGCTAGACATACTACACGTTCTCCTGAATAAAAGATACCTGGAGACGCGTTAAAATCAAGATGCGCCGCCAAGGACATTCCTGTTAATGTTTTTGTTGTGCTTTGTCGCCTTTATCGTCCACGGCCAGCGGTGGCTTTTCTGTTGCCGGATGATGATTGCTTCGGTTTGGTTTTTTGTGGTCTGGTACGCTGTGTCGCTCGAGCTGGTCGCCGCGAAGGTTGTGCAGGGCGCTCGGGTGCCGGAACACGATAATCAAAATCATCCAGTTTGCGCTGCTCAAGCTGTGTCCCAAGTGCTCTTTCTATTGTCCGCACCATGACCCCATCTTCGTTGGTAATCATAGTGAAGGCATCTCCACTTCGGGCGGCACGACCGGTGCGGCCGATCCTGTGAATATAGGCTTCAGCTGTATCGGGAATATCGAAGTTGACAACATGCGAGACCAGAGAAACATCAATACCCCGAGCAGCGATGTCAGTCGCTACCAGTATCTGGAAACTGCCGTCGCGGAAGCCGTCAAGAGCCGCCTGCCTTCGCGACTGGGACAGGTTCCCCTGCAATGAGGCTGCCCGGTAACCGCTTTTGCATAGCTTCTCGCCGAGACGCTTGGCGCGGTGTTTGGTGCGAGTAAAGACAAGTACTGATCCAGTATCTGTCTGCTCGAGTAACTTGAGGAGCAAATCAGCTTTCAGATGCTGCGGTACCGGGTAGAGAGCATGACTGACAGTCACCGGTGGGGCGATCGTGTCAACCTGTACCGTTTCCGGGTTGTTGAGAACCTCTTTTGCCAGATGACGTATCTCTTTAGGCATAGTCGCGGAAAATAGCAATGTCTGTCGCTTTGCTGGTACTGCTTTGATGATGCGACGAATATCCGGGAGAAAACCCATGTCGAACATGCGATCGGCTTCGTCGAGGACCAGCACATCGAGATTGCTTAAGTCGATTGTTGACTGTTTGATGTGGTCAAGTAGGCGTCCCGGACAGGCGACTACGATTTCAGCACCACGCTTCAGTTTGGTGATCTGCGGGTTGATACCAACCCCGCCGTAGACGGTGAGGCTACGCAGGCCGCTTTGCTTGCCCAAATGGCTGAGTGCTTCGTGAATTTGTTCGGCGAGTTCGCGTGTAGGGGCGATAATCAGCGCACGTACACAGCCGCGTTTGCCTTTCATCAACTGGTGGAGGATCGGCAGCCCGAAGGCTGCGGTTTTACCTGTTCCTGTCTGAGCAAGGCCCATGACATCACGGTGCTGCATGATTTTTGGAATCGATTCCGCCTGTATTGGTGTTGGCTGGTCGAACCCTGCCTCGACGATTCCTGCGACGATCTTCGGGTGTAGATTGAAACTCTTGAAATCCATGTGTTCCTTTTTTAGATAAGCCGGTCCGAACTGAGTGATTTTGACTGTAACGAGAGAATTGACATTGACGGACAGGCTTAAAAATAGAAAGACTCCAGAATATTCCGGAGTCTTGAAGAACGTCTTTTCAATCTTGGAACAGCGGTGTGCGTTGCTGTTCGCTTGTAAATCATTTAACGTCAGCAACTAATTACGAGACACTAACAGGCGGAGGGGGTGGAAGTCAAGTCGGTGTGAAAATATAAATTTATTGCTTCGCCGAGGTAGGGAGTGCGATTGGGTGTTTTGGTCTCTATAACTGGCATTTGTTGGCAACTGAACGTTTTTGAACTTTTTATGTAGCCTGAGAGCAACAGATTATTAATCTGTTGCTCTTTTTGTTGGGCTTTGCAATCTATAAGTTAAAAGAAAAACCGTCGGGGTTGCCCGACAGCAACGTCATTTTCTTTGTGGCGACAAAGAAAACGAAGCAAAAGAAAACTTGGCGCGGCGCTTGGCATGTTTTGTTCGGGGATTGCTGGTGGCAAGTGTCATAGGTATGAATCTTTAGACGTCTACATATCCCCAGTTATCCCCGAGGCCCTTGAGGTCCTCTTCGGCTCTGGTTGCTGTTGCATTTTGTCTGTTACGCCGTTTGCTGCAAAACCCCGCTCTCTGGAAGGCCCGCAAGCACAGGGCCGGATTCTTTAGCCCTACTATACCTTAAAGGCTATGAAAGCTGGCAGAGGAGATGCCCTCCGCCAGGAGTAAGGCATTTTTTGCAAACAGATAATTATGGGGACACAATATGAGTGCCATTGTGTCCCCATAATTATCTGAGGCGTCAGGCGGGACGCGACCCGCCGGTCTAGGTTTGTTGTTAAAACTCATTGGATTGCATACAAATTATGTATGACGGGGTCTCGGCCCCGAGCCGCCCAAACTTTTACACGCCTAAAGGTTTGGATCAAAAGGCGCCCTTGCTCCTTGGCCTTCGACTGGCCTCCGCGACAACCGTTCAAGGCGCGCGTGCAAAACTCGCCTGCGGCTCAAACAGTTCCTCGCTTATTTCGCCATGAACGATTATCGCTCCGGCTGCGTTACAAAGGGAAGTATAGTCAAAACCACAAACTCAATTATTATGTCTGTCGGAACGTGCCTGCCAATTTTGTTTTATCCTCAAAGACTACCCACTACACAACTCTTCAAATACCCGTAAAGAACTTCAGCAGGTTGCCTCTGACGATTACCATTTTCGTGCTCAACCAACATGAGTCGACATGACTCTGTGGCAGTGACAATCAATCGTCCGGCTGCTTTTATTGTGAAGCTTTCGCCGGTGCGCAAAATGTGATCACGACTGTCTCCTTCCTGTGTGATCCAACAGCGACCATCACGGCAGGCAATACTGGTGCCACGCAAGCTTTTGCCAAGATCCATTAACTCTTGATTTTTCAACAATAGTTCCATGCCAACTCCTTTCTGAATCGTGTTGTATGCATTTAAGCGCACATCTTTATCTGGTACCAGATACAGTTCTTTACAATTGTAACCAGCACAGATAGGTTAATTCTTAATTGTGCCCATTGATGAAGAAAGCAACTGTACCTGTTGGCTTCTGACCCAAGCTGTTAGTAATAGAATGTATAGGAGGCTGTGATGACCAACATCAGCGCACCACAAAAGGGAAAAACGCCACTCTACGAAGGCGTTGCGAACAAGATCAATTACCTGATTGAGGAGGGCACTCTGCGCCCTGGAGATCGCGTTCCATCTATACGTACTTTGAGCAAACAACTGCAGGTCAGTATAAATACGGTTAAGGAGGCTTATAGCGTACTTGAAGATCGCTGTATGCTAGAGGCCCGTCCACAATCCGGCTACTATGTGCGCGCTCGTTTGCCGGAACTGCCAGCAGAACCAGTGATGGATCAACCGTCAATTAATCCTGCAGAAGTCAGCCTTTCGAAAATTTACCAGGTGGTCATGCGTGACCTGCTTGACCCAAAGCTGCTTCAGTTGGGTGTCGCTGTCCCGAATCCTGAATTGCTGCCGATAGAAAAACTTAACCGCATGCTGGCTCGAGAAACCCGCCGCTTCCCCATCCAGTCTATTTCTTATGAGTTGCCTCCGGGGAATTTACGGTTGCGCAAGCAGATTGCTCAGCGCCTGCTTCTTTCCGGCTGCACTCTCAGCCCCGATCAAATCGTAATTACTTCCGGTTGTGTTGAGGCCGTGGTTCTGGCGTTGCGAATTCTCTGCAAGCCTGGGGATGCCGTGGCGATTGAAACACCCGTCTACTTTAATTTTCTACAGTTGATAGAAGACCTCGGCCTCAAAGCACTTGAGATCCCCGCATCTCCTCGTGGGGGCATCAGTCTTGAGGCTCTTGAATATGCTCTTGATCGGAATGTGGGTGAAGTCAAGGCATGTATTGTGATTACAAACTTCAATAATCCTCTTGGTGGCCGCATGTCTGATGAAGGTAAGCAGCGCCTCGTAGAGATGCTTGAAGAACACAGTGTGCCGTTGATCGAGGACGATATTTACGGCGATCTCTCGCATAACGATGATCGACCTTCTGTTGCCAAGTCATTTGACACGTCTGGTAATGTTCTGCTTTGTTCATCATTTAGTAAAACGGTTGCCCCTGGATATCGGGTTGGCTGGATCGCTGCCGGTCGCTACCAGGAACAGATCGAGCGCGGCAAAATGCTGGTTAATGTGGCCACCGCAAGCCCGACACAACTTGCCATTGCAGAATTCCTTGCCAATGGCGGCTATGAACACCACTTGCGTTCCGTTCGCAGGGTTTATGCGCGCCAGGCGGCCCAGATGGGGGATGCCATCGGTCGTACTTTTCCGTCTGGAACAAGGGTTTCGCGTCCCCAGGGAGGTTTTGTGCTTTGGGTTGAAATGCCGGAGGGTATTGATTCCCTGATTCTCTATGAAAAAGCCAAGGTATTGGGAATCACTATCGCACCTGGGCCGTTATTCTCCGTCGACGGCCACTATCGTAATTGCATCCGCCTCAATGCCGCTTGCTGGAATCCGTCAGTCGAGGTGGCAATTGAAACTCTCGGCCGTCTGGCCGCAAAGCAACTTGCAGAGTCAAAGGACGACTAACTAAGGTAGTTAACAGATGGCCAATATCCTTTTCTATATGATTACGGTTCTGATCTGGGGGTCTACCTGGCTGGGGATCAAGTTCCAGCTTGGCACAGTCGATCCGGCACTCTCCGTCGCTTACCGTTTTGCTCTGGCCGCAATAATCCTCTTTGTGTGGTGCCTGGTGCGCCGCCTGTCGCTACGCTTCTCCTGGAAGGATCATTTTTGCATCGCGATGCAGGGAGTTTTCCTTTTTGCCGTTAATTACCTGCTCTTTTATCTGGCTGAATTACAGATCACCAGCGGCCTGGCAGCGGTGGTTTTCTCCACGATTGTTGTCATGAACCTGCTTAATGGACGATTATTTCTTGGTACATCGATAGAGTTGAAAGTGCTTTTGGGCGGGGCGCTGGGGATGATCGGTCTGGTTCTGCTGTTTTGGCCGGAGATGACGGCGGTTAATTTTTCCGGACCGGTAATCGTCGGTATTGGTCTTAGTTTTGCTGCAACTTATCTGGCCTCGCTCGGCAATATTCTTTCGGCTCACAATCAACGTCAACATCTGCCCGTTGTGCAGACCAATGCTTTTGGTATGGCCTATGGCTCGCTCTGCATGGCGCTTATTGTGATTATCAGCGGCGCCCCATTGACCATTGACCTCTCGGCAACTTACCTGATTTCTCTTGTTTATCTGGCGTTGTTCGGATCGGTGATTGCGTTTGGCTGCTATCTAAGCCTGGTCGGTCGGATCGGCCCCGGTCGCGCAGCTTATGCCACTTTACTTTTTCCGGTCGTTGCTCTGGTCCTTTCTACTATCTGGGAGGATTATCGTTGGTCACTGCCTGCGTGCTGTGGGATTCTTTTGATTCTGTGTGGGAATTATATGGCTCTGGCGAAGAAAACAAGGGGACCGGCACAAACTGCAACACAATTGGCCAAGGTGCAGTAGACGTGCGATTGTGTCTTTTCTGGATTACTGCGGAGACATAGCCTCAATAGATGCCGGCATTGCGATACCAGTATTGAGTGTAGGGATAAGGGCTGTAACTCGGATCATAAGGGTGTCTGTGGGGAAATTGATTCTGCTCGACATAATCTGGGTAATATCTGTGTATGAGACCATGAATATCGTAACGGAACGGGCTTTCCAAAAGGTGTAACTCGGTTATGTTGAAGACGGGGTAATCATATTCATGCTCACCCAGCAGCCTGGTTTCACTACCAAGGACAACACCTGTCAGCGTAACCAGGGTCCCTGCTTCGTATATTGTTGGATCGATCAACTCTGAAGTTTTCGCCAGAAAACGTCTGCCGTTATCGTCGAGGTAAAGAGGTTCTCCCCAGGGGGCGAGGCGCCACTCCATAATTTCCAGGGTGCTACCTTCCTCGGCATTCTCAACTGCCTTCACAACGCCACCTAAAACGAGACGTTGGTCAACGAAGGCTGCGGGGTTTTCGCTGACCATGGCAAAGGTCGTTGGATTGCTGACATGCTCGCGCGCCTCCCTGGAAACGGGGTGAACGCAGGCGCAGAGGAATAGAACTGTAAGCAGTGTGAATATTTGCAGGAACCGAGTTGCCCTCATTCTCTTTTCTCCTGTGAACTTGTCTCTCTGATGTTCTAATTCTATCAGAAAGCGATGATGAAATAAATGTTGACGTTATGAATCACATTAGTTGACCTGCAAATTATGGATTTGCTAGAGTGCCGCATCGAATAGATTACCAATGTCACAGCAGGAGCTTCATTTGACACACGTTGAATTTATCAAGCTGGATCGTCCTGAACGCGCCGGAATTCTCTGTGAGCTCGCGGAAAAGTTCTATCTCGCCGGACAGCGTGTCGTGGTAGCAGTCCAGGACGATAACCAGGGGGTAACCCTTGACCAGTTCATGTGGACCTGGAAGAAGGCGGCCTTTGTCCCGCACGTGTATGATAATGGCTCCGTTGAATGCCACGATGAGCCGGTCGTAATTGTCGCCGCGGAGGAGAACCCTAATGGTGCGGAGGTGCTCTTGATGGGCTCGCCCTGCAGTCATGAATTTATCAGACATTTTCGTCATGTCATCGACTTCGCTGAATCATTTGACGAAGCGTGCCTGGAAGAGTCGCGTGAACGCTTCAGGAGTTACCGGGAACATGGATTCAAACCCGTCATGCGTGAATAACGGTGGGCTGCCAAGCCTGGTCAGGCTGGATTGCGTACCGCAGCTTGATGCCGAAGTTCCATTGACGAATCAAGCTCTGGCCGCACTCTCTCTCTGGCAGGCAAAGCCTGGCGAAGTGATGACCGTAATCGACCCGCAAGCAACTGCTTACCGGGCGAGGATAACCTCTCTCGAACCAGAACAGGCTTTCTGTGTACCATTCGAACGTTTGATGTCGACGGTTGAAAGTTCACTCAGGATCGAGATATACCAATCTCTGCCTGATAGAGAACCCTTTGAACCGGTCATGCAGAAGCTGACCGAACTTGGTGTTGCTCGCATTGTGCCGCTTGAGTCACGTTACTCCGTAACGCTCGAGGAGAGGGGCGCCCGACAGCAAGAAGCGCATCGCTGGTCGGAGGTCATCAATAAGGCGGCCCGGCAATGTCGACGTGCCATACTGCCCGAACTCATGCCGGTGCATACTTTTGCCGACGCTCTTGTTTGCGCCACTTCCGCCGAGTTGAAATTGATGCTTTATGAGGGCAGCACTTCCTGGACCTTTACCGAGGGAATAGGGTCCTTTAAACCGCAAAGCATTGCTCTGTTGGTTGGGCCGGAAGGTGGGCTCTCACAAGAGGAAGTTGAGCAAGCCCAGGCGGTAGGATTTCTGCCCGTCAGTCTCGGACCACGTCTCCTTCGCACCGAAACAGCAGCTATCGTCGCTGCAACTCTGGCACAGAGCTATTTGGGAGATTTGAATTGAGAGACGCGAAGCGAGAAGTGCGAAACGCGAAAGATCAATAGATTTGTAACCCTAATATAAGGCGTTTAACGCAAAGACACAAAGTGAGACAGAAAGACGCAAAGTTGCAATAATAAAATCTTTTGTGTTTCTTTGCGTCTTGGTTTTAACCCTTTGCGACCTTGCGTTGAGATAAGTTTGTTTTTGGTTGTATGTATTTAAGATCAAAGACAAGATCTAAAAAAACCTTTTCGTCGCTGATCAAATTTGAAAAAACATGATTTGTAAAAGCTATAATCTGCTGTTAGCCCCCACAATGAATTGTGAAACAAAATGAATCTCAACAATCTCAGCGTCGTTCTGGTGGAATCCCGCGGTGAACGGAATATAGGCTCTGTGGCCCGCGCCATGGCCAATTTCGGCGTCACTGATCTACGCCTGGTGGCACCGCAGGTTGACCACCTGGACGAAGAAGCCCGAAAGATGGCGGTCAAGGCGAGCGCGCTGTTGGAGCAGGCGACCGTATATCCTGATCTTAAAGCTGCCCTTGACGACTGTCATTATGCCTATGCGACCACCCGACGTTTTGGCAAATACCGGGTTGATTTCCACCACCCGGACAGTGCCGCAGCTGAATTGCTTCCCCTTCTTGATGGTGGACGGGTTGCTCTGGTTTTTGGTCGTGAAGACAAAGGCTTGAAAACAGAGGAGCTGGACCTTTGTCAACGCCTGATCACGATCCCGACCTGCGGCAGCATCGCTTCGATGAATCTGGCCCAATCTGTGGTGATCTGCCTTTATGAAATGGGTAAGAAATATGGAGAATTGAGTGGTAAAGAGCAGCGAGGCAGAAAACTTGCGTCTATCGAAGAGTTGGAAGTCCTGTTCACTCATATGCGCGACACCTTGCTCAAGATCAATTATCTGAACCCGCAGAATCCTGAACACATCATGCGCTCCTATCGGCAAATGTTCGGTCGTGCGGCCCTGGATGATCGTGAAATACGCATCCTGCGTGGTCTCATGAGTGAAATTGACCTGGTTGAGGATGAACGTCGTGCCTTGGCAGGAAGTGCTGATGACAACGATTAGAGAGAAACGTCTGGGTAACGGACTGCAAATCATCTTCACCGATGAAAGCAATCGCTATTTTGGCGATTATCACCGGGTCTGCGTGGTCGCCACCATTGTTTGTAGCTTTCCAGAATTGTCCGAGGAGAGTATTGAAGAACCCTTCAGGGCCCAGGCTATCAAAGCCCTCGGTGAACGGTTTTCAGTCATTAAACGCATTGAACGCATGGGCGTGACGACGGCAGATGTCGATGAGGTCCGCACTGCATTGATTGACCACTTTCTAAAACATGCGGCCTCTTATCTTTCACGTCCTGAATATCCCCGCTCTCTTGTGACTGTCGAACTGAACAAGCGTCGCACCCATCGTTTTTATGGCTGAAATTATCCGGGACCTTGAAATCACCTCGCTCGTCCATGGCGGCCGGGGACTCGGGCGGCATAACGGCAAGGCCGTTTTTGTCCCCCTGACAATCCCTGGTGACCGGGTTACCTGTCGCATCATTAAATCCAAAAAACGATACGTCGAGGCCGAGCTGGTTGAAGTTGTCTCGCCGTCACTATCCCGGCGACAACCGCCTTGCCCGTTCTTCGGTTCCTGTGGCGGCTGCCAGTGGCAGCATCTTCCTTATCCGGAACAGGTCCACTGGAAAGAGCAGATCTTCAGTGATCTGATAGTTCGTAATAAGATTGCTCCCGGCGAACTTCTCAAGCCAATAGCTCAAGCCCCTGATGAGTGGAGCTATCGAAATCGGGTTGAGTTGAAATGCCATCTTTCCGGGCGACAACTGTTTGTCGGTTTTTATCGACAAGGTTCTCATGTTGTCGTAGACATCGACGAGTGCAGGCTAGTTGCTCCACCGATACAAAAAGCACTGAACCTTGTGCGTAATGAACTCGCTGGATTACCTTGTCCGGATCGACTTTTGAGCATTGACATAGCTTGTGGTGATGATGGTGAAACCAGAATCCTGCTGCACGTCCATCCGCAGGGTCGCAAACAACTTCGTCTCTGGTTGCAGGATTTTGCCATTCGACATCAATTGCATGCCTGCCTTTCTTCCGACCGCAGAGATGCCCCGGAGGTGGTCCATGGTGAAGGTGATCTGATCGTCAAGGTCGATGATCCCGAGATGCCCCTGCGATATGGCCCCGGTGGCTTCGTCCAGGTTAACTCAGCACAAAACCGCAACATGGTTTCAAATATGCTGGAACGCGTTGACCTTTGTGGCACAGAAAACGTGTTGGACCTTTTCTGTGGTATGGGCAACTTCAGTTTGCCGATCGCCCGTAGGGCAGGACGTGTTACTGGCGTGGAGAATTCTGCCTCAGCGATCGCCCGCGCCCGCCTTAATGCTGCCGCCAATAATATCAGCAATGTCGACTTTCATGCTGCCGATGCTGCCAGCGTCATAGCTCATTATCAGATTGAAGATGATCTTGATTTGATCATTCTCGACCCGCCTCGCAGCGGTAACTACCTGGCGTCACAAGAACTCTTAAAGCTTGGACCGAAACGTATTCTTTATGTTTCCTGCGATCCGGCCACTCTTGCTCGTGATCTGACGCCACTCGTTACAAACGGCTATAAAGTTGTTTCGAGTCAGCCCTTCGATCTTTTTCCGCAAACCTGGCATATAGAGAGTATGACGTTGTTGGAAAGGTTGTAGGGGGAAGGTTGTCATGCTTTAGGGCTATAAGGCTGTAAGGACAAGTCAAGACCGACGGGCCGCGTCCCGCCAGATGCCATACTTTTGCCCTGCAGCAAAAGTATGCAAAAGTGCCTACTCCTGCGGAGGGCATGTTCTTCGCCAGGCTTCTGCGGCGTTTATAAATTACGGTGGGTATGTTTTACGACAGGGCATTCGACAGGACCCGGACCTCTTTAGAGGCCCTTGCTTTTGTGTTGTTGTCCTGTGTGGTGGCTGTTCAAGTTTTTAGACCCAACACCCAACACCCAACACCCAACCCCCAA